>NZ_JBWKUK010000012.1:0-227 GCF_059420805.1 Erwinia sp. GW821-FHT03D09
ACTCAGAAGTGAAACGCCGTAGCGCCGATGGTAGTGTGGGGTCTCCCCATGCGAGAGTAGGGAACTGCCAGGCATCAAATAGAGACGAAGCCCTCTGCGAAAGCAGAGGGCTTTTTCTTTTGTCTGCAATTCGGTCATCCGTAATTCAGTCATCCGCAATTAATCTTCCGGCAGAAAGAGTCGCGAAAGAAAAAATTGAACTGCTGAATCTGAATTGTGATGATCTG
>NZ_JBWKUK010000012.1:323-121604 GCF_059420805.1 Erwinia sp. GW821-FHT03D09
TCTGACTCTGCTGACTCTGCTGACTCTGCTGACTCTGCTGACTCTGCTGACTCTGCTGACTCTGCTGACTCTGCTGACTCTGCTGACTTTGCTGACTTTGCTGACTTTGCTGAAGCAGCTTCTCTTACTGCATACCCAATATAATAAAAGGGCCACCCGGTTGGATGGCCCTTTTATTATGGCGATAATTCTGTTTCTTAAAGGGCGATTGATACCATCCCTTAAGTCATGTTATATGGGCCAATTTAGAACGGCCCTTTAAATAGACTACAATAATAAAATCAGTGGATTACCTGTGAGAGGAACGCACGGGTTCGCTCCGATTTAGGATGAGAGAAAAACTCCTGTGGTGGGGCCTGTTCGACAACCTCTCCACGATCCATAAAAATCACCCGATCCGCAACGGTACGCGCAAAGCCCATCTCATGGGTCACACAAAGCATCGTCATCCCGTCTTCTGCCAGACCAATCATCGTGTCCAGCACTTCTTTCACCATTTCTGGGTCCAGCGCGGAGGTAGGTTCATCAAACAGCATGATCTTCGGCTTCATGCACAGCGAGCGTGCAATCGCCACGCGCTGCTGCTGGCCACCCGACAGCTGGCCGGGAAATTTACGTGCATGTTCAGCAATGCGAACACGTTCCAGATAGTACATGGCCAGCTCTTCCGCCTCTTTCTTCGCCGTTTTACGAACCCAGATAGGCGCAAGCGTGCAGTTCTGCAGCACGCTGAGATGCGGAAATAAATTAAAATGCTGGAAAACCATGCCTACTTCGGTGCGAACACGCTCAATATTGCGCAGATCGTCGTTAAGCAGAGTTCCGTCAACCACAATACGTCCCTGCTGATGTTCCTCCAGATGGTTGATACAGCGTATCGTGGTGGATTTACCGGACCCCGAAGGCCCGCACAGTACGATTCGCTCACGTGGTTTGACGGCCAGGTTAATATTCTTCAACACGTGGAACTGACCGTACCATTTATTAACGTTTTCGAGCGTAATCATCATCGCATCGTCAGAAGGGGTAATAATTTGAGTCATTTAATTAACCTCAGTGCGGCGTACGCCCGGTGTGAAAGCGCTTTTCCAGATGCTGGCTGTAGCGCGACATGCTAAAACAGAAAATCCAGTAGACCAGTGCAGCAAAAACGTATCCCTCGGTTGACATACCCAGCCACGTAGGATCGACGGTGGCCTGCTGCACGCTGCTAAACAGATCGAATAACCCGATGATGATCACCAGGCTGGTATCTTTGAACAGGGCAATAATAGTGTTCACCAGGCTCGGGATCACCAGTTTCAACGCCTGAGGCAGGATAACTAACCTCTGCGTTTTCCAGTAGCCCAGCCCCAGTGACTCTGCGGCTTCGTACTGCCCCTTTGGTAGCGCCTGAAGGCCGCCGCGCACAACTTCAGCAACATAGGCCGACTGAAACAGGATAACCCCAACCAGTGCGCGGATAAGTTTATCAATGGTGCTGCCTTCCGCCATAAAGAGCGGCAGCATCACCGAGGACATAAACAGCACGGTAATGAGCGGAACGCCCCGCCAGAACTCGATAAACAGAATGCACAGCGTGCGTACAACCGGCATAGTTGAGCGACGACCCAATGCCAGCAGAACCCCCAACGGCAGCGCTCCGGCGATCCCGACCGATGCAATAATCAGCGTCAGCGTCAATCCTCCCCACTGGCGAGTTTCAACCCGTTCCAGACCGAAATAGCCGCCGTACATTAGTAGCCAGACGACTATCGGGTAAGCGATTACCCAGGCGGCAATATAACGTCCTCTGCGCGGAATACGGCTGATGAACATCGGAACGATCGATACCAGCCCGATAATCAGGGCCAGGTTGATCCGCCAGCGTAGCTCATGTGGATACAGACCATACATAAACTGGCCGAAACGTGCGTGAATAAAAATCCAACATGCCCCCTCTTTAGTACAGTCCGCACGGGTGCTACCAAACCAGTTAGCCTGAAAGACCAGCCAGTTCATGGTGGGGGGAATAACCGACCACATCACCCACAGACAAAGCAGAGTCAGCAGCGTATTGCTCCAGCTGGAAAACAGATTCTTCCTTGTCCAGGTCACCACACGCGCAAGCACGTTGGGAGCCGCGGGCGAAGTTTCATGAGTGACAACAGTCATAATTATCCGTTCTCTTAGCGCTCAATGAGGGCCATCTTGCGGTTATAAATATTCATGAGCAGCGATATCGACAGGCTGATAACGAGGTAAACCCCCATCGTAATAGCGATCGTTTCGATAGCCTGACCCGTCTGATTCAGCACCGTTCCGGCAAACAGCGACACCATATCCGGATAGCCAATTGCCGCGGCCAGCGAAGAGTTCTTCACGATATTGAGGTACTGACTGGTCAACGGTGGAATGATGACCCGCATAGCCTGCGGAATAATGACCTGACGCAGCGTAACTGGATTTGGTAAACCCAGCGAACGTGCAGCTTCGTGCTGGCCGTAGGGCACAGACTGAATACCCGAACGAATGACTTCTGCGATAAATGAAGACGTATAAATTGACAGTGCCAGCGTTAACGCCGCCAGTTCCGGTATCAGCACAAAACCACCGCGGAAGTTGAAACCGCGTAGCTCAGGGACATCCCAGTGCATTGGGCGGCCTGCAAACAGCGATGTTGCCAGTGGAAACAGGATCAGCAGAGCGGCAGCAGCAGGCCAGGTGGGGCGGAGCTGGCCTGTCTTCAGTTGATGCATTTTGTTGTAACGGAAGAGTGCTACGGTGATCACTACAGCCAGCAAAATCGCGATCAGGAACGGCCCGGTTCCTGGCGCATACTCAGGCCAGGGAATATACAGGCCACGGTTGCTGACAAACGCGATGTCGAAAGCGCTCAGTGCCTGGCGAGGGCCGGGTAAATTGCGCAATACGGCAAAGTACCAGAAGAAAATCTGTAACAGCGGCGGGATATTGCGGAATGTCTCAATATATATATTAGAGATCTTACGCAGCAGCCAGTTATCAGACAAACGCGCCAGGCCAATAAAGAAGCCGAGAAACGAGGCAAAGACAATACAGAGTGCGGAAACCAGCAGCGTATTGGTCAAGCCAACCAGGAACACGCGCCCGTAGGTATCGCCTTCACTGTAATCAATCAGGTGCTGGACAATACCGAAGCCAGCGCTGCGCTCCAGAAAGCCGAAACCGGAGGTAATGCCACGGTTTGCCAGGTTGATAATGGTGTTATGGATCAGATAACCCGCAACGAAAATTACCGCGGCGATCGCAGCGATCTGATAAAGCCATGCGCGAACCGCAGGATTACTGAATGAAAAATCCCTTTTTACGGTTGGGCGTTGAGACATGTTGAAACCTCAGTAACGAAAATTCTGATGCGGGCACCGCTGGAGCGGTGCCCGGTATTCGGAGGAATTAACGTACTGGCGGTGCGTACTGAATGCCGCCATCGTTCCACAGCGCATTCTGACCACGGGCAATCTTCAGCTGGCTGTCTTTACCGACATTGCGGTCAAAGACTTCCTGATAGTTACCGACCTGCTTAACAATGTTGTAAGCCCATTTATTATCGAGCTTCAGATCTTTACCAAAATCACCTTCTGCACCCAGCAGGTGAGCCATATCAGGCGTCGTTGGTTTTGCGGCCATCTGATCGACGTTTTTAGAGGTGATACCCATCTCTTCGGCATTCAGCATGGCGAACAGCGACCACTTCACAATCGTGAACCAGTCATCATCGCCGCGACGCACCACCGGCCCCAGAGGCTCTTTCGAGATCACTTCAGGAAGAACAATAAACTCATCAGGTTTGCCCAGCTTGATACGCAAGGCATACAGCTGAGACTGGTCAGATGCCAGCGTATCGCAGCGGCCGGTATCCAGCGCTTTAGCGGATTCGTCTGAGCGGTCAAAGGTGACCGGCGTGTACTGCATTTTGTTCGCTTTAAAGTAATCTGCCACGTTCAGCTCGGTATCGGTACCGGCCTGAATACAAACCGTTGCGCCATCCAGCTCTTTTGCACTTTTCAGGCCGGCTTTCTGGTGGGTCAGGAAGCCGATACCGTCGTAATAGTTCACGCCGGCGAAGATAAAGCCCATGCTGCCGTCGCGCGCGGAGGTCCAGGTGGTATTACGAGACAGAATATCAACCTCACCCGATTGCAGCGCGGTAAAACGCTCTTTAGCCGTAAGCGGGGTATATTTCACCTTCTCCGCATCACCAAACACCGCTGCGGCGGCAGCACGACAAACATCCACATCAATACCGGTGAACTTGCCGCTGGCATCCGCGTAGGAGAAGCCAGGCAAACCATCACTGATACCACATTGAATGAAGCCTTTCTTTTTAATGGCGTCCAGAGTGGTGCCCGCGTGGGCCTGATTGGCAACGGCAAACAGTGTTGCAGCGGCAATCAACGTGGAGAGCATCATTTTTTTCATAAAGCATCCTGTGTGGCGGGATCATATTGTTATGTTTTAACGCACGCTTTGGTGCGCTTGCCTGTCCGGCTATTCACTGCTTTGCAAACACGGTGCCAGGTTCGCATTACGCTGAATTCTTTGGAAAGCTTTACTAATAATCGGAAGGGGATTGAAAGTTTTATTAATATCGCGCACCGGAGCGGGGCGAAAATAGATGGTTTGGTCACAGTTGGTGCAAACAGTTTCACTATATGGAAACGCTGTGAGGAAGGTAACAATTTTGTAAGGATTTTGTAGGGGAATAGATAAAAGCCAGCGAGGATACGCTGGCTTTCAGACTTCAGTGGGGACTATCAGTAGAGGGAAGTCGCCCCAGTCGGGCGGGTTTTAAAGCGGCGATGTAGCCACATATACTGATTTGGCGCGCGCATAATTTCACGCTCAATTACCCGGTTCATATAGGCGGCGGCCTGTTGTTCATCATCGATCGGATAATCTTTTAGTTCTGGTTGGATAACCAACTCATAGCCGCTGCCATCCTCTTTGCGGATCAGCACGACGGTCACCATCGCCGGTTTTGCCATACGGGCCAGCATCCATGTACCGCTGGTGGTGGCGGCTTGGGGGACGGCGAACAGCGGGGCAAACACGCTGCCTTTCGGGCCATAATCCTGGTCCGGGGCAAACCACACGGCTTCACCCTGTTTAAGCGCCTGGACCATTCCGCGTAAATCACGGCGGTTGATCATCGCCTTGTTAGAACGCATACGCCCTTTGGTCTGCACCCATTCCATCAGCTTGTTATTGTGCGGACGGTACATCGCCATCATTGGCTGGCAGAGGCCCATCGCGCGGCCACCTAGCTCGAGCGACATAAAGTGCACGCCAATCACTAAGGCACCGCGGTCATCGCGCTGCGCTGCCTGAAGATTATGCAGGCCGTTAACCTTGAACCAGCGCTTAACACGACGATCTGACCAGAACCATGCCATTCCTGTTTCTATCAGCCCCATCCCAAGGGATTCAAAGTTTCCAACAATACGGTGCTCTAACTGTTCCCGGTCCATATCCGGGAAACACAGCTCCAGGTTACGGCGGGCGATGGAAACGCGGCGCTTCATGAAGCGCATTGACGTGCGCCCCATCCAGATGCCGAGTCGGTGTAATAACGGGTAGGGCAGCTGTACCAGCAAAAACAGTACGCTGACGCCAAACCAGGTAAGCCAGTAACGCGGGTGCAGATAGCCCCTCTGGAACTTAGGTGAATGCTTCATAATTACTCGTATAGCGTTAAGGGATGGTGAATCTGTATTGCATCAAAGAAACGGATAGCTGCGGTACAGTAACTCAGACACCCAATCAGGACGATGGTTTAATCGGTTTCCGCTACCGGCAAAACTTTACATTCGTGGGGGTTACGCACT
The DNA here is from genome assembly GCF_059420805.1 of Erwinia sp. GW821-FHT03D09. Lineage (NCBI taxonomy): Bacteria > Pseudomonadati > Pseudomonadota > Gammaproteobacteria > Enterobacterales > Erwiniaceae > Erwinia > Erwinia sp. GW821-FHT03D09. The sequence continues at coordinate 6,170 of NZ_JBWKUK010000012.1, forward strand.
GCGGTCAGAAAGGTGAGGGCGGCGGGCCTGCGAAGGCATTTCCATTGGCGCTGAGTGTACACAGGTTACAGGTCATCCTGGAAGGGGGTAAGCCGAATAATCTGAGAAGAATTGTAAGCGTGAAAATTGCCAGAACTGAATCTCTGAATTATCGGCAAAAAAACACGGTCAGATTTTTTTCCTTAAGCAGATCGGTATCGTTTATGCAGTTTATCAAACCATTAAAAAAGGCGCTTCCCATGCCGAGGAGCGCCTTTTATCAAACATGTAACTGATTAGTATCAGTTCATGCCGTATTTTTTTAGTTTCTTACGCAGTGTTCCGCGGTTGATACCCATCATCAGGGCTGCACGGGTCTGGTTGCCACGGGTGTATTGCATCACCATGTCCAACAGAGGCTGTTCTACTTCAGCCAGTACCAGCTCATACAGATCATTCACATCCTGACCATTCAGTTGAGCAAAATAGTTCTTCAGTGCCTGTTTGACCGAATCACGCAGTGGCTTTTGGGTCACCTGATCCTGTGAGTTCACGGTAGATACGGTCAGTACGTCAGAATTTACGCGTTGTTCGAACATAGTTCTGTCAGCTCTTTATTTCTAATTACGCAAGATTTTCGAAGTATGCCTCCAACGCCTCCAGCTGTTCGCTGGCATCCTCAATGGCGTTGAATGTGCGCCGAAACTGGTCGTTTGGGGCATGCTCCTGGAGATACCAGGAGACGTGCTTCCGGGCAATACGGTATCCTTTGCGGTGACCATAATAGTCGTGCAGTTCCCGTAAATGCTCGATAAGCAAGCGCTTTACTTCAGCTAGTGGCATCGGTGCCAGCAGCTCCCCAGTGTCCAGATAATGCTGGATTTCCCGGAAGATCCACGGTCTTCCCTGAGCCGCGCGTCCTATCATCAGGGCATCAGCCCCCGTATAGTCAAGCACAGCTCTGGCTTTATGCGGGTCAGTAATGTCTCCATTCGCGATAATCGGAATGGATACGTTCTGCTTAACTGTCCGAATGCTGTTGTACTCAGCTTCGCCGTTGAACAAACAAGCGCGTGTGCGTCCATGAATTGTCAGGGCCTGAATACCGCAGCGTTCAGCCAATTGGGCAATCTCTACGCAGTTGCGGTTGTCGCTGTCCCAGCCGGTGCGAATCTTTAATGTTACCGGTACGTCAACTGCATTGACCACCGCTGAGAGGATAGACTTCACCAGCTCAGGGTGCTGCAGCAGTGCTGAACCTGCCATTTTCCGATTCACTTTTTTGGCCGGACATCCCATGTTGATGTCAATGACCTGCGCACCTGATGCAGCATTGATACGCGCGGCTTGTGCCATCTCTTCCGGGTCACAACCTGCAATTTGCACGGTACGAATACCTGGCTCATCACTGTGTACCATACGCAACCGTGATTTATCGCTGGCCCAAACTTCAGGGTTAGACGACAACATCTCGGATACGGTCATTCCAGCGCCCATTGAATAGCAAAGGGCCCTGAACGGCCTGTCGGTGATCCCGGCCATCGGGGCTGCAATCAATCGATTACGAAGCTGGTGATTTCCTATGCGCATGAAAAAAAAGTGACCATAGTGTGTCCGCAAGGCGGCGTATATTACGCATTTTTTCAGGAAGATGAAAGGCCAAACTTTGAACAATCTAACGCTATCGATCAATGTCGCGCGTAGCTCAGCCCGTGTCGTATATTTTAATTCATATAAAACAACAAATTAAAAAAATATGCTGAAATGATGTACAAAGATTTTTCTTTTTTTGTGACCAATATAACAACATTTTTTACGTCAAATTGGGTGTTATTTGGCACATGTGACGTAAAGAACGCGCTGGCACAGTTCTAATGACCTGTGCCAGCGAAATTTTAGTGGCGGATACCGGTAATACGGCACCACTCCTCTTTCTCAGCGACCGGGTCGAGAGTAAAGGTGTCTGCGTAGGCTTCACAGACGCTTTCGGCCTGGCTCGCCAGTACGCCGGAAAGTCCCAAATGACCACCGCTTTTTGGCAACACGCTAATCAGCGGCGCCAGCTCGCGCAGCGGGCCTGCAAGAATATTGGCGACCACCACATCGGCACTCAGGTTGTCCGGCTGCTGGTGGGGCAGGTACAGCGACAGGCGTTCAGAAACACCGTTACGTTCAGCGTTGTCACGGCTTGCCTGAATGGCCTGAGGATCGATATCAATGCCAATCGCCTGTGCGGCCCCCAGTTTCAGCGCCGCAATGGCCAGAATGCCGGAGCCGCAGCCAAAATCAATTACTGTTTTACCCACCAGATCCAGGCCATCCAGCCACGCGAGACAGAGCGCGGTGGTTGGATGGGTCCCGGTACCAAAGGCGAGCCCCGGATCGAGCATGACGTTAACCGCCTCAGGGTCCGGCACATCACGCCAGCTTGGGCAAATCCACAGACGCTGACCAAAGCGCATCGGGTGGAAGTTGTCCATCCACTCGCGCTCCCAGTCTTTATCTTCAATCTGCTCGATCTTATGGTGAAAGCCCGATCCCAGCAGTGGGTGCTGTTCCAGCCCGGCAATCACGTCCGGCATCTCGGTTTCTGCATCAAACAGACCGATGACGTCGGTATCACCCCACAGGCGGGTTTCGCCCGGCAGCGGTTCGAAAACCGGATTATCGTGCGTATCCTGGAAGGTCACCGATACTGCGCCGTTTTCAATCAGTGCGTCACCGAGTTCTTCAGCCTGAGCGCCGGTGGTATTAATTTTCATCTGTATCCAGGGCATAGCAATTCTCTTATTCAAACAGGGTGGAGGCCTTCTGCGGTTCAGCAGCAGAATGGCCAAAACGGTTACCGGCAATAAACGCCAGCAGGCTGAGCAGCAGCGCAGGCACAATAGGATGGAAGCCCATCGGCTCAATGTGCAGGCTGGCCAGCAGTGTGTAGCAGGCGGCACCGGTAATCATGCTGCTCAGTGCGCCAGCGGCATTGGCCTTTTCCCAGTACAGCCCCAGCACCAGCGGCCAGAGGAATACGGCTTCAAGCCCACCGAACGCCAGCAGATTCAGCCAGATAATCATATCGGGTGGATTCCACGCCGCCAGAAGCAGCAGCAGACCCAGCACCAGCGTCACCAGGCTGGAGAAGCGTTTAAGCAGACGCTCGTTCGCCATATGCTCAGGTCGTACGCGCAGGTAGAGATCTTTCACGATCGTTGCCGATGATTGTAGCAGCTGGGCATTGATCGTTGACATTATCGCCGCCATTGGCGCAGCGAGAAAGATCCCGGCGGCCAGCGGCGGCAGTACCTGGATCATCAGTGTCGGGATCACCTGGTCGGGGATCGCCAGATCCGGTAGCACGGCGCGGCCCAGAGCACCGGCCAGATGCATCCCCGACATCAGAACGGCGACCACGATGGTGCCGAGGACGATGGCCATATGCACCGCTTTGCTGTCTTTATAAGAGATGCAGCGCACGGCAGTATGCGGCAGACCGATCACGCCAAAACAGACCAGCACCGAGAAAGAGGCGAGGAACGTCGGTGTCAGAATGTTATCCACCCCGGAAGGGGTTATCAGCCGGGGATCGATCGCTTCCAGTCGGGCAACGGCGCTGTGCATGCCGCCTGCCGCATGGATAACGGCGTACAGCAGTAGAAACGTTCCCAGCAGCATCACCAGACCCTGCATGGCATCGTTCAGCACACTGGCACGGAATCCACCAAAGGCGGTATACAGCGCAATGCTGCCGCCAAAAATCAGCAGTCCGGTATCGTAAGGAATGCCGGCGGCCGTTTCCAGCAGGCGCGCACCGCCGATAAACTGCACCGTCATCGCGCCGATAAAAGCCACCAGCAGACTCAGACTTGCCAGCCACACCAGCAGCGGGCTGCGGTAGCGGGCATACAGCATATCGTTGAGCGTGACGGCGTTATAGCGACGGGCAAGAATCGCGAACTTTTTCCCCAGTATGCCCAGCGCCAGCCAGACAGCGGGAACCTGTACCATCGACAACAGCACCCAGCCGAGGCCGTATTTATAGGCGGCACCTGGGCCACCGATAAAGGAACTGGCGCTGATATAAGTGGTGGTCAGGGTCATCGCCAGCACAAAGCCGCCCATGGAACGGCTGCCGAGGAAATACTCGGTGAGGAAGCTCCCTTCGCGGCGCTTGCGCACGGCAAACACCGACAGACCGGCGACCAGTAGTAAATAGCCAATCAGCGGTAAAATAATCTCAAGCTTCACTGTCATCCTCCAGGGGAATATCGCGGAAAACCACGCGAACCATCAGCCAGCAGAGAAAAATAAACAGGCCGGGCACCAGCAGGCAGGAGAGTTCAAACCAGTGCGGTAGCCCGGTGATGCCGGGCCGTTCGTCCCACAGCCAGGCAGTCAGCACCCAGCAGGCCAGATAGGCCACAGCAAGCCAGAACGACCAGCGGGCCTCTTTATTTGCCTGTAGAAAACGCGTATCCATCCGTATCTCCTCAGAGTGACGGCAAAGGTTGTTTCATGCTGGGATAGCAGAGTTAAGGCTCATGACCCGGCAATACCTTTAGAAGTGACTTACGGGGAAGGAGAATGGGCCTGACGATGCAGGCCCACGAGCAGGCAGGATTACTTCTCTTGCAGGCCGAGTTTCTTCTCCAGATAGTGGATGTTGGTTCCACCGTGCTGGAAGTTCTCGTCTGACATGATTTTCATCTGCAGTTCGATATTGGTTTTGATCCCGTCAATAATCAGCTCCGCCAGCGCATTTTTCATGCGGGAGATCGCCACATCGCGGGTTTCACCGTAGGTGATCAGTTTGCCAATCATTGAATCATAGTACGGCGGCACGCTGTAACCGGCGTAGATATGTGATTCCCAGCGCACGCCAAAACCACCAGGCGCATGGAAGCGGGTGATCTTGCCAGGGCTCGGCAGGAAGGTGTTCGGGTCTTCGGCGTTAATACGGCATTCCACCGCATGGCCGCGAACGGTCACTTCTTCCTGTTTGATTGATAGCGGTTGACCGGCAGCGATACGCAGCTGCTCTTTGATCAGATCCACGCCGGTGATCATTTCAGTAACCGGGTGCTCAACCTGAATACGGGTGTTCATTTCAATGAAGTAGAATTCACCGTTTTCAAACAGGAACTCGAAAGTACCCGCACCGCGATAGCCGATATCCACACAGGCTTTAGCGCAACGCTCACCGATATAGCGACGCAGTTCTTCAGTAATGCCCGGTGCTGGCGCTTCTTCCACCACTTTCTGGTGACGGCGCTGCATGGAACAGTCGCGCTCGGCCAGATAGATAGCGTTGCCCTGACCATCGGCCATAACCTGGATTTCGATGTGGCGTGGATTTTCCAGGTACTTCTCCATGTACACCATGTCGTTGTTGAAAGCCGCTTTGGCTTCCGCTTTCGTCATAGTGATGGATTGCTCCAGATCTTTGTCGCTGCGCACAACGCGCATACCGCGACCGCCGCCGCCGCCAGAGGCTTTGATAATCACCGGATAACCGATGCGTTTTGCAAAGGCACGGTTTTTATCCATGTCCTCGGTCAGTGGACCGTCAGAACCTGGAACGGTAGGTACACCGGCTTTTTTCATCGCGGTGATAGCGGAAACTTTATCGCCCATCAGGCGGATGGTATCCGCTTTTGGTCCGATAAAGATAAAGCCAGAACGCTCAACCTGCTCGGCAAAGTCCGCGTTCTCGGACAGGAATCCGTAACCCGGATGGATAGCCACCGCGCCGGTGATTTCTGCCGCCGAGATCAGCGCCGGAATATTCAGATAGCTTTTTACCGACTGAGCCGGACCGATGCAGACGGTTTCGTCTGCCAGCAGCACGTGCTTCAGGTCGCGATCCGCAGTGGAGTGTACGGCAACGGTTTTGATGCCCAGCTCTTTACAGGCACGCAGAATACGCAGCGCAATCTCACCACGGTTAGCAATTACAATTTTATCAAGCATGGTCCGCCTCGTTATTCGATGACTACCAGCGGCTCGTCAAATTCAACTGGCTGACCGCTTTCGACCAGGATCGCTTTCACTACGCCGGATTTATCGGCTTCGATCTGGTTCATCATTTTCATCGCTTCAACGATGCACAGGGTGTCGCCGGCGTTAACTTTCTGGCCAATTTCAATGAAGGCCTTCGCATCCGGGCTAGGAGTGCGATAGAAGGTACCTACCATTGGAGAGCGCACGATGTGGCCACTGATTTCAGCTGCAGCTGGTGCTTCCATAACCGGTGCGCTGGCAGGAGCAACGGCGGCGGCCAGAGCGGGCTGCGGCTGCTGCATCATTGGCGCAGCGTAAGCCTGCTGCATCATTGGATAGCCAACGTTAGCCGGGGAACGGCTGATACGAACTGACTCTTCGCCTTCAGAGATTTCCAGTTCAGCGATACCTGATTCTTCAACCAGTTCGATCAGTTTCTTAATCTTACGAATATCCATAAGTGTGGTTCCGTACTCTGTTTAATTAGATGGTGACAGGCGTTTTACCGCTGTCTGTAAAGCCCAGGAATAACCGTCGACGCCAAGTCCACAGATCACGCCGGCAGAAATATCAGAAAGATATGAATGATGGCGAAAAGGCTCACGGGCATGCACATTTGACAGATGAACTTCGATAAACGGGATGCTGACTGCCAGCAGCGCATCACGCAGTGCTACGCTGGTATGGGTGAATGCCGCCGGATTGATGACAATATAATCGACATTGCCTTTCGCTTCATGTATGCGATCAATTAACGCATGTTCCGCATTGGACTGAAGATGGCTCAGGGTAACGTTCAGCGCTGCGGCCTGTGCCGTCAGATCGCTGACAATCTCGCCCAGTGTTGTGTAGCCATACTTTTCCGGCTCACGCGTACCCAGCAGATTCAGGTTGGGACCGTTCAAAAGGAGTACATGAAACTTATCCGTCATCTTGCTGCTATCTCCTGCGATAATTGAGGCATCGCACAAAATACATCGTCAAAGCCGGTTTGTCACCTCATTCAGATGAAATTTGATGTCGGCTGGCAAACGAAGTCGGGCATTATAACGATATCAACGCAATTAGCAGCTAAATACTGGTCTTATCAGCGAAGATAATCCACAGCGCCCGTGAAAAAGACGCCGAAGATTTATCCCGTTGTGACAGAGAACACGCTATCTGCAGGGGCAGAACCGGTTACCACGGCCACCACTTGCGAAATGTTTTATAACGGAATGCCAGCAGGATCGCGGCAAGTAGCGCATAAATCCACGGCTGTGGCGAAAGTACCTTAACCGACCAAAGATAGTGAATGGGTGCCAGGATTGCCACCAGATAGACGGTGTAATGCAGCGTTTGCCAGTGTTTCCCTAATCGACGCTGGGCTTTCTGGAAGGAGGTGGCGGCCAGCAGCAGCAGGATAGTCCAGCTGATCAAGCCGAAGGTCAGATACGGTCGGTAAATCAACTCTGAACCCAGCAGGCCAATATTGTCGAACCCCAGTTCGAGCAGCGAATAGCTGACCAGGTGCAGGGTAGCCCAGGCAAAACACCAGAGGCCCAACAGACGGCGTACACGGATCAGCAGGGGTTGCTTGCCGTAGCGAGCGAGAGGCGTAACGACCAGGCTGGCCAGCAGAAACTTCAGCGCCATTCTGCCGGTAAAATGCTGGATATCTTTCGCCGGATCGGCGCTGAACCAGCCCTGATCGATTGAGAGCAACAGCCAAAGCAGCGGCAGAAATCCGGCCAGATGCAGCAGAACCTTCAGGGTGGTTATTTGTTTGGCGTTCAGGCGCATCACTTAAAAGTTTTCCCGTAAATCAAGACCGTGGTAGAGCGAAGCCACCTGTTCGGCATAGCCGTTATACAACAGTGTCGGCTGGCGCTTAACATCCAGAATGCCGCCGGAGCCTATCACGCGTTCACTGGCCTGCGACCAGCGGGGATGATCGACATGCGGATTCACGTTGGCAAAGAAACCATATTCGTTGGGTGCCAGCTGGTTCCAGGTCGTAGGCGGCATATCTTTAACCAGGCTGATTTTGACGATGGACTTGATCCCTTTAAAGCCGTATTTCCACGGTACGGTCAGGCGAATCGGCGCACCGTTTTGCGGCGGTAGCCCCTTGCCATAAACGCCGGTGGTCAGCAGGGTCAGCGGATGCATGGCTTCATCCAGCCGTAATCCTTCCACATAGGGATAATCCAGCCCGCCGCCGATAAAGCGATCCTGCTGACCGGGCATTTCGTCCGGAGCATAAACGGTCTGGAAGGCGACATAGCGCGCATTGCTGGTGGGTTCGGCGGCTTTTAGCAATTTACCCAGTTCGAAGCCAATCCACGGCACCACCATTGACCAGGCTTCAACGCAGCGCATGCGGTAGATTCGCTGCTCCAGTGGAAAGCGCTTAAAGATATCATCCATATCTAAAGTCAGTGGTTTCGCCACTTCACCGTCGATGGTGATCTTCCAGTCGGTGATTTTTAGCGTACCCGCATTGGCGGCGGGGTCTGCTTTATCCAATCCGAACTCGTAGAAGTTGTTGTATCCCGTGACTTTATCTTCCGGCGTTAGCGGCAAATCAGCCTGATACTGCGCGGGCTTGCTGAATTCCAGCACTTTACCCGGCATCGCTTTCGGGCGATCGTTGCCTTTAAACCAGGAAAGCACATCGGCCCGTGCGGCGTCGGGCAGGGTAAAAGCCGCGGCACTCATTCCCAGCATTTTTAACAACGTACGGCGGCGGGTATTAAATACGCTTTCCGGTGTGATGTCGTTTTCAGACAGCTTTTTCACGGATTTCATGGGATTTCTCGACAAAGACTGTGGTTGTTAGAGCATGGCCTGGAGAAGAAGTTTTAGCGAAGGTTTGCAGAAAAATGAAGTATGAATAGATAAATCAGCCCCGGCGAATACACCGGGGCGAAAGGATCAGCGAATGCGTACCAGCGTGCGGCCGGTTATCTGATTATTTAACAGTTTTTCAGCCGATTCTGCGGCCTGCGCCAGCGAAATCTCGGTAGTGGCCTGTTGATAGAACGAGGCAGGCAATACCTTGACCAGACGCTTCCAGGCGGTAATGCGTCGTGCGGTTGGAGCCATCACGGAATCTACTCCCTGCAGGCGTACATTGCGTAAAATAAACGGCATCACGCTGGTGGGCAGATCGAAGCCACCGGCCAGACCACAGGCGGCGACGACACCGCCCCACGAGGTTTGCGCCAGTACGCTGGCCAGTACCTGTCCCCCGGCGGCATCAATCGCGCCGGCCCAGCGCTGTTTTTCCAGCGGGCGGGAAGCTGCGCTGAACTCGCTGCGCGGCAAAATGTTATCCGCACCCAGCTGGCGCAGATAGTCGTGGGTTGACTCGCGCCCGCTGACGGCAGTGACCCGATAGCCCAGCGCATGCAGTAGTGCAATTGCCGTGCTGCCCACGCCACCGCTGGCAGCAGTCACCAGCACCTCACCACTTTCCGGGGTTACACCACCTTCTTCCAGCGCCATGACACAAAGCATCGCGGTCAGCCCGGCGGTGCCGATAATCATTGCCTGACGAGCCTCCAGGCCTTCAGGTAGAGCAACCAGCCAGTCTGCTTTTACCCGCGCCTGTTCGGCCAGCCCGCCCCAGTGATTTTCACCAACGCCCCAGCCGGTAAGCACCACCGACTGGCCGGTGTGAAAGCGTGGATCGCTGCTGGTGTGTACTTTTCCGGCAAAATCAATACCGGGTACCATTGGGAACTGGCGGATAATCTTTCCCTTACCCGTAATGGCCAGCGCGTCTTTATAGTTAATCCCTGACCAGTCAACATCAACCATGACCTCGCCCGGAGGAAGACTGCTGCTGTCGATCTGTTGAAGAGTGGCCAGCGTCTTGCCGTCTGCCTGTTCGAGAACCAGTGCCTGCATGTGAGTCTCCTGAGATTGCGTGTTCAATGAAAAAAGTACCTGGGACGACTATACTCGCAGAAACCTCTGATTATCTGACACCAGACAAGCAAACGGCATCCGGGTTATGGTATTTTTCCATCCCGTGTTACTCAGGCAAGGGGCCTGCTTTCCACCTGCCATTAATCTACGAGCGTGCATTACCGTTAATGGCGTATCTGTCACCGCAGTTGAATGGGCACAAGGATGCGATTAACCACCAAACTTTCTGCGATTATCACACTGCTCTGCACATTAGGAATGCTGCTAATGCTGGTGGGCTGCGTGCTGAGCTTCTTCTATATTAGCAACCAGAGAGCAGAATTTCGGGTTGAACGTATGGCTGACGATGTCGATCTTGCCTTACTAACCCAGTCTCCGCAGCAGATATCTCCCTGGCTCCACCAGGTCATGAACCCCTTACAGATTGAACGGATTGAGCTGAACGACGGCAGCAGTACCCTGCTGCAGGTTACCCGGCATCAGCAGTCGCTGCTGGATGATGAGCCGAACCGCTTTCGTCAGATCGATATTCATCTCCGCCAGCATCCTCATTTAACACTGCGCGTTATGTGGATCGATTCGACTAAAACCTGGTTCAGCTCGATGATCGGAGCCTCAACGTTATTGGCTATCTTTGCGGTAGTGGCGATCATGACATTTCTAATGGTGCAGGCCCACCGCTGGCTTTACCGGCAGTTGAAAGGCCTGGAAAAGCTGGAGGTGCGTGCGGAAGCAATCATCAAAGGTGAACGCCTCAGCGTCAGGCCGGGATCGATACATGAATGGCCGGCAAAAGCGAGTAGCGCAATAGACCTGCTGCTGGCGGATCTGAAGGAGGCAGGGGAGCAACATTACCGCGTCGATACGCTGATCCGCACCTTCGCCGCTCAGGACCCGCGTACCGGATTAAATAATCGCCTGTTCTTTGATAATCAATTGACCACGTTACTGGAGGACCCAGAGGCAGTTGGTACCCACGGCATGGTAATGATGATCCGTCTGCCGGATTTTGACACGCTGCGGGAGCGCTGGGGTCATACTGAGGTACAGGACTATTTGTTTGCGCTGGTTAACCTCCTTTCGACCTTTGTTTTACGTTATCCCGGTGCGCTGCTGGCGCGTTACTTCCGCAGCGACTTTGCCGTGCTGTTGCCGCATCGCAGCGTCAAAGATGCCGACGGGATTGCGTCACAGCTGATTAAGGCGGTCGATACACTGCCGCCAACGCGCATGCTGGACCGGGAAGATATGATTCATATCGGTATCAGCGGCTGGCGCAGCGGCCAGACTACGCAGCAGGTAATGGAAAATGCCGAACTGGCCACTCGTCAGGCAACGTTGCAGGGGGGAAACGGCTGGTCGGTCGGTGAAGGTGCACTTCAGGATCTGGGGCGGGGCAGCGTGAAATGGCGCACGCTACTGGAAAATACCGTTAATCGTGGCGGCCCTCGCCTGTATCAGAAACCGGCGGTGACCAGCGAAGGCAAGGTTCATCACCGTGAGATGATGCCGCGCATATTTGACGGCGAAAAAGAGCTGCTGGCGGCGGAATACCTGCCACTGGCGCAGCAGCTTGGACTGGCGGAGCGCTACGACCGCCAGATGGTGACGCGGATCTTGACGCTGGTCGATCTGTGGCCCGAAGAGACGCTGGCGATTCCCCTGACTCTGGACTCCCTGCTGCAGCGCAGTTTCCTCAACTGGCTGCGCGATAGTTTGCTGCAATGCACTAAATCACAAAGAAAACGTATTTTATTTGAACTTGCAGAAGCGGATGTGTGTCAACATTTCAACCGGTTGGACCCGGTGTTTCGTTTGATCTATGGTTTTGGCTGCCGCGTGGCCATCAACCAGGCAGGGTTAACCGTGGTTAGTACCGCTTATATACGGCAGTTTCAGGTGGAGCTGATTAAGCTGCACCCGGGACTGGTGCGTAATATTGAACGGCGCACGGAAAACCAGCTGTTTGTGCAGAGCCTGATTGAAAGCTGCAAGCACACATCAACCCGGGTTTTTGCTGCCGGAGTGCGTTTTAAAGAGGAGTGGCAAACCCTGGTTGAGCTGGGCGTTACCGGTGGTCAGGGGGACTTTTTTGCGTCCTCTCAGCCGGTCAGCAGCAACGTGAAAAAATATTCGCAAAGATATCGAGTTTAGCCTGCCGTTAGCCGGGTTTTCACGTAGAATAGCCACGCGGTGTGGTTCGAAGCGGCTTCCTTGCCAGCCGAAGCGAAACTAAAATGTTAAATATTATGTATGTTATGTCCGCTTTATCCGTCTAAACCCCAGGGCAGGATGCCGCGTTATCAGCATTTTTTGCAGAGGATGCTGCTGAAGGTTGTGACACCGGCGCGAGATAGCATGATTTTTCACCGAAGTAGACTGTTTTTGCGCCTTGTCGCTGCTTCGTGTGGTTGGTAAAGTAAGCGGATTTTATTTTCCGCTCCCAGCTTGCAGGATTATCCTTTAGTATGTTTAAAAAATTTCGTGGCATGTTTTCCAACGACTTGTCCATCGACCTGGGTACCGCCAATACCCTGATCTACGTGAAAGGACAGGGCATTGTTCTTAATGAGCCTTCCGTCGTTGCTATTCGTCAGGATCGTGCCGGTTCTCCTAAGAGCGTGGCGGCAGTAGGTCATGACGCAAAACAAATGCTGGGGCGTACGCCCGGCAATATCGCGGCTATTCGTCCAATGAAAGATGGCGTTATCGCTGATTTCTTCGTGACTGAAAAGATGCTGCAACACTTTATTAAACAGGTACACAGCAACAGCTTCATGCGCCCAAGTCCGCGCGTGCTGGTGTGTGTGCCGGTTGGTGCAACGCAGGTTGAGCGCCGTGCTATTCGTGAGTCTGCCCAGGGGGCAGGTGCGCGCGAAGTGTTCCTGATTGAGGAACCGATGGCGGCGGCAATCGGTGCTGGCCTGCCGGTATCTGAAGCGACCGGTTCAATGGTTGTGGATATTGGTGGCGGTACAACAGAAGTTGCCGTGATTTCCCTCAACGGCGTGGTTTATTCCTCTTCCGTACGTATTGGTGGTGACCGCTTCGATGAAGCCATCATTAATTATGTGCGTCGTAACTACGGTTCACTGATCGGTGAAGCGACCGCAGAACGCATCAAGCATGGTATCGGCTCGGCATATCCGGGTGATGAAGTGCATGAGATGGAAGTGCGTGGTCGTAACCTGGCCGAAGGGGTTCCACGTGGTTTCACGCTGAACTCTAACGAGATCCTGGAAGCACTTCAGGAGCCTTTGACCGGTATCGTGAGCGCCGTCATGGTTGCCCTGGAACAGTGCCCGCCAGAGCTGGCATCTGACATCTCCGAACGTGGCATGGTACTGACCGGTGGTGGTGCGCTGCTGCGTAACCTGGACCGCCTGCTTATGGAAGAGACCGGTATTCCGGTGGTCGTTGCAGAAGATCCGCTGACCTGCGTAGCACGCGGTGGTGGTAAAGCGTTGGAAATGATTGACATGCACGGCGGCGATTTGTTCAGCGAAGAATAATTTGCCTGAAGGGAGTGACGGGACGCTGCCCGCACTCCTTTTACATGTTGTCGAGGAAAACGCCGATTTTATGAAGCCGATGTTCAGCAGGGGGCCTTCCCTGCAGTTACGCTTATTTTTAGCGGTTATAGTGGCAATAGGCGTGATTGTTGCCGATAGTCGTATGGGGTCTTTCACCCAAATACGTACCTATATGGATACCGCCGTTAGTCCATTCTACTTTTTGGCCAATGGGCCGCGTCAAATTCTGGACGATGTTTCTGAAACATTGGCCTCCCGCCAGCAGCTTGAGCTGGAAAATAAAGCCTTACGCCGTGAACTGATCCTGAAGAACAGTGAATTGCTGATGCTCGGTCAATTCAAGCAGGAAAACGCCCGCCTGCGCGAGCTGCTGGGTTCGCCGCTGCGTCAGGACGAACACAAAATGGTCACTCAGGTTATCTCCACCGGCAGCGATCCCTATACCGATCAGGTAGTGATTGATAAAGGCAGCGTAAACGGTGTTTACGAAGGACAGCCGGTAATTAGTGATAAAGGCGTGGTTGGGCAGGTGGTTGCCGTTGGCAAAATCACCAGCCGCGTGCTGCTGATTTGCGATGCCTCACACGCGCTGCCAATCCAGGTACTGCGCAACGATATCCGCGTGATCGCGGCCGGCAATGGCTGCACGGAAGATTTGCAGCTTGAGCATCTGCCGGGCAATACCGATATTCGGGTTGGCGACGTGCTGGTGACGTCGGGTCTCGGTGGGCGCTTCCCTGAAGGCTATCCCGTCGGCGTCGTGTCGTCGGTGAAAGTGGATACGCAGCGTGCCTACACGGTCATTCAGGCTCGTCCGACCGCCGGCCTTCAGCGTCTGCGCTATCTGCTGCTGCTGTGGGGAGCCGATCGAAATGGCACCATGCCAATGGCGCCTGATGAAGTTCACCGCGTGGCAAACGAGCGTCTGATGCAGATGATGCCTCAGGTGCTGCCGCCGGTGAGCGAAATGGGGCCTCCTGCACCGCCTGCCGCCAGCGAAAGTGGTAGCACCGCGCCCGGCACGGCTGCCGTGACGTCCCCCGCGCCAGCTGAAGCCGCGCCGGCTCGTCGCCAGTCTCCGTTGCGTGGAGGTCAGCCTTGAGTAGCTATCGCAGTCATGGTCGCTGGGTCATCTGGCTCTCATTTCTCGTCGCGTTGGTATTGCAAATCATGCCCTGGCCGGAACAGATTTATATGTTCCGGCCATCCTGGCTGCTGCTGATCTTGATTTACTGGGTGCTGGCGCTGCCGCATCGGGTAAATGTCGGTACAGGATTCGTGATGGGATCTATAATGGACCTCATCTCTGGTTCAACGCTGGGCGTGCGTGCGTTGGCATTGAGCATTATCGCTTATCTGGTGGCGTTTAAATTCCAGCTGTTCCGTAATCTGGCGCTGTGGCAGCAGGCACTGATGGTGATGGTGCTGTCGCTGGCGATGGATGTGATCGTCTTCTGGGCAGAGTTCCTGGTGATCAACGTTTCGTTCAGACCAGAAATTTTCTGGAGCAGCGTCATCGACGGCATCCTCTGGCCCTGGTTGTTCTTACTGATGAGAAAAATTCGCCGCCAGTTCGCCGTACAATAAAGGACAATTATGGTATCCCTGTATCTGGCTTCTGGTTCTCCCCGTCGTCGTGAGCTACTGACTCAGCTTGGTTTGTCATTCGAACGTATTTCTACTCAGGTAGAAGAGCAGCGTCGCGACGGCGAACAGGCAGAACACTACGTCCGCAGGCTGGCGCTGGAAAAAGCGCAGGCCGGCGTGGCCGCTGCCCGCCAGGATCTGCCCGTACTGGGGGCCGATACCATTGTCGTATTACATAATGAAGTGCTGGAAAAACCAGCCGATGCAGATGCCGCAGCCGTGATGCTGGCAAAGCTCTCCGGCCAGACTCACCAGGTGATGACTGCCGTAGCGTTTGCCGACCGCAAGCGGTCGCTTGATTGTCTCGTTGTCACCGATGTGACGTTTCGCTCACTGACACCAGAAGATATCAGGAACTATATCGCCAGCGGTGAACCGATGGACAAAGCCGGCGCGTATGGTATTCAGGGACTGGGTGGAAACTTTGTCAGAAAAATTAACGGAAGCTATTACGCAGTGGTGGGATTGCCGCTGGTTGAAACCGCCGAGCTGTTCAGCAGCTTTCTGGCGCTGCGTGAAGTGAGAGGACAATATGACAGCTGAGTTGCTGGTTAATATTACGCCGTCGGAAACCCGCGTTGCCTATATCGACGGTGGCATTTTGCAGGAAATTCATATCGAGCGCGAAGCGCGCCGAGGCATCGTCGGTAATATTTACAAAGGCCGCGTCAGCCGCGTTCTGCCTGGGATGCAGGCGGCGTTTGTTGATATCGGCCTGGAGAAAGCGGCTTTTCTTCACGCTTCCGACATCATGCCGCACACTGAATGCGTCGCCGGTGATGAACAGAAAAACTTTTCGGTGCGGGATATCTCCGAGCTGGTTCGTCAGGGGCAAGATCTGATGGTGCAGGTGGTGAAAGATCCGCTGGGTACCAAGGGCGCGCGTCTGACCACCGATATTACTCTGCCATCACGCTATCTGGTCTTTATGCCGGGAGCTTCACACGTGGGCGTTTCACAGCGCATTGACAGCGAAGCCGAGCGCGATCGCCTGAAAGCGGTGGTTTCAGGCTACTGCGATGAGCTGGGCGGCTATATTATTCGTACCGCTGCGGAAGGCGTGGGTGAAGAAGAGCTGGCCTCGGATGCTGCGTTCCTGAAGCGCCTGTGGACCAAGGTGATTGAGCGCAAAAAGCGTAATCAAACCCGCTATCGCCTGTACGGCGAAGTCGCTCTTTCACAGCGTATCCTGCGTGACTTTGCCGGTGCGGCGCTGGATCGCATTCGTATCGATTCGCGTCAGACTTTCGAACATCTGGTGGAATTCACCAGCGAATATATCCCGGAAATGACCGCCAAGCTGGAGCTGTATACCGGTAAACAGCCGATTTTCGATCTGTTCGACGTGGAAAACGAAATTCAACGTTCGCTGGATCGCAAAGTAGAGCTGAAATCCGGCGGATACCTGATTATCGATCAGACCGAGGCGATGACCACCATCGACATTAATACCGGTGCGTTCGTTGGCCATCGTAATCTTGAAGAGACCATCTTCAATACGAATATCGAGGCCACACAGGCCATCGCCCGGCAGCTGCGGCTGCGTAATCTCGGCGGCATTATTATTATCGACTTTATCGATATGAGTAATGAAGACCACCGCCGTCGGGTGCTGCACTCGCTGGAGCAGGCGCTGAGCAAAGACCGGGTGAAGACCGGTATTAACGGTTTCTCTCAGCTTGGCCTGGTGGAAATGACACGTAAACGTACCCGCGAAAGCATTGAACACGTGCTGTGCCAGGACTGCCCGGTATGTAAAGGGCGCGGTACGCTTAAAACGGTAGAAACCGTGTGTTACGAAATCATGCGTGAGATCGTTCGCGTACATCATGCTTATGATTCCGACCGATTCCTCGTCTATGTTTCTCCTGCGGTCGGTGAGGCACTGAAGAGCGATGAATCCCATGCGCTGGCAGAAGTAGAAATCTTCGTCGGAAAACAGGTTAAAGTACAGATTGAGCCTCTCTATACGCAGGAACAGTTTGACGTAGTGATGATGTAGAGTAAAAACTGTTACCCCGGAACGAAACAAGGAGAGGCATGTGAGGCAACTGCCGAGGATTTTGCTACTGGCTGGCGCAACGTTAGTTGTGGTTATTGCGCTGCTAGTCAGTGGCTTACGCCTGGTGATGCCGCATATGAATACCTGGCGTGAGCCGATTCTGGAGCGCGTATCGGCCGCGGTGGGCGGTAAGGTGACGGTCAGTTCACTGGCTGGTAACTGGGAATCTTTCGGCCCGCGGCTGGAAATCAAAGATATTCAGGCAGCGCTGTCTGACGGCGGCAGCGTCAGCATTCAGCGCGTTACCCTGGCGCTGGACGTCTGGCAATCGCTGCTGCATTTGCGCTGGCAGTTTCGCGATCTGACCTTCTGGCAGCTTAATCTGATCACCAATACCCCGCTCTCCGGTAGTGGCAGCCAAACCGATCTGCAGGCCGATCGCCTCAATAACCTGTTCCTGCGGCAGTTCGATCACTTCGACCTGCGCGACAGTGAAATCAGCTTCGTTACCCCTTCCGGCCAGCGCGCCAAACTGGCGATGCCTCAGCTCACCTGGCTGAACGAAAGTAACCGTCACCGGGCCGAGGGATTGGTCAGCCTCTCCAGCTTTACCGGCCAGCACGGCGTGGTGCAGGTTCGCCTCGATCTGAGTGACAGCAACGGTTATCTGGATACCGGCCGCGTGTGGATGCAGGCTGATGATGTGGATGTGAAGCCGTGGCTGGGGCAGTGGATGCGCGACAATACCAGCCTCGAAAGCGCAAAATTCAGCCTTGCCGCCTGGATGGAAGTGAAAAACGGTGAGGTCTGGGGTGGCGATGTCTGGCTGAAGCGAGGCGGAGCAAAGTGGGAGGGTTCCGATCGGCCGCATCACCTGCGCGTGGATAACCTGACTGCGCATATCAGCCGCTTTAACCGCGGCTGGCTGCTTAACATCCCGCAAACGCGCTTTATCACCGACGACAATCCGTGGCCAAAGGGCCAGCTTTCCATGCTCTGGCTGCCGCAAAGCGGCGAACTGCCGGGGCCTGATAAGCAGGCGGAAATGCGCGTGCGCGCCACGCATCTGGACTTAGGTTCACTCGACCCGCTGATTCCGCTATTCGCCAAACTGTCGCCGGAGCTGCTGGAAAACTGGCGTGCGCTGCAGCCGCGCGGTGAGATACAGTCGCTGGCCGCCGATGTTCCGCTGAACCAGCCCGAACTGACACGTTTTCAGGCCCGCTGGCAAAATCTCAGCTGGCAGCAGTGGAAGCTGCTGCCGGGCATGGAGCACCTTAACGGTTCGCTTTCCGGCAGCGCGGCGGACGGTCAGCTGGCGTTTTCCGTGCAGCAGGCGACAATACCCTATGGCGATATGTTCCGTGCCCCGTTGGAAATTAACCGGGCTTCCGGTGCGCTGAACTGGCAACATAATGCTGACGGATTGACGCTGTCCGGCGAGCAGCTTGACGTACAGGCCCGTTCACTCTGGTCCCGTGGTGATTTCCATTACCAGCAGCATCAAGGTCAGCCCCCACGTCTGGACATCCTGGCCGGTATCAAACTGACGGACGCCGCCGATGCCTGGCGCTATTTCCCGGAACCGCTGATGGGCACGTCACTGACCAACTACCTTAGCGGCGCGCTGAAAGGCGGACAGGTGGATAACGCCACGCTGATCTTTGCCGGCGACCCGCATCAGTTCCCGTTTAAGCACAACGAAGGCATGTTTGAAGTCGCGGTGCCGCTGCGAAAAGCCACCTACGAGTTTGAGCCCGGCTGGCCGCTGCTGGAAAACCTGGCGATCGATCTCGACTTTGTGAATAACGGCCTGTGGATGAAGGCGGAAGAAACAAAGCTGGGTGAGGTACAGGGGCGTAACATCTCGGCGGTCATCCCTGATTATCTGGAAGAGAAACTGCTGATTGACGGTGAAATTAGCGGCGGCGGTGACCAGGTTCGCGACTATTTCAACGATTCGCCGTTGAAGCCTTCGCTGGGTGCTGCACTGGATGAACTACAGGTTGGCGGAAATGTGAGTGGTAACTTACATATTGATATCCCGCTGGATGGCCAGCAGGTGCGCGCTACCGGCGATGTTAACTTTAAGAACAACTCTCTGTATATCAAACCGCTGGAAACCACCTTCGAACAGCTTTCCGGGCGACTCACCTACGATAACGGCGATTTGAAAAGCGACCTGATGCATGCACGCTGGTTTGGTCAGCCGCTTGCGGTCAGTTTTAACACGCAGGAAGGTGAGAAAGACTATCAGATTGGCGTAGATCTGCGGGCGGACTGGCAGCCAGGTGAGGTCACTGCGATACCGCCAGCGGTAAGGTCGCAGCTGGCGGGAAATCTGCCGTGGAAGGGGAAAGTTCAAATTACTCTACCGCACGGCGGTGGTGCAAATTATCAGGTTGATATCGACAGTGAACTGAAAAATGTAAGCAGTCACTTACCTGCGCCATTAGATCTTAGCAAACCCGCGAATATGCCGGTTAAACTAACGGCTAAAGGCAACCTCAACAGCTTCGATCTCAGTGGTTCGGTCGGCAGCAGTCATCGTTTTAACAGCCGCTGGCTGCTGGGTAAACAGCTGCGCATCGATCGCGGTATTTGGGAGAACGACGCGAAACGCACGCCGCCGCTGCCGGAGACTCAGGGGGTGGTGCTAAATCTGCCGCCGCTTGACGGTAGCGCGTGGATGGGGCTTATGGCCGCTGCTGGTTCTGAAAACGACAAAGCGGGCAGCAGCGCGTTACCGGGCGACATCCGGTTGCATACCCCCGCTCTGACGCTGGCGGGCCAGCGATGGCAGGATCTTAACCTCACGCTAAGTCAGGATGTTTCTGGCGACACGACGGTGGCGGCGAAGGGGAAAGAAGTGGAGGGGACACTACTGATGAAGCGCTCGACTCCCTGGGTAGCTCAGCTCAAATATCTCTATTACAACCCGCAGTGGCAGACCTCGGGCGGCGGTGCTCCGCTTCCTGCTGATGCTTCCAGCATCAACTTCAGCCGCTGGCCAGCACTGAATCTCAACTGCACCGAGTGCTGGCTGCGCGGGCAAAAATTTGGCCGCATGCAGGCCTCCCTGACTCCGACGGGTGACACGCTGAAGCTGGAAAACGGGCTGATTGACAGCGGTAACGCACGCCTGACGGTTAACGGTGAATGGGTAAACCGCCCGGATGGTCAGCGCACCTCATTGAAAGGTGTCCTGAGCGGCAAAAAAATCAACGAGGCGACTAACTGGTTTGGCATCAGCAGTCCGCTGCGCGATGCACCGTTCAACGTTGACTACGATCTGCACTGGCGTTCTGCACCGTGGCAGCCTTCGGAGGAAACGCTGAGCGGCGTGCTGAAATCGCACCTCGGCGCGGGGCAGATCACCGACGTCTCCACCGGGCGTGCCGGTCAGCTGCTGCGCCTGGTCAGCTTCGATGCGCTGATTCGCAAGCTGCGCTTTGATTTCAGCGACACCTTTGGCCAGGGCTTCTGGTTTGATTCGATTAACGGCACCGCGTGGATTGAAAATGGCGTAATGCACACGGATAACCTGCTGGTGGATGGCCTGGAAGCGGACATCGCGATGAAAGGCAAAATGGATCTGGTAAGACGGCAGATTGATATGGAAGCGGTGGTCGCGCCGGAGATTTCAACGACGGTCGGGGTTGGCGTGGCGTTTGTCGTCAACCCGGTGGTCGGTGCTGCCGTATTTGCCGCCAGCAAGGTACTGGGGCCGCTGTGGAATAAAATTTCAGTATTGCGCTATCACATCACCGGGCCAATTGATAAGCCCGAAATCAATGAGGTACTGCGTAAGCCGCGGGAAAACGACGATAAGTGAATTTGACGTGGCTTTGGAATTGCCTCACGCTGTAAACATAGCGAACCTAAATGAATATTGAGGGCCAGTCGCAGCTGGCTCCATACTGAGTGAGAATTCATGAGTCTGAATTTGGTGAGTGAGCAGCTACTGGCTGCCAATAACATTAGTCATAACGATCTGTTTGCCATTCTCGGCCAGCTGTCCGAACGCAAGCTGGATTATGCCGACCTCTACTTCCAGTCCAGTTACCATGAATCCTGGGTGCTGGAAGATCGCATCATTAAAGATGGTTCCTACAATATCGATCAGGGTGTGGGTGTGCGCGCGGTAAGCGGCGAGAAAACCGGTTTTGCCTATGCCGATCAGGTCACCTTGAATGCGCTGCACCAGAGCGCAACGGCGGCCAGAAGCATCGTGCGTGAACAGGGCAACGGCCAGTCGCACACTCTGGGTGCGGTGCTGCATCGCCCACTCTATCCGGCGCTCGATCCGCTGCAAAGCCTGACCCGCGAAGAAAAAATTGCCCTGCTGCATCGCGTTGATAGCGCCGCCCGTGCTGCCGACAAGCGCGTGCAGGAAGTTTCTGCCAGCCTGACCGGCGTCTACGAACTGGTACTGGTGGCGGCTACTGACGGTACACTTGCGGCGGATGTCCGTCCGCTGGTTCGTTTGTCCGTCAGCGTACAGGTTGAGGATAACGGCAAACGTGAGCGTGGTTCCAGCGGCGGCGGCGGTCGTCACGGCTATGAGTTTTTCCTGGCCAACGAAGACGGTGAAGTTCGTGCCGATGCCTGGGCGCGTGAAGCGGTCCGTATGGCGCTGGTAAATCTGAATGCCGTGGCAGCTCCCGCAGGTTCTGTACCGGTGGTACTGGGTGCCGGCTGGCCGGGTGTGCTGCTTCATGAAGCCGTTGGTCACGGTCTGGAAGGCGACTTCAACCGCCGTGGCACCTCGGTATTCAGCGGTCAAATGGGTGAACTGGTCGCGTCTGAGCTCTGTACCGTAGTGGATGACGGTACTATTGAAGGGCTGCGTGGTTCACTGACCATTGATGATGAAGGTGTTTCGGGCCAGTACAACGTACTGATTGAAAACGGTATTCTGAAAGGCTATATGCAGGACAAACTCAACGCGCGCCTGATGGGCGTTAAGCCAACCGGCAACGGACGCCGTGAGTCCTATGCGCACCTGCCGATGCCGCGGATGACCAACACCTATATGCTGGCGGGTAAATCTACCCCGGCAGACATTATCACCAGCGTTGAGTATGGCCTGTATGCGCCGAACTTTGGCGGCGGTCAGGTTGATATCACCTCCGGTAAGTTTGTGTTCTCCACTTCGGAAGCCTATCTGATTGAGAACGGCAAAGTGACTAAGCCGGTGAAGGGTGCAACCCTGATCGGTTCGGGCATTGAGGCGATGCAGCAGATCTCTATGGTCGGTAACGATCTGGCGCTGGATAAAGGCGTTGGCGTCTGCGGTAAAGAAGGGCAGAGCCTGCCGGTCGGCGTTGGCCAGCCAACGCTGAAACTGGATAAAATCACGGTAGGCGGCACGGCGTAACCCGCCGCCGGGCTGACGTCACACAGCATCGGTTTTATATCGGGCGATCGCACAGTCGGTTGCCCTATTTTTTTATATCTTCACGCTAGAGCTTGCGGAATTCCCGGTAGATCTCATCCACCTTATCGAAATAACTGATAAGGTAGTTAATACACACCTGAACTTTCAGCGGCAGCTTGTCTTTTTGTGTATAAAGCGCATAGACCGGGCGCGGCATCGAATGATAGTGGGTAAACAGGATCTCTACCTCACCGGCGTTAATCTCTTCTATCACCCACATCAACGGCACATAGGCGATACCAGTCCCGGCTTTCAGCCAGCGGATTAACGTTTGGGCATCATTGGTGGCAAAACGCCCCTGCGGCGATAATCGAACTGACTTGCCTTCCGGCGAAGTCAGTTCAAAGTCGTTGTCTGTCCGCACGCTGTATTCAAGCCAGGAAAAGTTACTGATATCAGTGGGATTTTGTGGCGTACCGTGCTGTGCCAGATAGCTTTTTGCCGCACAGACTACCATCGGCATCGATCCCAGACGTTTGGAAAACAGCCCTGAATCCTGAAGAGCGCCCACGCGCAGGACCAGATCCAGGCCATCTGCAATCAGGTCGGGGGCGGGAATCCCGGTGACCAGGTTAATGATCAGCCCGGGATACTCCTTCAGCATCTCTACGGTCATCGGGGCCAGCAGGTTTTGCGACATGGTCGAAGAACTGCCGATGCGCAGGGTACCGATTGGCGTATTATTAAATGCCCACAGCTGTTCATGAACCTGTTGAACCTCAGAAAGCATTCTCCGGCATCCCTGAAAATAGATCTTTCCTGCCTCGGTCAACCCGATACTGCGCGTGCTGCGATTCAGTAATTTAACCTGTAGCTCATCTTCCAGCCGGGTGACGATCTGGCTGACCGCAGAAACGCTGAGCTGTAGCTGCTGTGCTGCGGCAGTGAACGACCTCAGCTCCACCACTTTGGCGAAGACGGACATGCCTTTCAGTCTTTCCATTATTAACCCTGGCTTAAAAGTGATTTAGATCACATTTGGTAGATAACTTATAGTCAAGCACGTTACTATAGCAGTGCCGGACTACCGTTCTGAAGTCCTACTCCCTATTTTAAAACTCACTTTATAAGCTACCATTTTGTGAGTACCGGTTGTGATCCGGGCCCGACTTCGTGGCCATCATCAGCCTGAACTTTAAACTGCCCTGAAACAGGTGGGAGATCGTTATTGCGTCTTCGTATTCCGGCACTGTTTTTACAAGGATAAGAGATGAGTGTGCTTCCTGTTATTGTGGTTTTCGGGCTTTCTTTTCCGCCCATTTTTTTTGAAATTGTCGTGTCACTGATGCTGTTCTGGCTGGTTCGCCGCCTGCTTATGCCGACCGGACTCTATGATAGGGTCTGGCACCCAGCGCTGTTTAACACCGCGCTGTACTGCTGTCTGTTCTACCTTGTATCCCGCTTGTTCGTCTGAGGTCATCGTGAAAGCACTAATAAGAAAAATTTCCCGTTTCGCCATCACCCTGATTTTGGTGGCGATCGCGGTGGTTCTGATTTTCCGCGTGTGGGTGTTTTACACCGAATCCCCCTGGACCCGCGATGCTAAGTTCACCGCCGATGTGGTCGCGATTGCACCCGATGTGAGCGGCCTGATCACCGATGTGCGTGTGCGTGATAACCAGCTGGTTGAGAAAGGCCAGGTGTTGTTCGTTATTGACCAGCCACGTTATCAAAAAGCGCTGGAAGAGGCGGATGCCGATGTTGCCTACTACCAGGCAATTCTGGATGAAAAACGTCGCGAAGCGTCGCGCCGCAACCGGTTAGGCGTCTCCGCCATGTCGCGTGAGGCTATCGATCAGGCCAATAATGACTACCAAACCACGGAGCATCAGCTGGCGAAGTCAATCGCCACGCGCGATCTGGCGAAGCTGGATCTGGAACGCACCGTGGTGAAGGCACCGTCGGCCGGATGGATCACCAACCTGAATGTCTATGTCGGTGAGTTTATTACCCGGGGTTCCACGTCAGTGGCGTTGGTCAAGCGGGATTCGTTCTATGTGCTGGCCTTTATGGAAGAGACTAAGCTGGATGGTATCCGTCCTGGATATCGTGTTGAGATAACGCCGCTCGGCAGCAACCAGGTCATTCTTGGCTCCGTTGATAGCGTGGCCGCCGGGGTGACGAACAGCAGCAGTACCGTTGACAGCAAAGGCATGGCGACCGTCGATTCAAATCTGGAGTGGGTTCGTCTGGCACAACGTGTGCCGGTGCGTATTCGCCTGGACAAGCAGCCGGGTAACCTGTTCCCGTCAGGTACCACGGCGACCGTTGTGGTTACCGGTGCGCAGGATCGCCAGGAAAAAGACATCTCCCCGCTGATGAAACTGATGCATCGCCTGCGCGAGTTTGGCTAAGGTGGAGTAAATGATGCAGTGGTATCGTCTGCGATTTCCCATCAAGCTGACTTTTGCCATCATTCTGGCGCTGTTTGTCGGCTTTGAATTCAATCTTGAAACTCCGCGCTGGTCGGTGATGACCGCCGCTATTGTTGCCGGCGGCACGGCCTTTGCCGCCGGGGGCGATCCCTTCTCCGGTGCACTGCGCTACCGCGGAATGCTGCGTATTGTCGGGACCTTTCTCGGCTGTATAGCAGCATTGACCATCATGATCGCCACCATCCGCGCGCCGCTTCTGATGCTGCTGCTGTGCTGTCTGTGGGCCGGCGTGTGCGTGTGGCTGTCATCGTTAATCAAGCTTGAGAACTCCTACGCCTTAGGCCTGGCCGGTTATACCGCGCTGATTATCGTGGTGAGCGTTGATTCCAGTGGTTCGCTGTTGCTGGCCCCGCAGTTTGCCGTAGAGCGCTGTAGCGAAATCATTATTGGTATTGTTTGCGCTATTCTCGCCGATATGCTGTTTTCGCCGCGATCCATCAAGCAGGATATCGACCGTGAGGCCGATGCACTTCTGCTGGAACAGTATCGGTTGATGCAGCTTTGCGTCGCCCATGCCGACAAGGATGAAGTGGATAAAACCTGGGCTGGACTGGTTCGTCGTACCACGGCTCTGAAAGGAATGCGTTCGCTGTTGATGATGGAGTCGGGCGGATGGCCGAAGGTGGAGCGCCGAATGGCGGTGCTGAACACGCTTTCGCTGACGTTGATTACCCAGGCCTGCGAAACGTTCCTGATCCAGAACTCCCGCCCGGAATATGTGCCGCCACAGTTTCTACTGCTGTTTGAAAAGCCGGTTGAAAGTACGGCAGATATCCATAAGCGGATGAAAATCATGCGCCGGATTATCACCGTCAGCGGCAGCAAAAATACTCCGGCAACCATTCGCAGCTGGGTCGCTGCGGCCAGCCGCTATTTGCTGCTGCTGAAAGGAATTCACACCAACAGCAGCATCAGCCGTATCGAAGAAGAGGTGCTGAATGCCGAACCGGTGGTCAGAATGCGGTCGGCAGAAACTCGCCATGCGTTAATTAACGGTCTTCGTACTTTCGTTGCCACGGCCGTGGGCTCATTATTCTGGCTGTGGACCGGCTGGACCTCTGGCAGCGGGGCGATGATTATGCTGGCGGTCATTACCGCTCTTGCTATGCGTATGCCAAACCCGTTAATGATGGCCAAGGATTTTCTTTACGGGATGATTTTTGCCGTTCCGCTCGGAGCGCTCTACTACATGGTTATCATGCCCGCTACGCAGCAAAGTATGCTGTTGCTGTGTATTGCCCTTGGCGTGATGGCATTTGTGGCCGGTATCTTTATTCAGCGGCGTCAAATCGGTACGCTGGGCGCGCTGGTCGGCACAATTAACATTTTGACGTTGGATAACCCTATGACCTTCCACGTCAGTACTTTCCTTGACGGTGCGCTGGGGCAGGCTATTGGTTGTTTTGTGGCGCTGTTAGTGATTCTGCTTATTCGCGACAGCTCCAAGGCGCGTATAGGCCGCACGCTGCTGAATCGCTTTATGTATGCGGCGGTATCAGCGATGACGACCAATACGGCGAGGCGGCGGGAAAACCATCTACCCGCGCTGTATCAGCAGCTGTTTATGTTGCTGAATATCTTCCCTGGCGATATTGATAAATTCCGCCTGGCGTTGACGCTGATTATTGGCCATCAAAGGCTGCGCGATGCGGATATTCCGATTAATGACGATCTGTCGGCCTTCCATAAACAGCTGCGCCACACCGCTGACCGTGTTATTTCGGCGAGTACTGATGCGAAACGGCGTCACTATTTCACCCGTCTGCTGTCCGAATTTGATATTTACCAGCAAAAGCTGGCGCTGTATGAGGCACCGATCGGCGTGACCGAACCGGTTGCCCGGCTTGCTCAGATGCTGAAAAAATACCAAAACACCCTGATTCAGATTTGATCCTTCCGCCGGTAGCGCAGGCTACCGGCACCGACCCCGCATTTTCCTCCTGCCGATATCACTCCGTCACAAAACAGCATGGGTTTGCCATCTATACTTATTGAGATAATGGCAATCAAAACAGGAGGAATCATGACGATCTCATCATTTAAGGATAATGAACTGTTCCAGACCGGATACCTGGCGGCAGGAGAGTGGCTGCGAACGGAGTCCACGTTCCCGGTATTCAATCCTGCCACCGGCGAAACCATCGCTGAAGTTGCTAAAGCCGGTAAAGCAGAAACCGAACGGGCGATTGCAGCCGCGGCGGCCGCCTTCCCCACCTGGCGAGCGAAAACGGCAAGTCAGCGCTCGGAAATTCTTTATCGCTGGTATAAGCTGATACTGGAAAATAAAACCTGGCTGGCGCAGCTGATGACCGCCGAGCAGGGCAAACCACTCAAGGAAGCTGAAGGTGAGGTGCTGTATGCCGCCAGCTTTATTCAGTGGTTTGCCGAACAGGCCAAGCGCGCCAATGGTGAAATTATTCCACCTGCCCGGCCCGGAACGCGCATTCTGGCCACCCGTGAACCGATCGGCGTGGTGGCGGCCATTACCCCCTGGAATTTCCCGATGGCGATGCTGACCCGCAAGCTGGGTCCGGCGCTGGCCGCAGGCTGCACGGGGATTATCAAGCCGGCCAACAATACTCCGTTATCAGCATTCGCACTGTTAGCGCTGGCAAAAAAAGCCGGTGTACCGGACGGTGTACTTAATGCGGTAGCTGGCGATACCGCCGCCATCAGCGACGTGATTATGGCCAGTAAAGAGGTGAGAAAAATCTCCTTCACCGGTTCCACGCAGGTCGGCAAGCTGCTGATGCGCAACGCGGCGGAAACAATGAAAAAAGTGTCGATGGAGCTGGGGGGTAATGCCCCGTATATCGTTTTTGACGACGCGGATATTGATGCTGCGGTGAAGGGGGCGATTGCCAATAAGTTCCGCAACGCCGGCCAGGTTTGCGTCAGCGTCAACCGCTTCTATATCCAAAACAGTGTTTACGATCGCTTCGTGGAACGGCTGGCCGAGGAAGTGAAAAAGCTGAAGGTTGGCAACGGGGCTGAAGAAGGTGTCGTTGTCGGGCCATTGATTGAAGCTTCCGCATTGAAAAAGGTGGAAGAGCACGTTAACGATGCGGTGGCAAACGGGGGGCGCATCGTGGTCGGTGGTGCCCGGCACGCGCTGGGCGGAAACTTCTGGCAGCCTACGGTGATTGCCGATGCCAGTGAAAAGATGAAACTGGCAAAAGAAGAAACCTTTGGCCCGGTCGCCGCCTGTTTCCGCTTCAATGAAGAGGAAGAGGTGGTTCGTCGTGCCAACGATACCGAGTTTGGTCTGGCTGCATACTTTTACACGCAGGATCTGCAGCGGGTATTTCGCGTATCGGCGGCGCTGGAAAGCGGCATGGTAGGCATTAATGAATGTGCAGTATCGACCGAACTGGCTCCCTTTGGCGGTGTAAAAGAATCAGGCCTGGGGCGTGAAGGGTCGGTGCTTGGCCTGGAGGAGTTCCTTGAGGTAAAAGCCCTGCATATCGGCGGACTGTAATCCGACGGGCGACGAGCGTCGTCCGGCAGTTTTTTCAGCGGAGCAGCCTTAATGAGAAAAGAGATTTTTGACTTTAATGTGATTGTCGATCGGGCGCATTTTTATCGTCAGTTCAGCGAGCGCTTCGCTCTTGAGCCACACGGTATTACCGATCTCGACAGTTTATGGGATGTGCTGATCGCGGCGAAGGTGCCGTTGCCGCTGGAAATTGAGTTTATTCATCTGGGAAGTGGACAGAAGCGCCGCTATGGTGCGCTGATCCTGCTATTTGACGAAGCTGAAGAGGAGCTGGAGGGCCAGCTCCTCTTCAATGTCAGATAAGTTTTTATCAAAAAGGGCCCCGGCGAACGGGGCCAAAGGGTTCGTCATAGGCGGCTATCAATGGATAGCCTCGACGAGGAATTACTTGTAAATCTCAGCGGTCACGTGCCAGTTGTCCTGATTGCGGGCTTCTACCACGCGATAGGCGCTGGCACCCTGCATATCTGCTTTCTGTGACAGCTGCTGGCGAATATCCGAAGGTACTCCGGCCACACCGCTTAACGTAATTGTCCCCGCAGATTGCAAGTTCTCTGCCTGTTGGCTATTGACCAGTTCGGCGGCAGAAGCGCCGAAACCAATCATTGACAGAAGGCTCAATGCAGCGATGGTTGTTTTGATTTTCATAGATTATCTCCCATTTGTAATCAACAACCTACGGGCTACAGCATAATGACCAGGTCGTCGATATCACCACCGGATGCCACGCATCCGGCACGATCAATTATTTGTACAGTTCAGCCGTAGCGTGATAGTTGCCATCGTTATGCGCTTCAATCACGCGATAAGAGGTTGCACCCTGCTGGTCAGCTTTATCTGACAACTGCTGGCGGATATCGCTTGGCGCCGCATCAATGCCGCTGACGCTGATGGTACCGACAGACTGCAGATTCTGTTGAGCAACCTGAGCGTTAGTCACCAGCTGTGCAGCACTGGCACCGAATGAAAGAACAGAAGCAAGACCTAACGCAGCGATAGTAAATGTAGTTTTCATGATATTGACTCCAGATAATGTTTTTTCGGTAACCGAAAGGACTAAAAAGCATTTATTATTCTTGGGGTTACCGTACTGATCGTATTGATGCTGAATGATTTTTTTAAATCGGCTTTATTTATAGATCTCAGCGGTAGCATGCCAGTTACCGTTCTGATAGCTCTCGATAACGCGGTAGGCACTGGCACCTTTCTCCGTCGCTTTGCTATCCAGCGCCTGGCGGATATCCATTGGCGAACCGGTGATGCCGCTTACGCTGACCACACCAATTGACTGGAGATTCTGCGCCTGAGTGGCATTAACAGATTCGGCGGCAAATGTGCTGAATGACAGAGTAGAGAGTACGCTTAGAGCGGCAATAGTAGTTTTAACGTTCATGATTTTATTCCTCGTCAACTGTTTTTATCTTTTTAGTTACTGTGATTCTCATCACGGAAACAAGTATAGATCTGATAACGGGAAATATTAATAGCAGGCTAATAATATTTTTCTGGAAATTATTGCAACTGTGTGCGGTTTTAATAACTAGTAGTTATAAAAGATGCTTATATTTTGCTCTGGCTTTGTTAAATTCACGTAAAAACATCAACCTGGATGAATTTAACTATTTGTGCGGTTATTTGCGGTCGATCACACAGGTGAAATAAATAGCACTCTGCCAGGCAGGCTGTTTTCTCGCGAAAATCCAGTGATATCTACTGATGAAGGGGAGAAGAGGGAGAAGCTGGCTCGAAGAGTGAAGTAAGAGCTGCCTTACGACAGCTCAAGAATGGCCCATGTAACAGGTGTTAGCATGAGGTTAAGCGGTTGGGTACCACAGAACTGCTTATAACTCTTTCCTTTAAAGCTCCTGCTCAAACAGGACCAGGATCGCATCATGCAGCTGTTTAACGGTGAAGGTGCGGGCAGGGGTAATAAAGATGGTATCGTCCCCGGCAATAGTCCCAAGGATACCTTCGGCTTTCCCCAGCGAGTCGAGCAGGCGGGCAATCAACTGAGCGGCTCCCGGGCTGGTATGGATCACCACCAAAGCATCATTGAAGTCTACATCCAACACCAGGTTTTTCAGCGGGCTGGTGGTGGTAGGAACGCCTAGCTCGGCCGGCAGGCAGTAGACCATCTCCATTTTCGCGTTGCGTGTTCGTACCGCGCCAAACTTTGTCAGCATCCGCGAGACTTTTGACTGATTGATGTTCTCGAAGCCTTCTTCCTGCAGCGCATTGACGATTTCGCCCTGCGAGCTGAATTTTTCTTCTTTCAGTAAGGCTTTAAACGCCTTAATCAGTTCTTCTTGCTTTGATGGGTTACGCATAGGTTACCGATAAAAAGGAGGTTAATAGGGGAACCCCAAGCGGGATAGTACATTATTATGCAATTAAATGAATTTTTATGCAAACTAAAATTATGGTGCGAGGTGATAGCCTGGCAGGGGGCTGAAGTTTAACAAACTTGGTACTGAAAAGAAATCTAACCCTCCGGTACTACTTTGTACAATAAGTGAACAATTTGTTATAAAATTGATGTTGTTCGGATAAGTGCTATAGGTGTAAGGTACGCCGGATCACGATGTCTGCATGTTGCAACGACTGGCGACCAGCGATAACAGGATGTAATGCGGGCATATCTTCAGCATTTGCTGCTTTTTAGTGCTTAAGCACGCAAAACAGTAAACCCGCTATCGTCATTATCCCGCAGGTCGTCTAAGGTCGTAAGCAGACGGATTTCCCGGCATAACATGCTCAAAATAATAAGGAGTTTAGGATGAAAGTTGCAGTTCTCGGTGCAGCGGGTGGTATCGGTCAGGCTCTGGCCCTCCTTCTGAAAACCCAGCTTCCGGCTGGTTCAGAACTCTCTCTCTATGATATCGCCCCCGTAACCCCGGGCGTTGCGGTAGACCTTAGCCATATCCCTACAGCAATCAAAATTGAAGGCTTCAGCGGTGAAGATGCGACCCCGGCTTTGCAGGGCGCTGATGTGGTTCTGATTTCCGCTGGCGTAGCGCGTAAACCGGGTATGGATCGTTCCGACCTGTTTAACGTCAATGCCGGCATTGTACGCAACCTGATTGAACAGGTTGCGGCTACCGCGCCGAAAGCGTTGATTGGCATCATTACTAACCCGGTTAATACCACGGTGGCCATTGCAGCAGAAGTGCTGAAAAAGGCCGGTGTGTATGACAAAAACAAACTGTTCGGCGTGACCACGCTGGATATTATCCGTGCCAACACCTTTGTGGCTGAGCTGAAGGGCAAGCAGCCGCAGGAGCTCAACGTTCCGGTCGTGGGCGGTCACTCTGGCGTTACCATCCTGCCTCTGCTGTCGCAGATTGAAGGCGTCAGCTTTACCGAGCAGGAAGCGGCGGATCTGACCAAACGCATTCAGAATGCCGGTACTGAGGTTGTTGAAGCGAAGGCGGGTGGCGGGTCAGCTACGCTCTCAATGGGTCAGGCTGCGGCACGCTTCGGGCTTTCTCTGGTTCGCGCGTTGAAAGGGGAAAGCGATGTTGTCGAATGCGCCTATGTTGAAGGCAGCGGCGAATACGCCCGTTTCTTCTCACAGCCGCTGCTGTTGGGGAAAAACGGTATCGTTGAACGTCGTCCGATTGGCAAACTGAGCGCGTTTGAACAGCAGTCGCTTGATCACATGCTGGACACGCTGAAAAAAGATATCGCTCTTGGCGAAGATTTTATTAAGTAAGTCCGCATTTTGCCCCGTCGTCCGACGGGGCAATGCAGCCAGTTTTCCGCTACTGGCTTTTGTTCTCTTCCGGGTATGCCTGCACCGTGACCGGTAGCGTCATCTTCTTATTGTTACGCAGGATCTCAACTTCAATCACCGTTCCAGGACGGATCTCCGCGACCTGGTCCATGGTTTCCATGGCGGAAACGGCGGGAACATTATTCACCCGCGTAATAACATCGTGGATCTGTAAGCCGGCTATCTGCGCCGGGCCGGTAGGGTTCATACCGGTTATGACAATGCCCTGTGGATGCTCCAGCGTGGTATTCTGGCCGGTAAAGCGTGGGATTTCTTCCCCGGTGATACCGATATACCCACGGATCACTCGCCCGTCACGGATCAGCTTGTCCATAACCTTGGTCGCCAGCCGTGTCGGAATAGCAAAGCCCAGCCCTTCCGGCGTTTCGCCATCGCTGCTCTTATCGAATGAAAGCGTGTTGATCCCCATCAGTTCACCCAGCGAGTTAATTAGCGCGCCGCCGGAGTTACCGCGGTTAATCGAGGCGTCCGTTTGCAGGAAGTCCTGATGGCGCGATAGGCTCAGCCCCACGCGGCCGGTTGCACTAATAATGCCCTGAGTGACCGTCTGGCCAATGTTATACGGGTTGCCAATCGCCATCACCAGATCGCCGATATGTGCGACGCGTTTTGGATTGATGGGAATAACCGGCAGATTAGATGCGGTAATTTTCAGTACGGCAAGGTCGGTCAGCGAATCTGAACCCACCAGCATTGCCTCAAAGTAACGGCCATCCTGCAGGCGCACGATAATCTGATTCGCATCGTTGATGACGTGCTTGTTTGTCATAATATAGCCGCGAGGGTCCATGATGACTCCGGAACCCAGGACATTAGAAGAATTGCTGGTGCTGCGATTATAAACGTAAACCACCGCCGGTGCTGCGCGCCGCACGGCGTCGTTGTAGCTGACCGGTTTCTGGTCGGCATTGTCGCCAGACTGGGACAGCAGATCGCCACCGAACTTAAGGCTCGGAACGGCTACCAGGAGAATACCCGCCACGATCAGGCCGAATATCACGGAACGTAAAAGTTTAAGAAACATAGTTTTAAGCGGTGAATGAATGAACTAAATGCAGGATAACATGAGTTGCGCGGACACAGTAGCCTGTGCCCGCGCAGGGGGCTACTGAAGCAGTAAATAGATGCTGTCGCTGCCGCGAAGAATATTCAGCGCCAGTAGCGGAGGTTTGGCCTCCAGCAGCTTGCGCAGCTCAGCCAGATTCTGAACCGGGGTTCGATTCAGGCTGACAATAACATCATCTTTCTGCAGGCCAGCGAGCGCCGCAGGGGTACCTTTCTCAACGTTATCCACCTTGACACCTTTAGTGCCATCCGCTGCCGCTCCGTCACTGAGCGTTGAGCCCTGAAGGGCCGGAGCCAGCTGTTCTGCACTCACGGTGTCCTGGCTGCTGTTATCCAGCTTAACGCTGACAGTCGCCGGCTTACCTTCATGCAGCAGGCCAACCTTCACCTCCTGTCCCGGTGCGGTGGTGCCGATTTTCACCCGCAGTTCAGCAAAATTATTTACCGGTTTGCCGTCCACGCTGATGATAATGTCGCCGGCTTTAATGCCCGCTTTCGCCGCTGCCGAACCTGCCAGCACTTCGTTAACAAAGGCTCCACGCTGCACATCAACGTTAAAGGCTTTGGCCATATCGGCAGTCATTTCCGTGCCTTTAATACCGAGCTGTCCACGTTTGACTTCGCCAAATTTAATCAGCTGCTGGGCCAGGTTCATCGCCATATTGCCCGGAATCGCGAAACCGATGCCGATGTTGCCGCCCGCCGAAGAGAGAATCGCGGTATTTAAGCCAATCAGCTCACCGTTCAGGTTAACCAGCGCACCGCCGGAGTTGCCGTGGTTAATCGCGGCGTCGGTCTGGATAAAGTTTTCCAGTCCTTCCAGATTGAGGCCGCTACGCCCCAGTGCGGAAACAATACCGGAGGTTGCCGTCTGGCCTAAACCAAACGGGTTACCGATGGCAACGGTAAAGTCACCGACTTTTAGCTGGTCCGAGTCGGCAATACTGACCTGGGTCAGCTTGGTGGCGCCATTTAGCTGAATAAGTGCCACGTCGGTTTGTTCATCGTCTCCAATCAGTTTGGCGACAAATTCACGCCCGTCGCTGAGCTGCACTTTAATCTTGTCTGCGCCGTTCACCACATGGTAGTTGGTCAGTACATAGCCTTTCGCCGCATCGATGATGACACCGGAGGCCAGGCCTTCAAAAGGCTGCTTAGGTCCGTCATCCTGCTCGCCGTCCTGGCCCAGAAAGCGTTTCAACTGTTCAGGGATCTGCTGGTCCTGTTTCTGCGAGCCTTCTACGTAGACGCTCACCACAGCAGGTAACACTTTTTCCAGCATAGGGGCCAGGCTGGGCAACGGTTGCCCTTCAACTTGCGAAGGGAGAGAAGCCAGGGCCGAAGGAGTCATCAGTGCCAGATTAAGGCCGAGACTGAATGCTAATGCGCTTAACAGAAATGACTTTTTTTTCATCGCTACGACGCTCTCGCTACCGGAGAAGTGATATGAATACCCTGCATATGCAGGTTCTGGGGTGTGACTGACAGCGATACTTGCAACGAAATGGGGTGCCAGGCACCCCATAAGAATGGCTTATTTTCCTGCAGGGCGTTCACCACGCAGCAGGCCGGAAGCGCTGTCCGGGTAGTCCCGTGGCATCTGAACCGGTGCCTGATCGTTATCCGCTTCTGACTCAGTTAGCTGATAAGCAAAGGGATTTTTCTCTCCCGGCAGGTTCGGTAACAGGTCGTTAGACCCTTTTGCCATATGTTGGTACAGCTGGCGATAATCGCGGGCCATATTGTCCAGCAGCTCAGCGCTGTGGGCAAAATGGTTGGTCAGCTCTTCATGGTATTCCGCCAGCTCCGCTTTGCTTTTTTCCAGTTCATACTGCAGCGAGCGCTGCTCACGCAGTTTCTTGTTACCAAAACGCATTGCAACCGCGCCGATAATAATCCCAACAACTAACCCAATGAGCGCGTATTCCCAGGTCATAATAACTCCCGTTTTGTCTTCGTTGTTCCGTAGGGTCTTTCCATTCACTATTAGCCACTATAACCGCTAATGTTATGGAAGTGGAATCCTGTGGTCGCTTCGCTTAGTGTAGAACGACTTTTTTTTCGACGATCAACCCCCCGGCACGGCCATTTTTTCAGGGAATGTGACTAAATTATGCAAAAGATGTCCCCTCTGGCGCTCTATGAGCAGGCGCTGGAAAACGGCGAGTATCAGCCTGATGAAGTACAGCGCGCAGCAATCACCCAGCTTGACGGTATATGGCAGGCGCTAAGCGGTTCCCATCCCGCTCCGGCTCAGAGCAGCGGTGGGCTGTTTGGCAAATTAAATAAGCTGTTGGGCAAAGGGAAAGCCGATCCTCAGCCCCCGGCGCGTGGCCTGTATATGTGGGGTGGCGTTGGGCGCGGAAAGACCTGGCTGATGGACATGTTTTTTCAGGCAATTCCTGGAAAACGCAAGCAGCGTCTGCATTTTCATCGTTTTATGCTGCGTGTGCATGAAGAGCTGACAGAACTGCAGGGGAAAAGCGATCCGCTGCAAACCGTTGCCGACCGCTTCAAGGCAGAGACGGATCTGCTGTGCTTCGATGAGTTTTTTGTTTCCGATATTACTGATGCGATGCTGCTCGGCACGCTGATGGAAGCGCTGTTCAGCCGTGGGATTACTCTGGTCGCGACCTCAAACATCCCGCCGGACGATCTCTATCGTAACGGTTTGCAACGCGCACGTTTTCTGCCGGCTATCGAAATGATTAAGCAGCACTGCGACATTATGAACGTCGATGCCGGCATTGATTACCGCCTGCGTACGCTGACTTCCGCTCATTTGTGGATGACGCCGCTGAATGAGTCTACCTCAAAAGAGATGGAGCGGATGTTCGTTGCGCTGGCCGGTAAACCCCGTGAAGCCCATGAACCGCTGGAAATTAACCATCGCCAGCTCCCTACGCTCGGCATGGCGGAAGGCGTACTCGCGATGAGTTTCCTCACCCTGTGTGGTGAAGGGCGAAGCCAGCACGACTATATTGAGCTATCTCGCCGTTTTCATAGCGTATTGCTGTATGATGTGCCGGTGATGATTTACAAAACCGAAGATCAGGCCCGGCGTTTTCTGGCGCTGGTGGATGAGTTTTACGAGCGTCACGTGAAGCTGGTGGTTTCGGCGGAAACATCACTGTATGAAATTTATCAGGGCGCACGGCTGAAGTTTGAGTATCAGCGCTGTGTTTCCCGCTTGCAGGAAATGCAGAGTGAAGAATACCTGCGCCTGCCGCATCTGCCCTGAGTAAAAAAGGACCTGGCGGAACGGCAATTTTATCGTAGAAAGTGTTCGATTTTTATGGGCGACTTCTCTATAATCTTGCGACCCCACGTTACAACAAAGGTTTTTTTCCCAAAACTCTTTGTGTTCCAGTAACTCTATCCGAAGGGGTGGGCTTACTGGTCAAGATGGTCGTGTGAGCTCCAACCGTTTATTCAAGCGTTTGGGATTTCACCAACGTGTAACTTAATTTGGGTAAGCTTTTAGATGAAAACTTTTACAGCTAAACCAGAAACCGTCCAACGTGACTGGTATGTTGTTGACGCAACAGGCAAAACTTTAGGTCGTTTAGCGACTGAACTTGCTCGTCGTCTGCGCGGTAAGCACAAAGCGGAATACACTCCGCACGTAGATACTGGTGATTACATTATCGTTCTGAACGCTGAGAAAGTTGCCGTAACTGGTAACAAGCGTACTGATAAAGTGTATTACCATCACACCGGCCACATCGGTGGTATCAAGCAAGCGACCTTCGAAGAGATGATTGCTCGCCGTCCTGAGCGTGTGATTGAAATCGCGGTTAAAGGCATGCTGCCAAAGGGCCCGCTGGGTCGTGCTATGTACCGTAAACTGAAAGTTTACGCGGGCAACGAGCACAACCATGCGGCACAGCAACCGCAAGTTCTTGACATTTAATCGGGATTACAGGCAATGGCTGAGAATCAAAACTACGGCACTGGTCGCCGCAAAAGCTCTACCGCTCGCGTATTTATCAAGCCGGGCAGTGGTAACATCGTAATCAACCAGCGTTCTCTGGAACAGTACTTCGGTCGTGAAACTGCCCGCATGGTAGTTCGTCAGCCGCTGGAACTGCTGGACATGGTTGGTAAATTCGATCTGTACATCACCGTTAAAGGTGGTGGTATCTCTGGTCAGGCTGGTGCGATCCGTCACGGTATCACCCGCGCTCTGATGGAGTTCGATGAGTCTCTGCGTGGCGAACTGCGTAAAGCAGGCTTCGTTACTCGTGATGCTCGTCAGGTTGAACGTAAGAAAGTGGGCCTGCGTAAAGCACGTCGTCGTCCACAGTTCTCCAAACGTTAATTTATTCTGTTTCGGCAGAGTCAATTATCGAATAACCCGGCGCCTTGCGCCGGGTTTTTTATTTTCTACTGGTGCAAAAAGCGCGAAAGTTATCTTGCCTTATCACTTTTCCCTCGTAAATCGGCATTCGTCCCCGCACAAGCTGTCTAAAATCTGGTAGACTATGTGTCACTTTGTGCCCATTGGCCGGCAACAATGACGTGCACCTTCCGCCGACGGCTGGAGTGATCAATCATCGGGCTAATGGCAATAACGAGTCGCCGCGTGGATGGCTATTCGCAGTAATTTTCTGGATAAACTTGGAGGTTTACATGGCTGTCGCTGCCAACAAACGTTCGGTAATGACGCTGTTTTCTGGTCCGACTGACATTTTTAGCCATCAGGTTCGTATCGTACTGGCTGAGAAAGGTGTTAGCGTCGAGATCGAGCAGGTTGAAACGGATAATCTGCCCCAGGATCTGATCGACCTCAACCCTTACCGTACCGTGCCAACACTCGTCGATCGTGAGCTGACGCTGTATGAATCTCGTATTATCATGGAGTATCTGGATGAGCGTTTCCCACATCCTCCATTGATGCCGGTGTATCCTGTTGCGCGTGGTGAAAGTCGTCTGATGATGCATCGTGTTGAGCAGGACTGGTACAGTCTGATGCGTAAAGTTGAGAACGGTACAGCGCAGGAAGCAGACGCGGCCCGCAAACAGCTGCGTGAAGAGCTGCTGGCGATTGCCCCGCTGTTCTCCCGCACGCCGTTCTTTATGAGCGAAGAATTCAGTCTGGTTGACTGCTATCTGGCTCCGCTGCTGTG
Source organism: Erwinia sp. GW821-FHT03D09 (assembly GCF_059420805.1). Lineage (NCBI taxonomy): Bacteria > Pseudomonadati > Pseudomonadota > Gammaproteobacteria > Enterobacterales > Erwiniaceae > Erwinia > Erwinia sp. GW821-FHT03D09. The sequence continues at coordinate 44,598 of NZ_JBWKUK010000012.1, forward strand.
GCGTCTGCCGCAGTTAGGTATCGATCTGAACGGCGCCGGCTCTAAAGAGCTGAAAGCCTACATGACTCGCGTCTTTGAGCGTGATTCATTCCTTGCTTCGCTGACCGAAGCCGAGCGTGAAATGCGCCTGCAAACGCGGGGCTGATTACGATGGAAATGTCGCAACTTACCGCACGTCGCCCTTATCTGTTGCGCGCTTTCTATGAGTGGTTACTTGAGAACCAGCTCACCCCGCACCTGGTCGTCGATATTAATTTGCCGGGTGTGATGGTTCCTCTGGAATATGCGCGGGATGGTCAGATCGTACTGAATATCGCGCCGCGTGCCGTGGGAAATCTGGAGCTGGGCAACGATGAAGTTCGTTTTAATGCTCGCTTTGGTGGCGTTCCGCGCCAGGTGAATGTACCTCTGGCAGCGGTACTGGCGATCTACGCCAGGGAAAACGGTGCCGGTACGATGTTCGAGCCGGAGCCAGCCTACGACGGTGCCGGGGAGTTTGATGCTTCAACCGAGCAGGATGACGCACCGGAAACTCTGATGTCGGTGATCGATGGCGATCGTCCTGATGACGAAAACGACGATCATACGCCTGACGATGAGCCGCCGCCGCGCGGTGGCCGCCCGGCATTACGCGTTGTGAAGTAATCCATTAATAAGCAGCATAGAAAAACGGGCCATTCGGCCCGTTTTTTTTATTTAATATCAGCCATAAATGCGGGCTGGCCCGCATCCAGGGAATATTAATACACGTCGCGCAGGTAGCGCTTCTCTTTCTTCAGCTGATCGATGTAGTCTGCTGCGCGTTCGGCAGACATACCGCCAAACTGAGAAACGATTTCATACAGTGCTTTATCTACGTCTTTTGCCATACGGGAAGCATCACCGCATACGTAGAAGTAAGCCCCTTCCTGCAGCCACGCAAACAGTTCCGCACCCCGTTCCAGCATACGGTTCTGCACGTAAATCTTTTTTGACTGATCGCGAGAAAAAGCCAGATCCAGATGGGTCAGCAGACCGCTTTCCTGCCAGCCGTTCAGCTCATCCTGGTAAATAAAGTCGTGTTCCTGATGCTGATCGCCGAAGAACAACCAGTTTTTACCGCTGGCGTCGGTCGCCTGGCGTTCCTGCAGGAAGGCACGGAATGGTGCAATACCGGTACCCGGGCCGATCATGATCAGTGGCGCGTTGCCGTTTGACGGGACGCGGAAAGCTTTGTTAGGCGAAATAAAGATCGCCGGCTTGCCGCCGCGGCCAACGCGCTCCGCCAGATAGGTTGAGCAAACACCGTTACGCGCACGCCCCGCGCTGTGATAGCGCACGGAAGCGATCGTCAGATGTACCTGATTTGGGTGCGCCTTCGAGCTGGACGAGATGGAGTAAGCGCGATGCTGCAGCGGACGTAGCAGCGTAACAAACTCAGCGGCCGTCAGCGTGCGGGTCAGATCCAGCTGCAGAAGATCCAGAGTGTCTTTACCCCACAGCCAGACGCTAAGCGCATCTTTATCGTCGTGCTGCAGCACATGGCGCAGCTCCTGGTTAGTGGTGTTCTGGCCCACCCATTCGATCAGCTTGCGTGAAGGCTCGGAGATTTCGAACTGATAGGTCAGCAGATCGCCGAGGCTACGGTCAAAGCCGGGAACCGGGCTCTGATAATCGGATTTGAGCTGCGTCAGCAGCAGATCGACCAGTACCGGATCGTTGACCGGGATCACCCCGAGCGCATCGCCGGCTTCATATTTCAGGCCGCTGTCGGTCAGATCGAATTCAAAGTGGCGAATGTCTTTGCCGGACGCCTCGCCGGACAGGCGCTTATTGGTCACCAGGGCGGCGGCATACGGATTGTTCTTGTTGCTGCCCGGGATCACCGGCGCTTCCGGCAGGTTCTCCAGAGCTGCACCGGTGCTGCCTGCACTGGCGGCGAACTGCGGCATCGAGTTAGCAATCCACTCACCGGCAGGATCTTCGTAATCGATATCACAGTCGATACGATCGAATACGCGTTTCGCACCCAGCTGTTCAAGGCGCATATCGAAGAATTTACCCGCCTGGCAGAAACCATCGTAGCCGGTATCACCGATGGCCAGAATAGCAAAGTGCATTTGCTCCATACGCGGCGCGGTGCTGGCAGAAAGTGCCTGCCAGAACAGCTCGGCGTTATCCGGCATTTCGCCTTCACCGTAGGTGGAAGTAATGATCAGGACGTGACGCATGGTGGCGAAAACGTCGATATCGACTTCACCCAGACCCTGAACCACCGGCACCAGACCTTTGGCACGCGCAGCTTTCGCGGCGCTCTGTGCTAATGCTTCCGCATTACCGGTCTGTGAACCGAACAGAATATGCAGCTGCGTCGTGGTTGCCGCACCTGCGCTTGCTCCCGCCTGCGGTTTATCTTCCAGCACCAGCAAACGTGAATGTAACCCGGCGAGGAAGCCTGCCAGCCAGAATTTCTGCTCACCATTGAATGGTGCATCTTCAGGAATATAAGGAATTTTCATGGCTTATCTATACTCAATCCCGTTTTCGTCATGTTCAGTAACCTGCATTCCGGCGCGGCATCCCGTGGGATACCGCGCAGGTTAACGCGGTCGATTCAGGCTGTTATCAGGCCAGTTTGCCTACGGCAGCGGCTAACTCCGGCAGCGCGGCGCGGGCAAATAGTTCCTCAAAGTCAGGCAATCCACCCAGCACCTGACGGTTGCTGGTATCCTGATAGATGATCCAGCCGTAGGTGGCCAGACTATCCATTGAGCGGATGTTACGCTGAGTCAGCGCTGCCTTGTAGTCCGCCATACGTTTGGCAGCAATCAGGCAGGATAGCTCTTCGTCGTTGTAGTTCTCAATCGCTGCGCGAGCGTGACGCTGCAGCTTAGAGATCAGGGCAAAGTCTTCCGTCATCAGCAGGTTACGTACCGCTTTTTCAACGGCGGCATCATCTACCGCAGTGCCTTTCGGCAGACGGGAAAGCGCCAACTGCTGTGCAGAGCTAAGCACGGTATAGTTGTTCAACAGCACCAGCATTTCCGGCGTATCGGTGGCACCGTAGGCAGGTACTGCACCGTTTGCGATCGGCTTACCTTCACGCCAGGCGGCTTTGAATTTCGCTACCTGATGTCCGGCCAGAGCGGTAGACAGCTCTTCCAGCAGATCCTTACGGGTTTTCGCCTTGAGGATCTCAGCGCTATCCTGATACAGCAGCAGGGAGCGCGGCATCACGTAGACAAAGTTCTGGCACTCGGTTCCCCAGTGGTCCAGCAGCCAGGCGGCACGAGGTGAGTTCGTTGCCTCCAGATGCCAGGTCAGCATGGTGAACACCGCCTGTTTGTGCACGCGGGCCATTTCATTGTCTTCGGCGATAGAGCCGAACAGCACGGAATCACCGGCAGCGTGGCTGGCCAGCGAGCCGTACGGATCGTACTGATAGGCGAAGCCGCCGCTCATCCCGTTACCGAAACCTTTACCGAACGTACCGAGGTTCAGAACGGCACCGTTGGTCATATATTCGCAGCAGAAATCACCGACGCCTTCCACAACTGCGGTCGCACCCGAGTTACGCACCGCGAAACGGTCACCGGCCTGGCCCTGTACGAACAGTCGCCCACCGGTGGCGCCGAACAGCGCGAAGTTACCGATCAGCACGTTGCCTTCGGCATCTTCAGACCCGCCGCCAGGTGAAACAACGATGATCTCGCCACCGCACTGGCCTTTACCGACGCCGTCGTTACAGGTACCGGAATGCTTCAGCTGCATACCGTCATTACAGAACACGCCATAAGACTGGCCGGCAGAACCTGAGGTGAAGATGTTAACCGTACCCGGTGCCAGGTAGCGGCGACCGCGATCGTCCAGCAGCGAGGCGGGAATTTTTTCCCGTTGTTCTGCACTCAGCGTGTGGTTCAGCATACGCTCGATATCAATCGCCAACTGGCCACCGACACTTTTATTACGGTTATTCAGCGTGATGCCATTGCCCAGACGGATATCGGTGCTTCCCTGAACCACCAGTGCGTCGTTCAGCAGTTCCACCCAGTCGTCATCGAGAGCGAAATCTTTTTCCAGATAAACCGGCCTGGCGATCTTCACTTCGGGTACCACGGTGAGCATAGCGCGCAGATCGAGCTTGCCGACTTCCAGAGGGTGCTCCATCAGATGCAGCAGGTCAGAGCGCCCGCGCGCTTCACGCAGTGAGCGTAATCCCAGGCGAGCGAGCATCTCCCGGACTTCATGCGCGACGTTGATGAAGTACTGCGCCAGCTGGCGAGGATCGCCATCAAAGGCTTCAGCATTGGTCGTCAGACCCGCCGGGCATTTCACGTTACAGTTTTTTGCCATCACGCACTTCAACATCATCAGCGCGGTGGTGCCGAATTCGAAGCTGTCGCCACCGAGCAGCGCAGACTTCACCACGTCGCTGCCGGTTTGCTGTGCGCCGGAACAGCGCAACAGGACTTTTTCGCGCAGGCCGTTGGCGCAGAGCGCCTGGTGAACTTCAGCAATACCGATTTCCGCCACGCGACCGGTGTATTTCAGACTGGTCACCGATGCTGCACCGGTTCCACCCGTGTTACCCGCCACGTTAATCACATCGGCACCGGCTTTCGCCACGCCGACCGCGATAGTGCCGATCCCTTCAGAGGAAACCAGCTTCACGATGACGCGAACGCGTGCGGCCTTACAGTCATGGATCAGCTGTGCCAGATCCTCGATGGAGTAAGTATCGTGGTGCGGAGGAGGGGATACCAGCTCCACGCCCGGCGTACCGCCACGGGCAGCGGCGATCTCTACCGTGACTTTTGGTGCTGGCAACTGACCGCCTTCACCTGGTTTTGCACCCTGACCGATTTTGATTTCCAGCTCGGATAGCATCGGATCGGCCAGATAGGCTGCCCAGACGCCAAAACGACCGGATGCCAGCTGTTTAATACGAGAAGCACGGATGGTGCCGTGGCGCGAATAGTGCTCGCCGCCTTCACCGCAGTTGCTCATACCGCCAACCATATTGGTACCGTGGGCCACCGCTTCGTGAGCCGGAGCGACCAGCGCCCCGTGGCTCATCGCGCCGGAGGCGAACGTCTGGGTGATCTCGCAGGCAGGCTGCACTTCGCTCAGCGGCAGGGAAGGCTGAGTAGCGAAAATACGCGACAGATAGTCAGCCGCTTTGCCCCGTGCGGTGATCTGCAGGCCGTCAGCGGTAATTTCAGTGTGTTCAATTTCATCCAGGAAGCGGTTTTTCAGCGCGGTAGAGAGCACCAGCAGACGCTCATGCTCCGGCTTCAGACCTTCAATCGCATCGGTCAGACGTAGGATAAACTGGCCAGCGCTTCCCGCTTCACAAGCCAGTCCACGTACGGCGAAACTGTTGTTTATCAGCGAGTAGCGGCCCAGCTTGCGGCTGAATTCGGCCAGGCTGTCAACGTGGGTCAAATCGCACGGGAAGGCCAGGATATCGCGCAGCGCAGCCGGACGGCGTTTACGCTCTTCGTGCATCAGGCTGGAGAACTGACGATAATCCGGCGTGATGGTAAAGGCGTTGATCACATCGTCAGGGATGCGCTCAAAGCTGCTGTCAGCAAAGGATTTCGCTTTGATATTGAAGGCGTTATCCAGTTTGGCCAGCGTCAGCAACCGAATAAACTGATCTTCTTCACGCTGCTTATCAGAAAAACGGATAGGCTGCTCGGTCATATCGATAAAGGTACGTACGGCGATGGTGCCGTAAGAGTGACCTGCACCTTCTGCACGTTCTTTAAACAGACCCAGCAGCGGGACTTCGGTTTCTCCCTGAATTTTCAGGGCGCTCTGATGCCAGTCCACCGCCATCTGCGCGATGGAAGCAAACCCTGCACCGCCCACCGGGGTTTTAATATTCGGGAAGTATTTCTTCAGAACGCGATCTTCCGTATCGAGGAAGTTTGGCTCGAAGAATTCGCCGCAGCTGTAGCTCTCAACGGTACACAGGCCCACTTTGCCCATGGTTTTCATCAGTGCTTTTTCAGCCGCTTTGGCATAGCGCTTAAAGGCTTTGTTGCCTTCTTCGCCTTCGCCATATTTTTCTTCGGCACGCATCTGCACGCCTAGCGGATAGATGGCGGAAGCACCAAAGCCCAGCGCAGCGGCAATGTGATGCGAAGAGATACTCTGGCCGCTTTCAACCACCAGAGAAACGTCAAGGCGCAGACCTTCCTGCACCAGGCGCTGGTTGATGGCGGACACCACCAGCAGCATCGGCATCGCCGCCTGAGTCGAGGAAATGTGGCGGTCGCTCAGCACCGCGATGCCGCCCTGTTCACGGGCGAAATCCACCACCTGCTGGGCCAGATCGTCAATCGCCTGCTCCAGAGCGTCGGCATTTTTCTGACGGCTGGCTGCATCGGTGCCGAGTACCGGTGCGTAGAGCATTTCAAAACGGGCATACGGTGCCACATCCTGCTCGCGCAGCTGTAGCATATCCAGGTGGGTCAGGATCGGTGTTGGTACGATGATCTGACGCCCTTTGCTACGGCCCAGATGCGGTTTGGCACCCAGAGCCACGCGCAGCGTCATGCCGTCAACTTCACGGATGGAGTCTAACGGTGGGTTCGTCACCTGCGCAAAGCGCTGGGAGAAGTAGTGCGCCATACCGCCTTCATGATCCGATAAGGCGTTGATCGCGTTGCCATAACCCATCGCTGAGATTTTTTCAGCTCCGGTATTCAGCATCGGGTCCATCATGAATTTGAAGCTTTCCTGATTGTAGTAGTAAGCCACAAAACGCTGATAGGTTTTCAGATCGCCGCTGTAGCGCAGCGGAGAACCCTGTTTTTCCGCCGGGATCACCGGCAGTTCTTGCAGCGTGATGCGTGCCTCTGTGACCAGCGCCGGGTAGTCTTTCTCCGCCGCCAGTTTTTCCAGCGCTTCTACGGTGGTGTAGCTGCGTTTTTCGCTGTGATCGTAGTACAGCATGCCGCCCGCTTCGATACGGCCACGGCGCAGTACGCTTTCCGGTGGGAAGGCGATCTGGCCAGCTTCGGACATCGCACCAATATATTCGGCAGTTTCCACTGAACGCAGCGGGCGCAGGCCCAGACGGTCGAGGCGGGCACCGATAATTTCGCCATTACCAAAGATCAACGCCGCCGGGCCATCGTTCTTCTCTTCATAAAGAGAGAAATACTCGAGCATGGCGCGAACGTTATCGGAGAGAGAATCATCGTTTTCCCAGGCCGGTGGCATCATGGAAACCACGGCGTTAATCAGGTCGAGATTATCTTCCATCAGACGGCTGTGGATGCTCTGGTCCAGACGTGAACTGTCCGACTGACCTTTTGGACGCACGATTTTCTTACCGCGGGCGGAGGCCAGCGCGGATTCGGCGATGCGGTTTTTACGGTCGGTATTCAGCTCACCGTTGTGCGCCATCAGACGGAATGGCTGCGCCATTGTGGTGTGCGGATCGGTGTTGGTTGAAAAACGGGTATGGAAGAACAGACCGCGAACTCGATGATCGGGATCGGTCAGATCTTTGAAGTAAGGGATCACTTCATTGGAATTCAGGCGCGCTTTAAATACCTGGGTGCGCGAAGAGAGCGACAGCGGATACAGACCGCCAAACTCGCTTTCGATAAAGGCACGGGCTTCAATATCCAGCAGAGCACGATAAATGCGTTTTTCGAAATCGTTTTGATTATCGATATCCTGGGGAACAGCGAAGATCCACTGCGCAATAGGCAGCTGTGACACAATGGCGGCCGGACGTAGTACGTCAGTGTCCAGTGGCATATCACGTTTTAGAATCACCGACATACCGTAGGCCGCAAGGGTTTCCTCAACCAGACGTTCTGCATTGGCACGCAGGGCACTGTCTTTCGGCACAAAGAAATTGCCTACGCCAAAACGACCTGGCTCAAGTTGCTGACCGGTGATTTTGCGGAAGAAATGCAGAGAGATATCGACGTTGACGCCCGCGCCGTCGCCCACGCCTTCAGCGGACATGCCGCCGCGATGAGGAACGGTACACAGGGCACTGTGTGCCATCTGGAGGACCTCATGAGTTTGCTCGCCGTCCTTACGCGTAATGAAACCCACGCCACAGCTATCACTCTCTTTAGTTGGATCATACAAGCCATAGGGATAAGGTTTTGAGTCAGACATCGAGGGCCTCCTTAACTTCTTTTGTACATTACCTATATTGTTCAGGCACAGAACGCAGCTGAGCGGTCACCTCAGGGCCTGTATCAATTTTCTTTGCCGCTTAAACGCGGACACCATGACTCCGAGCATTTCATCCTGAGACATAAGCACATCGTCCGTGAATGAAAAACTCTCTAGATTCCTGGTCTCATTTAATGAAGATATCCGGTATCACGAGGGAGTCGTCTAACTGCATATATATGCCGAGACACTGGCCCGTAAGGAAAGCTTCCAGCGGATTCCCAACTTATCGGGAAAGCGTACAGAGGTCAAATACCGATATTTCTTATGCCTTTTTATGACTTATAATGGTTAACTTTATGATAAATAACATTATATTGTCACATTTTGCTGCTGTTGATGTAGGGTTGTCGTGTAAAGAAGTGTGAGCTGTCTCACTATAGTGCAGCGAGCAAATTGCTGCACCATGCTGGAATGTCGTCCGATTACGACATAATATGCTGAATAAGGAGTGATGCCCACATCAACGCACTGTTTTTAATCAGTGGGGATATTTGAATTAAACAGGGGGAGGGATTAGCAAAATTAATCACCAGATGTATGACTAAAACATCGTATTTTATGAATTATTATTCGTTTTGATGTAACCAAGGAGTGGTGAGCGATCTGCATCATCACTATGAATTATATCGGTGAAGCGGGTTGCTCTGGATTTTGAGCGGCCTTATAGATTATGCAGTTATAAAATTTAGTCAATATATACGACGGCAACTTTTTGCTCTGAAGGTAAAATAATTAAAAAATCTTCCGGGGGCCGCGCCAGTAAAGGCGATAGAGCGGATCTCGCAGGGAGAATTCAGACTTCATCAGGCGACGATAATTCCGTAATAACACCTTTCAGGAGATAGAGTGTTCTGCACTAATATTGTGCAATAGTTTCATTAATAAAAAAGACGTGAACTATTATTGTGCAATATATGTTTTGGTTAACATTTAATGAGCTATAACTGTGCAAATGTCCTGATTGTTATTGTGTATTGCACTATTTTTGTGCATTTTTCTCCTCGCGTTAACCTGTGGGACTTTTATCCGAATCCGGTATGATTGAGTGATTCAGACCGGAAAGGACCCTACATGAAACAAATTCGATTATTAGCCCAGTACTACGTTGATTTGATGGTCAAGCTGGGACTGGTGCGCTTCTCTTTGCTGCTGGCCTCCGCCCTGGTGGTTTTGGCAATGATCGTGCAAATGGCCGTGACCATGGTGCTGCGCGGGCATGTGGAAAGTATCGACGTGGTGCGCTCGGTGTTTTTCGGCCTGTTGATTACGCCCTGGGCGGTGTATTTCCTTTCGGTTGTGGTTGAACAGCTTGAAGAATCACGCCAAAGACTGGCACGGCTGGTCGATAAGCTTGAAGAGATGCGCAATCGCGACCTTGAGCTGAATCAGCAAATGCAGGAAAACATCACGCAGCTCAATCAGGAAATTGCCGATCGTATCAAGGCGGAAGAAGCTCGCCTGCAGGTGATGACCAGGCTGAAAGAGGAAATGGCACGGCGCGAGCAGGCACAAATCGAACTGGAGCAGCAATCAACTTTTCTGCGCTCGTTTCTGGATGCTTCGCCGGATCTGGTCTTCTACCGTAACGCCGATCAGCAGTTCTCCGGCTGTAACCGGGCCATGGAACTGCTGACGGGCAAAAGTGAAAAGCAGCTTATCGGGTTAACGCCTAATGACGTCTATGACGACGATGCGGCGCTAAAGGTGCTGGAAACTGACGAAAAAGTTTTCCGCCACAATGTTTCTCTGACCTATGAACAGTGGCTTCAGTACCCCGACGGGCGTAAAGCCTGTTTCGAGATCCGCAAAGTACCTTATTACGATCGCGTGGGTAAACGCAGCGGCCTGATGGGCTTCGGACGCGATATAACGGAACGTAAGCGTTACCAGGACGCGTTAGAGAATGCCAGCAGGGAGAAGACTACCTTTATCTCTACAATCAGCCACGAGCTTCGTACGCCGCTTAATGGCATTGTTGGGCTGAGCCGTATTCTGCTGGATACCCATCTGAACCAGGAGCAGCTCAAGTACCTTAAAACTATTCATGTTTCCGCTATCACCCTTGGCAATATCTTCAACGATGTGATTGAGATGGACAAAATCGAGCGGCGCAAGGTGCAGTTGGATAATCAGCCGCTCGATTTCACCGGCCTGCTTGCCGATCTGGAAAATCTGTCCGGCCTGCTGGCTGAACCTAAGGGACTGAAGTTTATCCTGCAGCCTGAGCTGCCGCTGCCGCACAAAATTATTGCTGACGGCACGCGCCTGCGGCAGATCCTGTGGAATCTTATTGGCAACGCAGTGAAGTTCACCCAGAGCGGCGAGATTGTCGTGCGGGTAGGCTACCGCGACGAAGACTGTCTCTATTTTGAGGTAGAAGATTCCGGAATGGGCATCCCGCAGGATGAACAGGATAAAATCTTTGCCATGTACTATCAGGTTAAAGACCAGCGCGGTGGGAAACCGGCAACCGGCACGGGTATTGGACTGGCGGTGTCTCGCCGTCTGGCGCAGGCCATGGGCGGCGATATCAGCGTTCGCAGCGCACAGGGGCAGGGTTCCTGCTTTACGCTGACGCTGAATGCTCCCCGTGTGGCGGAAGAGGTTGAGGATGAACAGCCTGAAGACGACCTTCCTCTGCCCGCGCTGCATGTGCTATTGGTGGAAGACATTGAACTCAACGTGGTCGTGGCAAAATCGGTGCTGGAGAAACTGGGCAACAGCGTCGAAGTGGCGATGACCGGGCAGGAAGCGCTGGATATGTTCGATCCGGATGAGTTCGATCTGGTTCTGCTGGATATTCAACTGCCGGATATGACCGGACTGGATGTGGCACGTGGCATTCATCAGCGTCACGCCGGTAAGCAGTTGCCTCCGCTGGTGGCGTTAACCGCCAACGTGCTGAAGGACAAACGAGAGTACCTGGATGCAGGCATGGACGATGTGCTGAGTAAACCCCTGGCGGTGCCTGCACTGACGGCGATGATTAAGAAATACTGGGACTACCAAAGCGAGGATCAGGTGATGCCTGCGCAGGAGATCAATATGGATGAGAAAAAACTGGCTCTGCTGGATGTGGTGATGCTGGAGCAGTATATCGAACTGGTTGGGCCGAAGCTGATTCATCAAAGCCTGGAAATGTTCGAGCAAATGATGCCGGGCTATCTGGAAGTGCTGGATTCCAACATGATGGCGCGGGACCAGAAAGGGATTGCGGAAGAAGGGCATAAGATCAAAGGTGCGGCAGGTTCAGTTGGGCTGGTGCATTTGCAGCAGATTGCCAAACAGATCCAAAGTCCTGAACTCCCTGCGTGGTGGGACAACGTACAGGAGTGGATAGACGAGCTCAAACAGGAATGGCGTAACGACGTGAATGTGTTACGTGAATGGGTTAAGGCCTCTGAAAAAAAATGACCCCGACCGAGGCCGGGGTGCGCGAATACTGCGCCAACACCAGGGAAAATGGAAACCCACGCTATTTTGATAAGAATCGTCTGGAGCGCAGGCCGGGTATTGGGTAAAACTCTCAGCCACTACCTTAGCAAATCTAACATCACATGTTACCAGATTCATTAAAATGTGTGATGTTGAGCAATATTTGTAAATAGAAGACATCAAATTACTTTCTCAGTCAAGCAGGTAATTCATTTTGCCTTTTTTATGATGGATTATTGTACGATTGTTGTATTTTACTCATCGAAAGTCTTGACGGATTAGGTCATCGTATTGGATTGTCGTGACCCCGCAGTTGAAATGCTATTTCAGCACTTTTTATGCGTTTAATATCCTGTTTGTACTGCATTTTTTGTGGTTTTCGCTGAATTTCTCCGAAACGTTTTGGTTTCTGCTAACACAAACAGACTTCAGGGCGTGATTCGGAGAAAGAATGCTGACACAGTTCAGCAAGATAAACCTCACGCTTTAGTCGAAAACACGACAAAAAAGATGTTCTATTGTTTCATTTATCGATGGTTTTCTATTTCGAGTTTTGTGATTTCGAAATGTTCTCAGTAAAATTTATAAGCAATGCAAATCAATTTGGAAATGTTTTTTCGCTCTGAATAGCGGCCCCCTAAAATGTATTAAACTATGGCGCATCATGGAACCGATTCCTGGGTAAGCAGCTCATGAGAGGAACCTGGCCAAAATAATTTGCTCTGTCTGAAGATGATGGTAATGGAGTCGAAGAATGAGCCGTAACCGACGCCCGGGGTGGGTATGGATGAAAAAGGCCATGTTGCGTCTGCTGATGGGGATTATAGGTCTTTGGCTGACCGGTATTGTGCTCTTCACCTTTGTTCCGGTGCCTTTCTCTGCGGTTATGATCGAAAGGCAGCTAGGCTCCTGGTTACAGGGTAATTTTAGCTATGTCGCCCATTCAGACTGGGTTGGGCACGATGAGATTTCTCCATGGATGCCGCTGGCGGTCATCGCTTCTGAGGATCAAAAATTCCCCACGCACTGGGGTTTTGATGTTGACGCCATTCAGTCTGTACTTGGTAGCAACGGCGAAAACTCTCGTATGCGAGGCGCTTCAACGTTGTCTCAGCAAACCGCAAAGAATCTGTTTCTTTGGGACGGACGTAGTTGGGTGAGAAAAGGACTGGAAGCAGGATTGACGGTCGGCATTGAAACGGTGTGGACTAAACGACGTATTCTGACCGTTTACCTCAATATTGCTGAGTTTGGTGACGGTGTGTTTGGCGTGGAAGAGGCGGCGCAGCGTTATTTCAACAAGCCTGCCAGCCGTCTGACGATGTCCGAAGCCGCGCTGCTGGCAGCGGTGCTGCCTAACCCAATACGCTTTAAGGCGGCTGCGCCTTCAGGTTATGTTCGCCAGCGTCAGCAGTGGATTATGCGACAGATGCGTCAGTTGGGCGGTGAAGCGTTTCTTTCCAGAAATCACCTTAATTAACTGGAAATGATCGCTACCCGGGCAATTATTCTTCGTCGAATCCGGCATCGAACAGTTCAATAACTGCAGCCAGTGCTTCCGCTTCCTGTGGTCCGCTGGCTTCAATTTCAATATGACCGCCCTTGGCGGAATCCAGCATCAGTAGCGCAATAACGCTGCTGGCTTCGGCCTCAGTACCGCTTTCGTTTCTCAGCAACACTTCAGCGTCAAAGCTCTGTACCAGTTCAAAAAGTTTCATTGCCGGGCGAGCGTGCATGCCCAGCTTATTCCTGATTTCCACAGTTTGCTTAACGGTCATGATTTACGTTTTTCCAGCGTACGGTGACGGGACTGCACGTTTTTACCACGTGAACGGAAGTAGTCGGCTAATTGCTCAGCGATATATACCGAACGATGTTTTCCGCCGGTACAGCCAATAGCCACGGTCAGATAGCTGCGATTGTTGGTTTCCAGCATCGGCAGCCAGAGTTCAAGATAGCTGCGCGTCTGATAGATAAAATTATGCACTTCAGTATGGCGGTCGAGGAAGGCCGCTACCGGGCGATCGAGACCGGTCATCGGACGCAGTTTGGGGTCCCAGTGCGGGTTCGGTAAAAAGCGGACATCGAAGACATAATCAGCATCAATAGGAATGCCGTGCTTAAAACCGAATGACTCAAACACCATCGTCAGCTCGCGCTCGCGCTTGCCCAGCAGCCGTGTTCTCAGCATCTCGGCCAGCTCATGAACTGACATTTCCGAGGTGTCGATAATCAAGTCGGCACGGGAACGTAGCGGCTCCAGCAGGTCGCTTTCTTCATCGATGGCGCTTTCCAGTGACAGATTTTTGCTGGAAAGGGGGTGCAGGCGGCGGGTGTCGCTGTAGCGACGGATTAGCGTGTTGCGATCGGCATCCAGGAACAGAAGCTGCGGCGAAAAGCAGTCGGGCAGATTGTTAAGCGCAGTTTCGAAAACTTCGGGGGATTCCGGCATATTACGAACGTCAATACTGACCGCCGCAGACATATTGCGTTCAGAGAGCGAATTAGCAAGATCGGGAAGCAGTACCACGGGAAGGTTATCCACGCAGTAGAAGCCCATATCCTCCAGTGCGCGTAATGCCACGGATTTACCTGAACCGGAACGACCGCTGACGATCATCAGCACCATTAACTCTTCCCCCAATTTAACCTGTTACCACGGATGTCGTGGTGAATATACAACGGCTGGCTTAATCGTGATCTTCCGTGATGATCTCGTACAGCTCTTCATCGCTCTGGGCCGCGCGCAGACGCCGGCAAACTGTTTTATCTGCCAGACGTTTTGCTACCAGCGAAAGCGTATGCAGGTGAGTTTTACACTGGTCTGCCGGGACCAGCAGGGCGAACAACAGATCCACTGGCTGATTATCAATGGCGTCAAAGGCAATCGGCTGATCCAGGTGGATAAATACACCAACCGCACGCAGCGTATCTTCAAGTAATTTACCGTGCGGAATAGCGATTCCGTTACCGATACCCGTACTGCCCATTCTTTCACGCGTCAGAATTGCTTCGAAAATAGTCTGATGCGGAAGGTTTAGCTGTTTGGCCGCCAGTTCGCTGATAATTTCCAGCGCCCGTTTTTTACTCTGGCAATGTACACCATTACGGGTGCAGGACAGGTTCAGGACCGAGCCCAGTTCCAGTTTCAGATCGTTGTTCATCATAGTTTCACTTACGTGTTCACATCCGCATGGCGATAAACTTAGGCCGTTTTACTGGCCGTCGTTGCCCCCTGATTGATTAGCGGCCCGTACTCTTATAAAGATACGAGCCGCCGCTGACTTTAGCTTAACCCGATGTGGGATGCCGCAGAGACAATCAGCGCATGGTGAAATTTAGTGTTGTTTAAGCTTGTCTTTGTGTTTATTTAACTGGCGAGCCAGCTTATCTACCAGGCCGTCAATCGCCGCGTACATATCTTTTTCTTCTGCGGTTGCATGCAACTCCCCGCCGTTCACATGCAGCGTCGCATCTGCAATTTGAGTCACTTTTTCCACCTTCAAAACAATATAGACCTGGTTAATCCGGTCAAAATATTGTTCCAGTTTACCGAATTTCACTGTCACAAATTCGCGCATGGCTTCAGTAATTTCAACGTTTAGACCAGTGATATTGAGTTGCATGATGTCTTCCTTCTCAGTTCTTTCAGACCAGCTGTTTGCGCTGGTTTGATGGTGGGATGGATAAAGACTCTCGATATTTTGCCACAGTACGGCGCGCGACCATAATCCCCTGCTCAGAAAGCAGAGAGGTCAGCTTGCTATCGCTCAGCGGCTTGGCGGGATTTTCCGCCGAAATTAATTTTTTCACCAACGCACGAATAGCGGTAGAGGAGGCTTCACCTCCGCCTTCAGTACTCACGTGGCTTGAGAAAAAGTACTTCAGTTCAAATATACCGCGCGGACTGTGCAGATACTTCTGCGTTGTTACGCGCGATATCGTTGATTCATGCATATCGACTGCGCTGGCTATGTCTGCCAGTACCATCGGCCGCATATATTCCTCACCCTGTTCAAAAAATGCCTGCTGTTGATCGACAATACAGCGGGTCACTTTTAGCAGCGTGTCGTTACGGCTCTCAAGGCTTTTAATCAGCCATTTTGCTTCCTGCAAATTACTACGAATAAATTGTGAATCGCTGTCGTTGCGGGTTGAACCACCCAGTGCAGCATAGTGCTGATTGATTTTTAAACGCGGAACGCTATCGGCGTTCAGTTCAACCGTCCAGCGCGCACCGACTTTGCGTACCAGTACGTCAGGAATGACATATTCAGGTTCCTGTGTATTGATCGACTGTCCGGGACGCGGGTCGAGTGACTGAATCAGCTGTACGGCACCCTTCAGAACGTCTTCTTTTAGCTTAGTCAGACGCATCAGGCTGCGGAAATCATGATTTGCTAACAGATCGAGATGATCGCTGACGATCAGCCGCGCTTCTTTCAACAGGGTAAGATCGTCAGGGAACTGAGAAAGCTGAACCAGCAGGCAGTCGCGCAGATCGCGAGCACACACGCCCACCGGATCGAATCGCTGCACGCGCTTCAGCACCGCTTCTACCTCATCCAGGCTCAGATCTTCATTCCCCATACTATCGAGGATGTCGTCCAGCGAGATGGTTAGATAGCCGGTTTCATCCACGGCATCGACGATTGAGGTGGCGATCGCCCGATCGGAGTCGGTAAAAGGCGTTAACTCTACCTGCCACATCAGATAATCCTGAAGTGACTGGGTGGTTTCCCCCTGATAAACCGGCAGTTCGTCGTCGTGGTAGTCAGTGCCGGTGCCGGAAGGGGTACCCGCGGTGTAAATTTCATCCCAGGTGGCATCCAGCGGCAGCTCTTCAGGCATATCCTTCTGTTCAAGCGCTTCTCGAGTGTCCAGCGCTTCGGTTTCCTGATATTCGCGAGAGTCGATTTCCTCGTGAACATCGCTCTGCTCGAGCAACGGGTTGCTTTCCAGCGCCAGCTGAATTTCCTGCTGTAGTTCAAGCGTAGAGAGTTGCAGCAGTCGAATGGCCTGCTGTAACTGTGGCGTCATGGCAAGCTGTTGGCTCAGCCTGAGTTGTAAACCTTGCTTCATATTCAGGATAATAATTCCCTAAAAACAAACCTTATGGCCACCTTATCAGAGTCTGAACTCTTCGCCCAGGTAGACGCGTTTCACCTGCTCGTCGGCAAGGATTTCTTCTGGCGTACCGTGTGCGATAAGGTGCCCCTGGCTGACGATATAAGCGCGCTCACAAACCGCCAGCGTTTCACGAACGTTGTGGTCGGTAATCAGCACGCCAAGTCCGCTATCACGAAGATGCTCGATAATCTTTTTAATATCAATAACGGAAATAGGGTCAACCCCGGCAAAAGGTTCATCCAGCAGGATAAATTTGGGATTTGCAGCCAGGGCACGGGCAATTTCCACCCTGCGGCGTTCGCCACCGGAGAGTGCCTGACCGGGGCTGTCGCGTAGATGTTCGATGTGGAACTCGGCCATCAGCTCGTTGGCGCGATCTTCCCGTTGCTCGCTGGTCAGATCTTCACGAATTTGCAGGACCGCCATCAGATTATCGTAAACGCTCAGACGGCGGAAAATGGAGGCTTCCTGAGGGAGATAACCAATCCCCCGGCGCGCGCGCGCGTGCAGGGGCAGGATACTGATATCTTCATCATCAATCACAATTCGGCCAGCATCGCGCGGAACGATACCCACCACCATGTAAAAGGTGGTAGTTTTGCCGGCCCCGTTTGGTCCCAGTAGTCCGACAATCTCACCGGATTTTACTTCCAGACTGACGTCTTCAACCACGCGGCGGCCTTTGTAGGCCTTCGCCAGATTTTCCGCAATTAACGTTGCCATGTTAGTTAGTTACTCTTCTTCTGACCGTTAGACGGTGTGCTTTTATCCTGCAGCTGTGACGGTACAAGAACGGTCGTCACGCGTTTTCCGGTGCTGCCATAAGCCTGCATTTTCTGCTCTTTGACCAGATAAGTAATGCGATCGCCTTTGACATTACTGTCGAGCTGCTCCAGATAGGCATTACCGGTCAACTCAACAAAATCTTTCGCCAGTTCATAGCGCATTTTCTGTGCGTGCCCCTGAACCGGTTTGCCATTGTCCTGCATCTGATAGAAAGTTGCGGGATTGCCATAGGCATCAACGATAGTTTTATTGCTGTCGCCACCGGGACGAGTCACGACCACTTTATCGGCGGTGATCTTGATCGATCCCTGGGTGACGACCACTTTACCGGTAAACGTAGCCACGTTCCCCTGCATATCCAGAGCCTGATTCTCCGAGTCTACATTGACAGGTTTGTCAGAATCCCCGGTCAAGGCCAAAGCCGGAACGCTGGCAGCCAGAAGCAGAGATGCCGTCAGTAACTTAAGGTTGTTTTTCATTTTGAATTTCATAAGATGTTTTGACCTTTTCAATCAACTCGGCAGTTTTCTTCCGTAAATTTCCGCGCATCTTCATTCCCGTGGAGTTAAAGCTGCGGCCATATAGCGTAACTTGATCGTTTGAAGTGACATCCTGAGTTGTCAGGTTCACCAGCGCATTGTCGGTTGTAATTTTCTCCAACTGCGCATCTTTCGTCAGGCTTTTTACGACGACATTACCGTACAGAAACAGCATACGATCGTTAGTCAGTTTGGCTTTATCGGCGCTTACTGACCAGGTGGCCACTTTGTTTTCATCGTAAGTCGTCATCTTCGGGTTGTCGAACCAGCTGACGGCGTCTGTTGAAAAGTAAGTCACCTTGTCTGAAATCAGTCTGTAGCTCAGGCCACCCTCGGGGTTATAAACGACGGTATGTGAATTATCGCTCAGATAGGTGGGTTCGCTATCATTGTTGCTGACTGCTCCGTCACCGTTATCAGAATCCGCCAGATTCCAGCCAATCAAGATGATGGCAATCAGCGTCAGTAAAAGTGTAATCCAGCGTCTTGTTTTACTCATACAGACTGCCCTATGGCCTTATCAAACGTACCCTGAGAAATTAAGATCAGGTCACAAAGTTCCCGAACGGCTCCGCGTCCCCCCGCAATATGGGTCACGTAGTCAGCTTTAGGCAGCAGAACCGGATGCGCATCGGCGACGGCCACGCTCAGGCCAACCTGGGCCATAACCGGCCAGTCAATCAGGTCATCACCAATGTAGGCAACCTGGCTGGCATTCAGCGCTAGTTTATCCAGAAGTTCGCGGAAGGCCAAAGTCTTATCAGACTGCCCCTGGTAAAGATGGGTAATTCCCAGCGTGGTACAGCGATCTTCCAGCAGTTTTGCTTTGCGCCCGGTAATAATCGCCACCTCCACATCTGAAGTCAGCAGGCAGCGGATGCCGTAACCGTCTCGAACGTTAAATGCTTTCAGCTCTTCACCGTTGTTACCCTGATAGATCACGCCATCAGACATCACCCCATCCACATCGCAAATCAGCAGCTTAATTTGCTGTGCCTGCGCCATGACTTGCTGACTTACCGGGCCATAACAGGTGTCAACGAATGTGGCTGCTGGATTACTCATTCTCGTTTTATTCCTTATCAAACAACGCCGGCACGCAGCATGTCGTGCATATGTACCACGCCCAACAGATGGTCGCCGTCGGCCACCATCACGGAGGTAATGTTCTTGTTCTGCATCAGATTCAACGCATCTACCGCTAATGTATTGGGCCGGACGCGAATGCCACCACGGGTCATCACGCTGGCTATGCTGGCGTGCTGTATGTCGATGCCCATATCAAACACACGACGCAAGTCACCATCGGTAAAGATACCTTCGATTTTCATCAGATCGTCACAGATGACCGTCATGCCCATATTTTTGCGGGTAATTTCCAGTAGTGCATCGCGCAGCGAAGCATCACTGCGGATATGCGGCATCTCGTTACCAGAATGCATAATATCATCAACCCGCAGCAGCAACTTACGCCCTAACGCTCCGCCAGGATGTGACAGTGCGAAATCTTCTGCGGTAAAACCGCGTGCTTTAAGAAGAGCAACCGCTAAGGCATCACCCATTACCAGTGTAGCCGTGGTGCTGGTCGTTGGCGCGAGGCCCAGCGGGCAGGCTTCCTGCGGCACTTTAACACACAGATGAATATCGGCGGCACGCCCCATTGCGCTGTCAGGGCGGCTGGTCATGCAAATCAGGGAGACGTGCAGGCGTTTCAGCACCGGTATCAGGGCCAAAATTTCGGAGGATTCTCCAGAATTAGAGATGGCGATAACCACATCGTTGGGGCTGACCATCCCAAGGTCGCCATGGCTGGCTTCACCCGGATGGACAAAAAATGCAGGCGTCCCGGTGCTGGCAAGAGTGGCGGCGATTTTTTTGCCAATATGGCCTGATTTACCCATGCCCATGACGACCACTTTACCCAGGCAGCGAGAGATTAACGCGCAGGCCTGGCTAAAATCGCCGTTGATGTACTGATCGAGCTGTTCCAGTCCTTCGCGTTCGATCTGTAAAACCTCTTTTCCGGCTTTTATAAAGTCAAAATCAGTATCGGTAATGATATGCGCCATAGCTTTTTAGTCCTTTTACCAGAAAGTCACTGAGGGGAAACCATACAGCATGACCACCCAGAGGATAAATCCGCACAGCAGCAACGCGCCTGCAACCCGACCAATCCGGCGGTTGCGTTGCAAACAGATCAACGTAAACAGAGCGCTGACGCCCAGCATGACCCAGTAGTCTCGGGCAAACGCGCTGGCATCAAAACTGCCGGGATGAATCAGCGCCGGGATGCCCAGGACAATCACCATATTATAAATGTTAGACCCAATCAGGTTACCGATGGCGATATCATCTTCGCCTTTCAACGCTCCGGCGATCACCGTGGCCAGCTCCGGCAGGCTGGTGCCCACTGAAATAATCGTCAGTGCAATAACCAGTTCACTGATGCCGAAATAGTCGGCAATCACCGTGGCATTATCAATCACCATGCGGGTTGAAACCGGCAGTAAGAGCAGCGCAACGGCCAGCCACAGGAAAGCGACGGTGTTGCCGACGTCATCACGCGGTAGCTCGGCAAGCTGCTCGCGGGTCAGGGTGTCATTATTCTCACGTTCTGCACGGCGGGCGATCTTGATTGTGCACAGTAGCCAGCACGCGGCGATGGCAATCAGCCCCAGCCCGTCATTCCGGCTGAGATGGTTGTCAAAGAGTATGATGCCGCACAGCAGAGTCACCAGCAGCATCAGCGGCAGCTCGCGGCGTATCAGGTTGGAATGAACGGTTAGCGGATGCAGCAGTGCTCCACCGCCGAGGATGAGCAGGATATTGGTAATATTGGAGCCGATTGCTGTGCCAACGGCGATATCCATCTGTCCGTGCGTTGCCGCTGAAAACGAAACAATCAGTTCGGGGAGGGAAGTACCAATACCTACCACGGTCATCCCGATGATCAGCGGCGGGATACCCAGCGATCGGCATAAAATAGCGGCGCTAAACACCAGACGATCGGCTCCATAAACCAGTAAGGCTAAACCGATAATCAATAGTGCTATAGCTACGAGCATGAAATGTCCTTTTATCGGATATAATCGTCGGTTGCTGCATGTGACGAAGCGTTTCTGGTTACGTTTTTTTAATGCCCGTGATTTTGACGGTCTAAAGCTAAAAAGTAAAACTTATGCCAGCTTTCGCGAAGTGATTGCAGTAAGTTTCTGTAAAAGTGTCCAGTCCGGCGGTTAATGCGTTACCATCGGAAGTACATTTAGCGCCTGAATTGAGGATCGAGGTAATTATGGGCCAGACGGAAACGAATTTGGTAGATGTCCGGGACGTCTGTTTCTCCCGTGGTAACAGGCCTATTTTCGATAACATCTCGCTTACGGTGCCCAAAGGGAAAATTACCGCCATTATGGGACCCTCTGGCATTGGTAAAACAACGCTACTGCGTTTGATCGGCGGACAGATACCGCCAGACAGCGGTGAAATCTGGTTCAACGGTGAAAATATTCCTACACTTTCACGTTCCCGTTTGTATGCCGCCCGCAAAAAAATGAGCATGCTGTTCCAGTCCGGTGCATTGTTTACCGACCTGAGCGTTTTCGATAACGTTGCCTGGCCGCTGCGCGAGCACACTCAGCTGCCTGCGGCGTTGCTGCACAGTACGGTGATGATGAAGCTGGAAGCGGTGGGGCTGCGGGGGGCGGCAAATCTTAAGCCTTCCGAGCTGTCCGGTGGAATGGCGCGCCGTGCTGCGCTGGCGCGCGCCATTGCGCTTGAACCCGATCTGATTATGTTTGATGAGCCATTTGTTGGCCAGGACCCTATCACGATGGGCGTACTGGTAAAGCTTATCGACGAACTAAATCATTCGCTGGGTGTCACTTGCATTGTGGTTTCCCACGATGTGCCTGAAGTACTGAGTATTGCTGATTACGCGTATATCATTGCCGACCAGAAAGTGATCGCCCAGGGTACGGCACCTCAGCTGAGAGAGAATAATGATGCTCGCGTACGCCAGTTTATTGATGGCATTGCTGATGGGCCGGTGCCGTTTCGTTTCCCGGCGGGAGATTATCTTCACGATTTAGTCGGCTCAGGGAGTTAACATATTGATGTTTTTACGAGCGCTGGCGTCATTAGGACGTCAGGGAATTAATACCTGTGCCGCCTTTGGCCGTGCCGGATTGATGCTTTTCCATGCACTTATCGGCGTTCCCAGTTTTCGCAAGCATGCGCCGCTGTTGGTAAAGCAGCTTTATAGCGTTGGCGTATTATCGCTACTGATTATCGTGGTTTCCGGATTGTTCATTGGTATGGTGCTGGGCCTGCAAGGCTATCTGGTGCTGAATACCTATGGTGCCGAAACCAGTCTCGGGATGCTGGTGGCGCTCTCGCTGCTGCGCGAACTGGGGCCGGTGGTTACAGCGTTGCTGTTTGCCGGACGGGCCGGTTCAGCGCTGACCGCTGAGATTGGCCTGATGAAAGCCACGGAACAGCTCTCCAGCATGGAAATGATGGCGGTCGATCCGCTGCGGCGTATTGTCTCACCGCGTTTCTGGGCAGGGGCGATCAGTATGCCTCTGTTGACGCTGATTTTTGTCGCCGTGGGGATACTCGGCGGTGCGATGGTTGGCGTGAGCTGGAAGGGAATCGACAGTGGTTTCTTCTGGTCAGCGATGCAGAATGCGGTCGATGTGCGTACTGATATTATTAACTGCGTGATTAAGAGCCTCGTGTTTGCCATTACCGTGACCTGGATTGCGCTGTTTAACGGCTACGACGCCATTCCGACGTCTGAAGGGATTAGTCGGGCAACAACGCGTACCGTGGTACATGCCTCTCTGGCAGTACTCGGTCTGGATTTTGTGCTTACGGCACTGATGTTTGGGAATTGATTCGATGCAAACGAAAAAAAGCGAAATTTGGGTAGGTGCCTTCTTATTGTTAGCGCTTTGCGCGATCGTTTTTCTCTGTCTGCGCGTTGCCGACCTGAAGTCCCTCGGCAATGAACCGACCTGGAAACTCTATGCTACCTTTGACAATATTGGCGGCCTGAAACTCGGATCGCCGGTAAAAGTGGGTGGCGTAGTGATTGGCCGCGTAACGGATATCACGCTGGACCCGAAAAACTACTCGCCGCGCGTCACCATGGATATTGATGAAAAGTATAACAATATCCCGGATACCAGTTCACTGGCAGTACGTACATCAGGTTTACTGGGCGAACAGTTTCTGGCGATGAATATCGGCTTCGATGACCCGGAAATGGGTACAGCGACGCTGAAAGATGGCAGCACGCTGCAGGACACCAAGTCTGCAATGGTGCTGGAAGATCTGATCGGCCAGTTCCTGTATAAAAGTGGAAATGGCAACGATAAGAGCGCAGACAAAGCAGATGACAACGGTGCTGCTTCTGAGCAGCCGGCTGCGGCTAACACTTCAGGAGAGGATAAGTAATGTTTAAACGTTTACTGATGGTGGCAATGCTGATCGTTGCCCCGATTGCGGCTAACGCGGCGGCTGATAAAACTAACCCCTATTCGATGATGAATGAAGCGGCAGCAAAAACCTTCGATCGTTTGAAGGATGAGCAGCCCAGGATCAAGCAGGACCCCAACTATCTGCGTCAGGTTGTAAAAGAAGAACTGCTGCCGTATGTGCAGATAAAATATGCCGGTGCTTTGGTGCTGGGCCGCTATTACAAAGAGGCCACCCCGGCACAGCGAGAAGCTTATTTTAACGCTTTTGGTGACTATCTGGCGCAGGCCTATGGCCAGGCTCTGGCGCTTTATAACGGTCAGACATACCAAATTGCCCCCGAGCAGCCGCTGGGGAATGCTGACATCATTGCTATCCGCGTTACCATCATCGATAAAAATGGTCGCCCTCCGGTGCGTCTGGATTTCCAGTGGCGTAAAAACAGCCGCACTGGCGAATGGCAGGCATATGACATGATTGCCGAAGGGGTCAGTATGATCACCACCAAACAAAACGAGTGGAGTGACATTCTGCGACAGAGAGGCATCGATGGTTTGACCGAGCGTTTGAAATCCTACGCGCAACAGCCGATTACGCTGGACAAACAGCAGTGAGTAATATGACGGCAGATTTGCTGAGTTGGACAGTCGATTCTGGCCTGCTGCGTCTTAGCGGTGAGCTTGAGCGTGAAACCCTGCTGCCGCTATGGCAGCAGCGGGATCAATTAATGCAGCAGGCTGAGGTTATTGATGTATCCAGCCTGGATCGCGTTGATTCTGCCGGGCTGGCATTACTGGTTCATCTGCGGCAAATCGCTTTACAGCAAGGCAAAGTGCCTCATTTCACCGGTATCCCCGATAAACTCCGTTCTTTGATTACCCTGTATAATCTTCAGGAAATTATTGTCGATAATCGCTGATCCTGAGTACGGCGGTTTATGCCGCCGTGTTCTCGCGGAACATATTGAGTTCGTTGATCTTTGCTTTCTTTTTCGATCCCCCCGATTCCACCGGCCTAAGCGACGTATAGCGCTATTCATTCTCATTTAGCCTTTTTCTGATGATCCTGGCATTTATTGCTTGTTTAAGAGTAAGGCAGATTCCACTAATATGTGTGCCTGTTTATTATCAGGTGAATTTGAAAGCATCATGGAAAATAGTGAAATTCAGTCCGTACTTATGAGTGCGTTACCGCTGCAGGAAGTCCACGTCACCGGCGATGGCAGCCATTTTCAGGTGATTGCCGTAGGTGAGTTATTCGGTGAACTGAGCCGCGTGAAGAAGCAGCAGACGGTCTACGCACCCCTGATGGCCTACATTGCGGACAACCGTATTCACGCCGTTTCAATCAAGACTTACACTCCTGAAGAGTGGGCGCGTGACCGTAAGTTAAACGGTTTCTAAGCGGCAGCTGTCCACCACGCAATAATATGCGGGCGGGCTGAGCCGCAGATTTTTGGTCTGACAACAGAGAGCAGTTGCAATGGATAAATTTCGTGTGCAGGGTCCAACCCGGCTGAGTGGTGAAGTCACAATTTCCGGGGCCAAAAATGCTGCCCTGCCGATCCTGTTCGCTGCTTTGCTGGCTGAAGAACCGGTAGAGATTCAGAATGTCCCGAAACTGAAGGACATCGATACCACCATGAAGCTGCTCGGTCAGCTGGGTGTAAAGACCGAGCGTAACGGCTCGGTGCATATGGATGCCAGTCAGGTTGATGTTTACTGTGCACCATACGATCTGGTGAAAACCATGCGTGCCTCCATCTGGGCGCTGGGTCCGCTGGTGGCGCGTTTTGGCCAGGGTCAGGTATCGCTTCCCGGTGGTTGCGCGATTGGCGCGCGTCCGGTCGATCTGCATATCACCGGCCTGGAACAGCTGGGTGCTGAGATCAAGCTGGAAGAGGGCTACGTTAAGGCCTCGGTCGATGGTCGCCTGAAGGGCGCGCATATCGTCATGGATAAGGTCAGCGTGGGCGCCACGGTAACCATCATGAGTGCCGCAACGTTGGCAACCGGTACAACGATTATCGAAAACGCCGCGCGCGAGCCGGAAATCGTCGATACCGCCAACTTCCTCAATACGCTGGGTGCAAAAATTACCGGCGCGGGCAGCGATCGCATTACCATCGAGGGCGTTGAGCGCCTGGGCGGCGGCGTATATCGCGTGCTTCCCGATCGTATCGAAACCGGTACGTTCCTGGTGGCGGCTGCGATTTCCGGTGGTGCAGTGGTCTGCCGTGCGGCTCAGCCCGACACGCTGGATGCTGTGCTGGCCAAACTGCGTGAAGCGGGTGCCGATATTGAAGTGGGCGAGGACTGGATAAGCCTTGATATGCACGGCAAGCGTCCAAAAGCCGTGAACGTGCGCACCGCGCCGCATCCTGGATTCCCGACGGATATGCAGGCGCAGTTCAGCCTGCTGAATCTGGTAGCAGAGGGAACCGGAGTCATCACTGAGACCATTTTCGAAAACCGCTTTATGCACGTGCCGGAGCTGGTACGTATGGGCGCGCACGGTGAAATTGAGAGCAACACGCTGATTTGCCACGGTGTGGAAAAACTGTCGGGTGCTCAGGTGATGGCGACCGATCTGCGCGCATCAGCCAGCCTGGTTCTGGCTGGCTGTATTGCGGAAGGGACAACGATCGTCGATCGTATTTATCATATCGATCGCGGCTATGAGCATATTGAAGACAAACTGATGGCTCTGGGTGCCAATATCCAGCGGGTCAGCGGTGACGAATAAGCGTTGTCTGTAGTCTTTTAACAAGGGCCGGTCTCCAATACCGGCCCTTTTTATTTTCTGATCAGCTTTTTACGATCGATCAGCTGCCTTGTCTTCGGATCGTAATAGCGGCTGGGCCAGATCTCTGCAGGGTGTATCTCCAGGGCGTCGGCAATCAGCCATTCCCCCTTTGGCCACGGGCGACATAGCGTATTAGCCAGCGTTGATGAGCTTAAGCCTGCGCGGCGTGATTGTTCAGCGAGAGTGGTGCCTCTTTTACGCAGGGCGGCAATGATATCGGCAGGATGCCAGTCTTGAGAATTATAGGCCACGTGCTCTTTCTCCTTGTGCACTTGTGGAAACAACAGGAAATAATCTGCACAGGGAAAGTATTTTCCTGCGCATCCGTATTTACCGTATTAACCCTGACGATAGTAACGGAATTTATAGGAGCTTTATATCAACTTATTTCCTTTAATTTCCAGTAATTTTTATGCAAAGAGCCAGTTTTGCGTAGCTCTACGCAAAAGTGGAGACAAATGATGTAACGTTACATTGTGCAGTAATATCAGGGCAGACGGTGGGGGAAGGGCTAAGATGAATCATGAAAAGCGCGGATTTCCGCGCATTTTCAATCAGAATTCGCGTTGTACAGACATATGAGCCAGAGCTTCAAGTGCGCTGCGCCACGGAGATTCAGGTAGAACTTGCAGGGCGATAATGGCTTTGTCCGCTTCCTGCTCGGCAGCACGACGCGTCCATTCCAGCGAGCCGCATTGGTTCATGGTTTCCAGAACTGGTTCCAGTAAATGGCGTCCGTTACCTTCCTCAATAGCCTTACGGATCATGCTGGCCTGCTCAGGAGTACCGTTGCGCATGGCGTGCAGCAGTGGCAGCGTCGGTTTACCCTCGCTAAGATCGTCACCCACATTTTTACCAAGCGTTGCACCATCCGCGCTGTAATCCAGCAGATCGTCAATCAGCTGGAAAGCGGTGCCAATGTAGCGCCCGTAATCCTGTAGAGCCTGCTCCTGCTCTGTGTTGGCACCAGCGAGTATCCCGGAAGACTGCGCGGCGGCTTCAAACAAACGGGCAGTTTTGCTGTAAATCACCCGCATGTAGCTCTCTTCAGTGATGTCCGGATCGTTACAGTTCATCAACTGTAAAACCTCACCTTCGGCAATCACGTTCACCGCTTCAGACATCAGCGCCAGCACACGCAGCGAGCCGAGGCTGGTCATCATCTGGAAGGCGCGGGTATAAATAAAATCACCAACCAATACGCTGGCCGCATTACCAAATGCCGCATTGGCCGTTGCTTTACCCCGGCGCATATCCGATTCATCGACCACATCGTCGTGCAGCAGCGTTGCGGTGTGGATAAATTCGATCAGTGCCGCCACGGCGATGTGCTGCTTGCCGTCGTAATTATTGATAGCGCGTGCAGCAAGAACGGCGATCATTGGTCGGATACGTTTCCCACCGCCGCTAATAATGTAATGGCCCAGCTGATTGATAAGGGATACGTCCGAGTTCAGCTGGTCGAGTATTGTCGCGTTGACATCCGCCATATCCTGCGCGGTAAGTTCATTTATCTGTTCTAAGTTCATCAGTCTGTTCAGCTATCGCTCGCTCAGTTTGCTGGTATGATAAGCGCCTTTACGCGTGCCTGTGGCATGAAATGTATGACAGATTGTACTTGAAAAACACAGCGGTGAAAGCGTCCCATTCATGTTGCGTTTTTTTTCTGCAATACAGCGTAACTGGCACTTGTCATTGGCAGCGAAGTTGCGTAGAATTCGCGCCCTATTGTGAATATTTATAGCGCAGCCTGATAATCAAAAAAAGGCAAGCGCGGAAGCGGAGTTTTATATGTACGCGGTTTTCCAAAGTGGTGGTAAACAACACCGAGTAAGCGAAGGTCAGACCGTTCGCCTGGAAAAGCTGGACATCGCAACCGGCGAAACTATTGAGTTCGACCAGGTTCTGATGATTGCCAACGGCGAAGACGTTAAAATCGGCGCGCCTTTAGTTTCAGGTGGCGTGATCAAAGCGGAAATCGTTGCTCACGGTCGTGGCGACAAGATCAAGATTGTTAAGTTCCGTCGTCGTAAGCATTACCGTAAGCAGCAGGGTCACCGTCAGTGGTTCACTGATGTGAAGATCACTGGCATCAGCGCCTAAGAGGAGATCTGACAAATGGCACATAAAAAGGCTGGTGGCTCGACTCGTAACGGTCGTGACTCCAATGCAAAACGTCTGGGCGTAAAACGTTTCGGCGGCGAATCAGTTCTGGCAGGTAGCATCATCGTTCGTCAGCGTGGTACTAAATTCCACGCCGGTACTAACGTTGGCTGCGGTCGTGACCACACCCTGTTTGCAACTGCAGACGGCAAGGTCAAATTCGAAGTTAAAGGCCCGAACAACCGTAAATACATCAGCATCGTTGCTGAGTAAGGTTTTCGAGCCGCAGAGTGATTTTTAAGTCACTTCTTGCTGCGAAATTAAAAGCCCCGCATCTTAGTGCGGGGCTTTTTACATTCTGCCTGTTAGGAATGTTACTGCATCGACTGGCCTCGCAACAGATCCTGTTTTTGCTGTACACTTTATGTTCAGTGGTGTTGCTGCCGGTGACGGGTATTCCTTCCATTGGATGCTGGCATCGGTCAGTGAAAAAGAGACACTGACGTCTTTACGCTGATGTTTTCAGAATTATTATCGTCTGGCTGGTCCGAACTTTTTGCCATTTCGATCCTGAATTTTCAGGGCGCAATCGGAGTGACTGGTGTCCAGCCAGGTGCCATATTTTCCGCAATGGGTCATCGCTTATGGCCGCGGCGGAGCAATCCCGTTCCGGTGTAAAAGCATTGGGCCACGGGCGAATGAGTGACGGAGAAGTAAAATGAAGTTTGTTGATGAAGCGACGATCCTGGCAGTAGCAGGCGACGGCGGCAATGGCTGCGTCAGCTTCCGTCGTGAGAAATATATTCCTCGTGGTGGACCGGACGGCGGCGACGGCGGCGACGGCGGCGATGTTTACATGCAGGCCGACGAAAACCTGAATACTCTGATTGACTATCGTTTCGAAAAATCCTTCCGCGCTGAACGAGGTCAAAACGGCCAGAGCCGCGACTGTACCGGTAAACGCGGTAAAGATATCATTATTAAAGTTCCTGTCGGTACGCGTGTTATCGATCAGGGAACGGGTGAAACGCTTGGCGATATGACCCATCACCAGCAGCTGCTGATGGTCGCGAAGGGCGGTTGGCACGGGCTGGGTAACACCCGCTTTAAGTCATCCGTTAACCGTACTCCGCGCCAGAAAACAATGGGCACGCCGGGTGAGAAACGTGACCTGCAGCTGGAACTGATGCTGCTGGCAGACGTGGGTATGCTGGGCCTGCCTAACGCGGGTAAATCAACGTTTATTCGCGCGGTATCCGCTGCAAAACCAAAAGTTGCCGATTATCCCTTCACTACGCTGGTACCAAGCCTGGGTGTGGTGCGTATGGACAACGAGCAGAGCTTTGTGGTTGCCGATATTCCGGGTCTGATTGAAGGTGCCTCTGATGGTGCTGGGCTGGGTATTCGCTTCCTGAAGCACCTTGAGCGCTGTCGCGTTCTGCTGCACACCATCGATCTGGCGCCGATTGATGAAAGCGATCCGGTAGAAAACGCCCGCGTTATTCTGGGGGAGCTGGAAAAATACAGCGAGAAGCTTTTCCAGAAGCCGCGCTGGCTGGTGTTCAACAAGGTTGACCTGCTGGACAGCGAAGAAGCTGAAGCACGTGCTAAGGCGATTGCTGATGCGCTGGGCTGGACCGATAAGTACTACCTGATTTCTGCCGCGAACCGCGTCGGCGTTAATGCATTATGCTGGGACATTATGTCCTTTATGAATGCCAACCCGAAACAAGCCGAACTGGAAGCTAAGCAGCCAGAGAAAGTGGAGTTTATGTGGGACGACTACCATCGTCAGCAGCTGGAAGAAGCGCAGCCTGCCGTTGAAGAAGACGACGATTGGGATGATGAAGACGATGAAGGCGTTGAAATCATCTATCAACGCTAATCTTCGATGAAAACAGGGACGCCGCGGCGTCCCTGTTTATTTTCTATTAGCCGATAATGGCGGTGGTCAGGCGCGAAATGCAGCATAACCGATCGCGATCGTCAAAGATCTCAATCTGCCATACCTGACTGGTCGCTCCGACATTCAAGGCGCGGCAGACACCGCGTACCGTGCCGCTGAAAACGCCCCGCAGGTGGCTGGCGCTGATTTCTGTGCCTACCACGTTCTGCCCCGGCTGCGAGCAGAGCCAGCCCGCCATCGATCCCAGTGATTCAGCTAAAGCCACCGAGGCACCGCCGTGCAGCAGACCGAAAGGCTGATGCGTACGGGAATCCACCGGCATGATTGCTTCCAGACGATCTTCAGTCAGATGGGTGAAGCAAATCCCCAACCCGCCGATCATATTGCCTTCGGCCATCTGGTTCAGTACTCCCGTGTTGCTCTGACGCTTCCACCGGATCTGTTGACTACGCACCGAGCGTTGCCCCACCGTCAACCACGATATCCTGCATAATAATATGGCTGGCGCTGTCGGAAGCCAGGAACATCACCGCGCTGGCAATGTCATCAGGGCGGGCAATTTTACCCAGCGGGATGCCCAGCTTGTACTGCTGCGGATAGCCCGCAATCATCTGCTGTTCATCCGCCGGGGTTTGCCACAGGCTGCGCTGCATCGCGGTATCTGTTGAACCAGGCGAAACAATATTACAGCGCACGCCATAAGGTGCCATTTCCAGGGCGACGGTCATGCACAGACTGCGCAGCGCCGCTTTTGAGGCACCATAAGCCGACATGCCGATGCGCGGTGCATGGGCTGCGTTAGAAGCCACAGTGACTATCGCACCGGCACGCTGCTTACGAAACACAGGCAGAGTCTGCTGGAAAAGGTTAAATGCGCCGCCAGCGTTAACCGCCATGCAGGCCTGCCAGTCTGCAAAGGACAGTTCCTCGGTAGAACCGGTGCGTAAAATACCGGCAGCATTGACCAGTACGTCGAGATGTTGGGTATCGGAAAGTACTTTTTCGCAGACGCGTTTCACCTGCCATGGATCGGCGATATCGACGATCTCCCGCTGGAACGGGTAATCGCTCTGCGAGAAGTGTTTATCAAAGCCGACAACGGAAGCGCCAGAGGCAACAAAAGCCAGCGCGGTGTGGTAGCCGATACCCTGGCCTGCGCCGGTAACCCAGATCTGTTTACCGGTAAAATAGAAACGGGTGGACATTATGCCGGCTCCCGTGACAGGAACTTCCACCAGCCATTGATGCTGGGATCTTTGGCCAGAGAGATAAAATCGATATCGGGGTGGACCTGACGCCAGCGTGCGGCCAGCGCCATCATACGTACAGAATCAAGACCGTAGTCCACGAGATTATCGGCATCATCCAGATCTTCAGCATCGTCATCCAGCAGTGGCAGAACCAGTGCACGCAGCTGAGCCTGGGTGGTGGGTAGGGTTGCCGGCAGAAGTTCAGACGTCATCACGACTTTGCCGCTGCGCCCGGCGGTATAGTTCAGCGCCATCATATGTTCCTCGCGGCTGAAATCTGCCAGCGCGTCGGCAACCATAAACGGTTTAATATCGCGCATAAACGCATCGGTTGCGGTGGTCAGGCAGCCAATATGGGCGTACACGCCGCAGATAATCAGCTGATCCCGCCCGCTTTCGGTAAGGATCGATTCCAGTGGAGAGCGATGAAAGGCGCTGTAGCGCCACTTGACCAGTACCTGGTCCTGTTCATCCGGAGCCAGCGCGCTGACTACCCGCTGCTGAGCGGGATGTTTATTGAGACCCGGGCCCCACATATCATTCAGCAGCGCGCGATCCTGGTCGCTCTGCTGGTTGGGCTGGGCGGTGTAAAACACCGGGATGCCCTGAGATTTACAGAACTGACGCAGGCGGGCAATGTTCTCCACTACCTGATCGATCAACGGGCTGTTTTCTCCCCAAAAGTTGAGGAAATATTCCTGCATATCATGAATTAACAGCGCCGCACGTGCGGGGTTAAAATCCCACTTCACTTTGTTTACCGGCAGCTCTGCCTGCGTAGGCAGCAGATAGGACTGGAGTTTAGGAATAGCCATGGTCTCTCCTGAAAATTAGAGGCTCTGAGTATGGGCAAGCTGCTGGCGCAGGCGTTTTTTATCCACTTTGCCGACCGGTGTGAGGGGCAGCGAATCAACACATTCGATGCGATCCGGCAGCTTGAACTCCGCCACGCCCAGCTCACGCAGATGGCGACGAAGTGCCACCGGCTTTAGCACACCCTTTGCCACGATAAATGCACAGCTCTTCTCGCCCATCAGACTGTCTTCCATCGAAACCAGCGCGGCGTGGATCACCTGAGCGTGGCGGAGCAGCAGGTTTTCGATCTCCTCTGCCGCGATCTTTTCGCCACCGCGGTTGATCTGATCCTTTTCGCGCCCCTGAACGGTGATGTAGCCATCGGGAGCGATGGAGATCAGATCGCCTGAGCAGTAAAACCCCTGCCGATCGAAGCTGACGGCATTATGTTCAGGGCTGTTGTAGTAGCCGCGAAACGTGTAGGGGCCACGGGTCATCAGGCGGCCGGTCGTACCGGCAGGGAGCGGATTGCCGAACTCATCGGCTACCCAGACCTCGTCATCTTCAGAGATTGGTCGCCCCTGGGTGGTCAGAATATGCTGGCTGTCATCATCCAGACGGGTGTAGTTGACCAGCCCTTCGGCCATGCCGAACACCTGCTGTAGCCGGCAGCCGATTTCCGAGGGAATGCGAGCAGCAAGTGACTCACTCAGCCTGGCCCCGCCAACCTGCAGCAGGGTCAGGGAGGCCAGAGCGCGGTTGCTGCCCCATTCCTGGATAGCCTGTAGCCACAGGCTGACGGCTGGCGGGACCAGTGCGGCAACGTTGACCTGATGTTTTTCGATCAGCGGGAAGCAGAGGTTGGCGCTGGGATCGTTCGCCATCACCACGCATCCTCCGGCGTAAAAGACACCGAGTGCGCCCGGTGAGCTCATCGCATAGTTATGCGCGGCGGGCAGGGCGCAGAGATAGCGGGTACTGCTGTTAAACTGGCAAATCTCAACACTGCCACGAATGCTGTAGAAGTAATCATTGTGGGTTCGCGGAATAAGTTTCGGCGTACCCGTGCTGCCGCCGGAAAGCTGGAAGAAGGCCACTTCATCTGCCGCAGAGGGTGTTTCCGAGAAGGTCTCGACTGCCTCATCGGCCATCCCCGCCAGCGACATCGCCACGCCGTGTTCATTGCGCAAAGCGATGACGCTGAGTGTGGGAACAGCCTGTTTGAGCTGCAGTAGATAATCGTTACTGCTGAAAAGCGGATGCAGGCGGTCGGCAATCAGTAATGATGGCTGCAGCTGCGCAGCGTAGGCATCCAGCTCGTTACGCTGGTGACTGAAGAGCGCATTAACCGGTGCCACCCCGATTTTAAGCAGGGCGAAAAACACCATATAGAAATCCGCAACGTTGCCGAGCTGAACCAGCGCGGTATCACCGCTTTTCAGCCCGCGTCGCTGGAGCGCCGCCGCCAGTTGGTTTGACTGCTGTGCCAGCTGCCGATAGCTGTAATACCGATCGCCTTCGATAACGGCGACAGCGGTATTTTGAGCCTGACGTTGCAGAATATCCGTCATCGGAAGATCGAGCCAGTGACCTTTCGCGCGATAGCGTACGGCCAGCTCATCCGGCCAGCGAGTATAGGGAATAGTCATGATTTACCTTTAATTGAGGCCAAATGCACGCAGCATGGTATTCAGTTTGACGCCGGTTTCACGCCATTCGGATTCAGGTGTTGAATCAGGAACAATTCCCGCACCGGCAAACAGACGAACACGGTTTCCGGCAACTTTCCCGCAGCGGATAGTGACCACCCACTCACCGTTTCCGTGCTCATCGCACCAGCCAACGATGCCGCCGAATAAGTCACGCTCGAAGGGCTCCAGCTCGGCAATCAACTGCATGGCGCTGGCATGAGGATATCCGCTCAGCGCCGGGGTCGGATGCAGCAGGCAGGCCAGAGAAAGTGCATTTTCGGCCGCGTGGCTGACTTCACCCTCTATTGGGGTGCCAAGATGCCACAGCGTACCGGTGGTCAGCAGTTCCGGTTCTTCTGGGATGGCGAGGCGCTTGCTGCGTGATTGCAGTACGTCACGCAGAGCATCGATCACCAGCCGATGCTCATAGCGGTCTTTTCGCGAGTTCATCAGTTGCTGACCTGCCGCGCGGTCCTGTTCGCGATCGCTGTTCCGCTTTGCCGAGCCTGCCAGCGGGTGGGTGTAGTAGCGGCGATCGTGCATGCGCAGCAGCAGCTCCGGGCTGGCTCCCAGCAGGGAACCACCCTGTGCCAGAGGTACGTGAAAATTGTAGCTAGCGGGATTCTGCGCGATGAGCTGTTGCATCAGGCCAGCAATGTTGACCGGTTTCTCCGTCACGATGTCCATCAGGCGCGAGAGCACGACCTTATCCAGCTGAGATGAAGCCGTGGCTGCAATAGCTTCGCTGACCATTCGCATAAATTCAGGCTGCTCAGGCAGTGCATTACGCCGCAGAATGCCGTTATGTAATGAGCTCTGTGTCTGTACCTGCTGCTGGAAGCTGCTGCGGTCAAAAAAGTGGCTGATTTCAGGGATAAACAGAGCTGAAGGCTGGCGGACATCAAAAGGGATTGCACCCACCACGACCGGATGACGTATTCCCTGTCGTTTCGCTTCTGACAGGTGATGCCGGATATCGTGTTGAAAACGGCCCGTCAGCATCTCACCTTCATATGCCGGCGTGTTGATAGTGGTAAAGCAACCTTTCGCTGCGAGACTGCGCCAGGGAGACATAAAGAAAAAGCCACTGGCGGCAGCATCTGCGGCAAATTGCAGCGTGCTTTCTGAGGTTAACAATTCCATTCTACGTCCTTATTTAAATGATAAGCTAAGTAATAATTATTATCATTTGCTTTCATG
Source organism: Erwinia sp. GW821-FHT03D09 (assembly GCF_059420805.1). NCBI lineage: Bacteria > Pseudomonadati > Pseudomonadota > Gammaproteobacteria > Enterobacterales > Erwiniaceae > Erwinia > Erwinia sp. GW821-FHT03D09. The sequence goes on from NZ_JBWKUK010000012.1 coordinate 79,909, forward strand.
GGAAGTAAGCTACGTTGAATGCTTTGAAGTGTCAATAAAGGTAAATTTATTTATTAAGCTCGTGCTCTTGAGGGAATAATCGCTTTTACACTATTTTTAGCATTTTTTCGTTGATCTGACAGGGTAATTGCAGGTAATCAGCCTGCAATGAGTTAGCGTTGCTAATTAAAATTCCAGAATGTTCTGTAAGAATAGCTGGCTCAGTTAAGCTGCTGCGGGAACCGGCATCTGGCATCGAGCCCACTTCTATCGCTACGATTTGTCAGGCTCAGCTGGCCGTGATGGAGTTGCACGATACGCTGAACGATATTCAGCCCCAGGCCGCTACCGCCAAACCGCTGATCCATTCGGCGGAACGCTTTCACCACTTCCTGAACCTCGCTGACATCAATGCCAGGACCTTCATCGCGCACGGTTACCATGCTACCGTTTTCACTGGATGTCAGTATCAGCGTGATACTGCTGCCCTGTGGACTGTAGCGTGAGGCGTTCTCCAGCAGATTACGCAACATCAGGCGCAGCAGCACGGCATCACCCTGTACGCGGCTGCCATGACTGGTATCCTCAATAACGAGCCGCTGCTGATTCAGGGACAGCATCTCTTCCATCTCCTGACGCAGCGGCTGGACCACTTCTTGCCAGTTCAAAGTTTGGTAGTGACCACTTACCATCATTTGTCCGGCTCGCGACAGCATCAGCAGCTGCTCGATGACATGCATCAGCTGATCGACCCGGGTGACCAGCATTGTACCCAGTGGGTTACCTTCTTGTTCCAGCAGCTCGAGGTGCAGCCGCAGGCCTGCCAGCGGGGTACGTAATTCATGGGCCGCATCTGCCGTAAACAGCCGCTCCTGTTGTAACGTATGGTCCAGACGTGCCAGTAGCTGATTTAGCGCGCCGGTAACCGCCACAATTTCATCCATATCTGAATGCAGCGGCAGGGGGCTCAGGTTATCCGCCGAACGTGAGGCCAGGCTGCTTTGCAGCGAGCGCAGAGGGCGAATTATCCAGCTGATTGCCCAGAAGGAGAGCAGGAGGGTAAAGCACACCATCACCAGCGACGGGAGCAGAAGCGAGGCTATCGCTTCGCGGATCTCATTTTCGACATGCTCATTGCGCGCATGGTTAGTCAGCGTTTCATTCACCAGAAAACTGATTTGCTCCCGGCTTTCGTGCCACAGCCAAAATGCACTCATCAGCTGACAGCTCAGCAGAATTAGCGCCAGCATAATCAATAAACGCCGCCGCATGCTGTTCATTCGCGCTCTTCTAAACGATAACCGACGCCGCGAACGGTTTTGATGCGATCTTTGCCAAGTTTGCGGCGAAGATTATGGATATGTACTTCAAGTGTGTTCGAACTGGTGTCGTCCTGCCAGCTGTATAGATCCTGCTGTAGCGTTTCGCGATGAACCGTCTGGCCCAGGCGCATCAGCAGGCGAGTCAGCAGGGCGAACTCCTTTGGCGTGACTTCAACGGGGAGATTCTCGACGGCCACCTGCTGAGATGTGAGATTTAACGTGATATCGCCGCGTACCAGCAGATTATCGCTGTGGCCCTGATAGCGGCGGATCAGCGCCCGAACGCGGGCTTTCAGTTCAGCCAGCGCAAACGGCTTTACCAGGTAGTCGTCGGCACCCGCATCCAGCCCTTCAACCCGATCTTCCAGCGCGTCACGTGCCGTCAGGATCAACACCGGCAAATCGTTCTGTTCTTTACGCCACTGGCGCAGCAGTTCGGTACCGTCACGATCGGGTAAACCGAGATCCAGCACGATCAGGCTGTACTGGCTGCTGCGCAGGAATGCGACCGCCTGGGTCGCATTTGCCGCGCAGTCCACCGCGTAACCTTCCCCGGTCATTGCCAGAGTCAGGCCTTTTTGTAGCAGTTCATCGTCCTCAACAATTAATATTTTCAATGATTAATTATTCCGGTAAACGTCCTTATACAGACGACTTTCAAAGCGAACCAGCGGGATGCGGCGCTGGCGTTGATCTTCCGGCGGCACGGCATAACCGGACAGGAACTGTACAAAGGCCACCCGCTGCCCGCTAGCGGTGGTCATAAATCCGGCCAGGTTATACACACCCTGCAATGAACCGGTTTTGGCTGAAACTTTGCCGTCAACGCCCGCTTCATGTAGCCCGCCGCGATAGCGCAGTGTGCCATCATAACCGGCCAGCGGCAGCATCGAGATGATATTGAGCTGCTGATCGTTCTGTGCGATATATTGCAGTACCTGCATCATGGTAGCAGGAGAAATCAGATCGTGGCGGGATAGCCCGGAACCGTCCACCTGAATACTATTGCCCAGATCGATACTGGCTTTCTGACGCAGGATTTGGCGCACCGCATCTGAACCCGCACGCCAGGTACCCGGTACGTTAAAGCGCTCATGGCCAATCGTACGGAATACGGTATCCGCAATCATGTTGTCTGACTTTTTCAGCATGATTTTCAGCAGGTCGCGAAGCGGCGCCGATTGAGTTTGTGCCAGCACGGTTCCGGGTTGGGTGACCAGAGTCTGGCGAACCAGATGTCCGCTGTAATCTATGCCGGCATTCTGCAGTTCAGATTTCAGAATTGCACCGGCGTAGCTCGCACCATCCTGGATAGCAAAAGCCAGTGGCAATGGCTCCGAGCGCTGGGTAAGGCAGCCGGTTAGCGTGAAGCGATTCAGTTCCCCTGGAACGATGTCCAGTTCACAATACTGTGCATCGGCCGAACCCCTGGCCAGCGTTCTGACTTCGCTGAACATATTGACCGGATACCAGGAGGCCACGCGAATAAAGGCTTTTTCCCCTGGGGTCGGTGAGCTGTAGAGTGAAACCGAGAAGCAGTTACGGTCTACGATTGCAGCGCCCGGCGGCGCACTGAAGCACTGGGTCATGTCATTCCACGGCCAGCCTGGTGCTTTATCGTGACTGGCAAAAACGGAAGTATCAATGACCAGATTGCCAGCGATATGTTCCACGCCCTGTTTTTTCAGGTTAGTGACCATATTACGCAGATCCTGGCGCGTTAACGTCGGATCGCCACCAAAACGAGCAACCAGATCGCCGCGCAGCGTGTTGCCGCTGATACTGCCCTTGCTTTCAAGCTGGGTGTTAAAGCGGTAATCAGGGCCAAGTTGCAGCATAGCGGCCAGTGCCGTAATCACCTTCATTGTGCTGGCGGGTATCGCCATCTGCTGGCTGTGATAGTCAATAGAGGGCGTTGTAGCCCCAATTTTTTGCACTACGAGCGCCAGGTTTGCACCGTCGGGAAGGTACTGGGTGTAGTCTTCGACGGGGGCTGCCTGTGCATGCAGCATAAAAGCGTAGCTAAGGCCGGTAACAATTCGTGAAAAGCGCATAATCTCGCGGTAACTGACAGGTGATGCTGTCATACTACGGTGCATTGCGGTGGAAAGTAAACGATGACCCCCAGGGAACTCTGGGGTAAAATGCGTATCAAATTGCAAAATAGATCCTGACCTGGAGTTTACTCCGGGTCAGGGTTCTTTTGTTTTAAATCAGTAGAAAGCGCCGCAGAACGCCTTTTCTGCATACCATCCGTCAGGACGACGACACTTTGAACAGGAAAGATTTTAAGAGGTATTGAGATGAATCAGATTCCGATGACGTTAAAAGGCGCAGAAAAATTGCGCGAAGAGCTGGAAGAGCTCAAAACTGTTAAACGCCCCAGGATTATTGCCTCAATTGCTGAAGCACGGGAGCACGGTGACCTGAAGGAAAATGCGGAATACCATGCTGCTCGCGAAGAGCAGGGATTCTGCGAGGGCCGTATCCAGGAAATTGAATCAAAGCTTTCTAATGCCCAGGTAATTGATGTCACAAAAATGGCTAACAACGCTAACGGCCGGGTGATTTTTGGTGCCACCGTTACCGTGTTAAATGTGGATAGCGATGAAGAGTCTACCTATCGTATTGTGGGTGATGACGAAGCGAACTTTAAGCTGAATCTGATCTCCATCAATTCACCAATGGCGCGTGGTCTGGTCGGTAAGGTTGTTGATGATGTTGCTATCATCAAAACGCCGGGCGGCGACGTGGAATATGAAGTGTTAAACGTCCAGTATCTCTGATATTGACTATCCTCATTATGGATGAGGGTTTTGTAAAGATAAGAAAAAGGCCGCACTGCGGCCTTTTATCGGAATGAGGAGCGTGGCACTTTCTCCTGACCTGAGTTTGTTCGGAAAGGCCGGTCAGCTGACCAGCCGCCCCCTCAGCGCGGAATGGAGATCTTGCGTTCCTTCGTTGGACGGTACAGCACCAGCGTCTTGCCGATTACCTGCACATTAACTGCACCGGTTTCGCGCACGATTGCTTCAACCACCAGGGTTTTCGTCTCACGGTCTTCAGTGGCGATTTTCACCTTGATGAGTTCATGGTGCTCCAGTGCATGTTCGATCTCGGCCAGCACTCCCTCGGTCAAGCCGTTGTTGCCCAGCATAACTACTGGCTTCAGCGGATGGGCCAGACCTTTCAGGTGCTGTTTTTGTTTGGTACTCAGATTCATCGTATTTTTTACTTACATTGGGATTGAAAACGGGTCATTCTACCGCCATCTCGAGTGTATCACCAAATCGGCTTCGCTGATTTGCGCGGTTATTTATCGCTTACGTTGAATCATAGTTGGAAATTGTATGACTGGTAAAAAGCGTTCGGCCAGTTCCAGCCGCTGGCTACAGGAACACTTTAGCGATAAATATGTGCTTCAGGCGCAGAAAAAAGGGTTGCGTTCGCGCGCCTGGTTTAAACTGGATGAAATACAGCAGGGTGACAAACTTTTCAAACCCGGTATGACCGTGGTTGACCTCGGTGCGGCTCCGGGCGGTTGGTCACAGTATGTGGTAACGCAGATTGGGTCAAAAGGTCGTGTTATTGCCTGTGATATTCTACCGATGGACCCCATTGTTGGCGTTGACTTTCTTCAGGGCGATTTTCGTGACGAAAGCGTACTGAAAACTCTGATGGAACGTGTGGGTGAGACTAAAGTTCAGGTTGTGATGTCGGATATGGCACCCAACATGACGGGTACACCTGCAGTTGATATTCCCCGGTCGATGTATTTATGTGAGCTTGCCCTGGATATGTGTCGTGACGTATTGGCACCCGGTGGCAGCTTTTTAGTAAAGGTGTTTCAGGGAGATGGTTTTGAAGAATACCTGCGGGAAATTCGCTCCCTGTTTACGAAAGTAAAAATTCGTAAGCCGGACGCTTCACGTTCTCGTTCGCGTGAAGTGTATATTGTAGCGACAGGGCGCAAACTGTAACCATCATCGCCGGATCAGCCGCAGTTTTGCAGCGATTCCAAGTGTGAAGGATATGTAGTACCCTACGCTGTCTGTTAACACAGTTGTAATAAGAGGTTAATCCCTTGAGTGACATGGCGAAAAACCTAATTCTCTGGTTAGTCATCGCAGTTGTGCTGATGTCTGTATTCCAGAGCTTTGGGCCCAGCGAGTCGAATGGCCGTAGGGTTGATTACTCAACCTTCCTGTCTGAAGTGAACCAGGATCAGGTCCGCGAGGCACGTATTAACGGGCGTGAAATTAACGTAACCAAAAAAGATAGTAATCGCTACACGACCTACATTCCTGTCAACGATCCCAAGTTACTCGATAACCTGTTGACTAAAAATGTGAAAGTAGTCGGCGAACCACCGGAAGAGCCGAGCCTGCTGGCATCGATTTTCATCTCCTGGTTCCCAATGCTGTTACTGATTGGTGTCTGGGTCTTCTTTATGCGGCAGATGCAGGGCGGCGGCGGTAAGGGCGCGATGTCCTTCGGCAAAAGCAAAGCGCGTATGCTGACAGAAGATCAGATTAAAACCACCTTTGCTGACGTTGCAGGCTGCGACGAAGCGAAAGAGGAAGTGGGCGAGCTGGTTGAATACCTGCGCGAGCCTAGCCGTTTCCAGAAGCTGGGCGGTAAAATTCCGAAAGGCGTACTGATGGTCGGCCCTCCGGGTACCGGTAAAACCCTGCTGGCGAAAGCGATTGCAGGCGAGGCGAAAGTACCTTTCTTCACTATCTCTGGCTCTGACTTTGTTGAAATGTTCGTTGGTGTGGGTGCATCCCGCGTACGCGATATGTTTGAACAAGCTAAGAAAGCCGCGCCGTGTATTATCTTTATCGATGAAATTGATGCGGTAGGCCGTCAGCGTGGTGCTGGTCTGGGCGGTGGTCACGATGAACGTGAACAGACGCTGAACCAGATGCTGGTTGAGATGGATGGTTTTGAAGGTAACGAAGGCATTATTGTTATTGCCGCTACCAACCGTCCTGATGTGCTTGACCCTGCGCTGCTGCGTCCGGGCCGCTTTGACCGTCAGGTTGTCGTCGGTTTACCGGATGTTCGTGGGCGCGAGCAGATCATGAAAGTGCATATGCGCCGTGTGCCGCTGGCACCAGATGTCGATGCGGCAATCATTGCCCGTGGTACTCCTGGTTTCTCCGGTGCAGACCTGGCTAACCTTGTTAACGAAGCGGCGTTGTTTGCTGCCCGCGGTAACAAGCGTGTGGTGTCGATGGTTGAGTTCGAAAAAGCGAAAGACAAAATCATGATGGGTGCAGAACGTCGCTCCATGGTGATGACTGAAGCTCAGAAAGAATCAACCGCTTACCATGAAGCAGGGCACGCCATTGTGGGTACGCTGGTTCCGGGTTATGACCCGGTGCACAAAGTCACTATCATTCCTCGTGGCAGAGCGCTGGGCGTAGCCTTCTTCCTGCCGGAAGGGGACGAAATCAGTGCCAACCGTCAGAAGCTGGAAAGCCGAATTTCCGTGGCCTACGGTGGACGTCTGGCGGAAGAGATTATCTACGGGCCGGACTACGTTTCTACCGGTGCATCGTCTGATATCAAAATGGCGACCAGCGTTGCGCGAAACATGGTTACTCAGTGGGGCTTCTCAGAAAAGCTGGGTCCGTTGCTTTATGCTGAAGAGGAAGGTGAAGTGTTCCTCGGCCGTTCAGTGGCTAAGGCTAAGCATATGTCCGACGAAACGGCACGTATCATCGATCAGGAAGTGAAAAAACTGATTGATACCAACTATGCTCGTGCTCGCCGCATTCTGGACGAAAATATGGACATTCTTCATGCGATGAAAGATGCGCTGATGAAGTATGAAACCATTGATGCACCTCAGATCAGCGATCTGATGGCGCGTCGTGAGGTTCGTCCGCCAGCGGGCTGGGAAGGCCCAGTTAATATTGAGAAAACTGTCACGCCTGAGGCACCACGTCCAAACGACGACATGCCAGGTTCAGACAAAATCGTGTGATAGGGCTCTGACGGAAACCTGATGGAACCCGCCAGATTGCAGCCAATATGCTGTTATAATGTGAACCCCGGCTATGGTCGGGGTTTTTTTATATCTACAATTACCGGAGACCGTTTGTTATGAAGCTGTACGCCAGAGATACCGTACTCGACCTCTCACATCCGCATGTGATGGGTATCCTGAACGTCACTCCCGATTCGTTTTCAGATGGCGGCAAGCATAACGAACTGAGCCATGCTCTGACCCACGCCAACGAGATGATCAATGCCGGCGCCACGATTATTGATGTCGGCGGAGAGTCTACCCGTCCCGGAGCCAAAGACGTCAGTGTGGAAGAGGAGCTGGAGCGCGTTATTCCAGTGGTAGAAGCGATTGCGCAGCGTTTTGAGGTGTGGATATCGGTGGATACCTCCAAACCCGAGGTTATCCGTGAATCTGCCCGCGTGGGGGCGCACATTATCAATGATATTCGTTCACTACAGGAACCGGGAGCGCTTGAAGCCGCTGCGGAAACCAGCCTGCCGGTATGCCTGATGCATATGCAGGGCGAACCGAAAACTATGCAGCAGTCACCGAACTATCAGAACATTCTGCGCGATGTTGATGACTTTTTCGTTCAGCATATTGCCCGATGCGAAGCCGCAGGGATAAAAAAATCGCAACTGCTGCTCGACCCGGGTTTTGGTTTCGGTAAGAATCTTTCCCATAATTATCAACTTCTGGCGCACCTGGCCGACTATCATCATTTTGGCCTGCCGCTATTAGTCGGCATGTCGCGTAAAAGTATGATTGGCCAGCTGCTGAACGTGGGGCCCGGGCAGCGCTTAACCGGCAGCATAGCCTGTGCGGTGATTGCTGCCATGCAGGGCGCTCATATTTTGCGCGTACACGATGTAAAAGAAACCGTAGAGGCGATGCGCGTCGTCGAAGCGACACAGTCAGCGAAGGAAGAATAACGTTATGAGCAACCGCAAGTATTTTGGTACCGATGGCATTCGCGGCAAAGTGGGTGAATATCCCATCACTCCAGATTTTGTGCTGAAACTTGGCTGGGCTGCCGGAAAGGTGCTGGCACGCCACGGCTCGAAGAAAATTATCATCGGGAAAGATACGCGTATCTCAGGCTATATGCTGGAGTCTGCGCTGGAAGCGGGTCTGGCCGCAGCCGGATTGTCAGCCGCGTTTACCGGGCCAATGCCGACTCCTGCGGTGGCCTACCTGACTCGCACATTCCGTGCCGAAGCGGGTATTGTTATCTCTGCCTCTCATAATCCGTTCGACGATAATGGCATTAAGTTCTTTTCCACTGAAGGCACCAAGCTGCCGGATGAAGTGGAAGAGGCGATTGAAGCCGAGATGGAAAAGCCGATCACCTGCGTTGAGTCTATCGAACTGGGGCGTGCCAGCCGTATTGTTGATGCCGCCGGGCGCTACATCGAGTTTTGCAAAGGGACATTCCCAAGCGAGTTAAGCCTTAACGGATTAAAAATTGTGGTGGATTGCGCGAATGGCGCTACTTATCACATTGCGCCTAATGTGTTGCGTGAACTGGGCGCGGACGTGATCTCGATTGGCGTTCAGCCTAACGGGATGAACATTAATAATGAGTGCGGTGCAACCGATCTGCGCCTGTTACAGGAACGTGTACTAGCTGAGAAAGCCGATCTGGGACTGGCTTACGACGGTGATGGCGACCGTATCATGATGGTTGATCATCTTGGCCAGAAGGTGGATGGCGATCAGATCCTCTATATTATCGCCCGTGAGGGTTTACGCCAGGGGCAGTTGCGCGGTGGTGTTGTCGGTACGTTGATGAGCAATATGGGCCTGGAACTGGCGCTTAAACAGCTTGGTATCCCGTTTGCCCGGGCGAAAGTGGGTGACCGATACGTACTGGAAAAGCTAAAGGAAAAAGGCTGGCGTCTTGGCGCTGAGAATTCAGGTCACGTAATCCTGCTTGATAAGACGACCACAGGCGACGGTGTGGTTGCAGGTTTGCAAGTACTAACTGCGATGGTGCGAAATCATATGACTCTGCACGATTTGTGTAGTGGAATGAAGCTGCTGCCGCAGATTCTGGTTAACGTTCGCTTCAGTGGCGAAAACGATCCGCTGGAAGATGCGCAGGTTAAAGCGGTAACCAGTGAAGTGGAAGCTGAACTGAAAGGACGTGGTCGCGTGCTACTGCGTAAATCCGGTACCGAACCGCTGATCCGCGTGATGGTGGAAGGTGAAGACGAAACGCAGGTTACCGCACTTGCCCATCGCATCGCCGATGTGGTGAAAGCCGTTTGATTCGGAGCGGGGTCGAACAGTCACTTCGGCCCCTGTTTCAGGGTGTTTTCTATCGCACTAAACGACGCTCTTTCTGTTCTTTGCCTGGTCATGTTTTGATGAAAAATCATTGATGAACAGTGCGTTTTCTCTCCATAAATTGATCTTTTGCCGCTTTTTTCTGCAATCAGTATGATGTAGTGAAATTGCCCTTGCACGGGAGAGCGCCTTTGGTTAGTATTCACACCCGCTTCTGATGGGTAGTGATTCACTATCGACTTAACTGGTTTGAAGCTTTTAATGCACATTTAACGTGCAAGGAAGAAGGTTGATTATGTACGAAGCTCTTTTAGTAGTTTTCCTTATTGTGGCAATCGGCCTTGTCGGTCTGATCATGCTGCAGCAAGGTAAAGGCGCTGATATGGGAGCATCATTTGGTGCAGGCGCTTCTGGTACACTGTTTGGTTCTAACGGTTCAGGTAACTTCATGACCCGTATGACTGCAGTGCTGGCAACCCTGTTCTTCATTATCAGCTTGATCTTGGGTAACCTTAATAGCAACAAAACCCAGAAAGGAAGCGAGTGGGAAAATCTGACTCAGCCAGCACAGTCTCAGCAGACTGCGCCAGCTAAACCGGCAGCGCCGGGCAGTGACATCCCGCAGTAAGACCTGAGTTACATTTCGACGCGATAGAAATAAAAAAATCGCAACTTTAGTGCCGTGGTGGTGGAATTGGTAGACACGCTACCTTGAGGTGGTAGTGCCCGCATGGGCTTACGGGTTCAAGTCCCGTCCTCGGTACCAAATCTCAGTTTTGCTTGCGATTTGTGCAAGTTTTGCGTAATATTCGGACGCGGGGTGGAGCAGCCTGGTAGCTCGTCGGGCTCATAACCCGAAGGTCGTCGGTTCAAATCCGGCCCCCGCAACCACTTTCCCTTAGAGTTCTTTTTCAAATATACTGTATGCACAGAACGGCGCGTTTACAGCGAATTTTGAAAAAAATTCTTTTGGATTGTGCCGAGCCGCAGCTATTGCGGTATACAGGGTCCAGTCGCATAAAGCCCCGAATTTTCGGGGTTTTTTGTTATCAGGAAACAGTAACACTGGGCTATAGGCCCTTTTTTTATGTCTTGGGGGTGGGATTGTCCACATTAGAGCAAAAATTAACAGAGCTGATTTCAGCACCGGTAGAAGCGCTTGGCTACGAACTGGTAGGTATTGAGTTTGTACGTGGCCGCACATCCACCCTGCGCATCTATATTGATAGTGAAGATGGCATCAATGTTGATGATTGCGCTGATGTGAGCGACCAGGTTAGCGCGGTGATGGACGTTGAAGATCCGATTACCGTGCCCTACAACCTTGAAGTCTCTTCACCTGGTCTTGACCGTCCAATGTTTACCGCAGAGCATTACGTACGTTTTACTGGTGAAGAAGTCAGCCTGGTTCTGCGTATGGCGGTACAGAACCGCCGCAAATGGCAGGGCATCATTAAATCTGTCGAAGGTGAAATGATTACTGTTGCCGTTGAGGGTAACGACGAAGTGTTCGCACTGAGCAACATCCAGAAGGCGAACCTGGTTCCCCACTTTTAAAAGTCCGGATTGAGGCATACCAGGATGAACAAAGAAATCTTAGCTGTTGTAGAAGCGGTCTCTAATGAGAAATCCCTCCCGCGCGAGAAGATTTTCGAAGCGCTGGAGAGCGCGCTGGCTACAGCCACCAAGAAAAAATACGAGCAGGAAATTGACGTTCGCGTCACCATCGATCGTAAAAGCGGCGATTTCGACACCTTTCGTCGTTGGCTGATCGTTAACGAAGTGACGCTGCCGACTCGTGAAATCACGCTGGAAGCAGCACGTTACGAAGATGAAGCGCTGGACCTCGGTGATTTCGTTGAAGATCAGATCGAATCCGTGACCTTCGACCGTATCACCACCCAGACCGCCAAGCAGGTTATCGTTCAGAAAGTTCGTGAAGCAGAGCGAGCAATGGTCGTGGATCAGTTCCGCGAGCAGGAAGGCGAGATCATCACCGGTGTGGTTAAGAAAGTTAACCGCGACAACATCTCCCTGGAAGTTCGGCCTACCGATGGCTCTAACACCAATGCTGAAGCCGTCATCATTCGTGAAGATATGCTGCCGCGCGAAAACTTCCGCCCGGGTGACCGCATTCGTGGTGTTCTGTATGCCGTGCGTCCAGAAGCCCGCGGTGCGCAGCTGTTCGTCAGCCGTTCCAAGCCGGAAATGCTGATTGAATTATTCCGCATTGAAGTGCCGGAAATCGCTGAAGAAGTTCTTGAAATTAAAGCCGCCGCGCGCGATCCAGGCTCCCGTGCCAAAATCGCTGTGAAAACTAACGATAAGCGTATCGACCCGGTCGGTGCCTGCGTTGGTATGCGCGGTGCGCGTGTTCAGGCGGTATCCAGCGAGCTGGGTGGCGAACGTATTGATATCGTACTGTGGGATGATAATCCAGCGCAGTTCGTGATCAACGCGATGGCTCCAGCGGATGTCGCCTCTATCGTAGTTGATGAAGATAATCACACCATGGATATTGCCGTTGAAGCCGGGAACCTGGCTCAGGCAATTGGCCGTAATGGCCAGAACGTGCGTCTGGCTTCACAGCTGAGTGGCTGGGAGCTGAACGTGATGACGGTCGACGACCTGCAAGCTAAGCATCAGGCCGAAGCACACGCTGCCATTGACGTCTTTACTAAACACCTCGATATCGATGAAGACTTCGCTACCGTTCTGGTAGAAGAAGGCTTCTCTTCTCTGGAAGAGCTGGCTTATGTGCCGATCAACGAGCTGTTGGAGATCGACGGCCTGGATGAAGAGACAGTAGAAGCGTTGCGCGACCGAGCTAAAAACGCGTTAACCACCCTGGCCCTTGCGAAAGAAGAGAGCCTGGGGGATGCCCAACCTGCGGAAGATTTACTGGGCCTGGAAGGTCTGGAACGTGAGCTGGCTTTCAAGCTGGCTGCGAAAGGCGTTCGTACGCTGGAAGATCTTGCCGAGCAGGGTGTTGATGACCTGTCAGATATTGATGGCCTGACCGATGAGCGGGCCGGTGAGCTGATTATGGCTGCACGTAATATTTGCTGGTTCGGCGACGACGCGTAATAAACTGTAGCAGGAAGGAACAGCATGACGACAGATGTAACCGTAAAATCACTGGCAGCAGAGATTCAGACACCGGTTGAACGCCTGGTACAGCAATTTGCTGATGCAGGGCTCCAAAAGTCTGAAACAGACTCTGTTACCCAGCAAGAAAAAGAAACTTTACTTACCCATCTGAATCGCGAACATGGCGGTGGATCTGGTAAGCTAACTCTGCAGCGTAAAACACGCAGCACCTTGAATATCCCGGGCACCGGGGGTAAAAGTAAATCGGTGCAAATTGAAGTCCGCAAAAAACGCACCTATGTAAAAGGCGATCCGGCTGAAGCTGAACAGGCTGAAGCAGAAGCGCAGGCACAGCGTGAAGCGGAAGAACTGGCTCGTCGCGAGGCTGAAGTAAAAGCCCAGCGCGAAGCTCAAGAGAAAGCGAAGCGTGAAGCCGAGGAGCAGGCCAAGCGTGAGGCAGCTGATAAAGCCAAACGTGAAGCAGCGGAAAGAGATAAAGTGAGCAATCAACATACCGATGAAATGACCCGGGCTTCACAGTCCGACAAAGCCCGCCGTGAAGCTGAATCAGCTGAACTGAAGCGTAAAGCCGAGGAAGAAGCGCGTCGCAAGATTGAAGAAGAAGCGAAGCGTGTAGCCGAAGAAGCGCGTAAAATGGCGGAAGAAAAAGGTGAAGAGTGGGCATCAGTCAAAGAGGAAGAAGACACCTCTGACTACCACGTCACAACATCCACTCACGCGCGTGCTGCAGAAGACGAAAACGATGCACAGGTTGAAGGTGACCGTCGTACTCGTGCGGCAGCGCGCCCAGCTAAAGCCCCGGTTCGTAAAAAGGGCAACAAACACGCTGAAGCCAAAACTGACCGTGAAGAAGCGCGTGCGCAGGTTCGTGGCGGTAAAGGTGGCAAGCGTAAGCCAAGCTCGCTGCAGCAGGGCTTTAATAAGCCGGCTCAGGTCGTAAACCGCGATGTGGTGATTGGCGAAACCATCACCGTTGCGGAACTGGCTAACAAGATGGCGGTGAAAGGCTCCCAGGTCATTAAAGTGATGATGAAGATGGGCGCTATGGCGACCATCAACCAGGTTATCGACCAGGAAACTGCACAACTGGTTGCGGAAGAAATGGGTCACAAAGTGACGCTGCGCCGCGAAAACGAGCTGGAAGAAGCGGTAATGAGCGACCGTGACACCGATGCCGTGCTGGAATCCCGAGCGCCGGTCGTGACCATCATGGGCCACGTTGACCACGGTAAAACCTCACTGCTGGACTATATCCGCTCCACGAAAGTCGCCTCTGGCGAAGCGGGCGGCATTACCCAGCACATCGGTGCATACCACGTTGAAACTGACAACGGTATGGTGACCTTCCTCGATACCCCGGGCCACGCCGCGTTTACCGCAATGCGTGCTCGTGGTGCTCAGGCTACCGATATCGTTATCCTGGTTGTTGCTGCTGATGATGGCGTGATGCCACAGACTATCGAAGCAATCCAGCACGCCAAAGCGGCGAAAGTGCCGGTTGTTGTTGCGGTGAACAAGTGCGATAAGCCAGAAGCCGATCCGGATCGCGTTAAGAACGAGCTGACCCAGTACGGAATTATTCCGGAAGAGTGGGGCGGTGAAAACATGTTCGTCAATGTATCTGCGAAAGCCGGTACCGGTATCGACGACCTGTTGAACGCTATCCTGCTGCAGGCTGAAGTTCTCGAACTGACCGCTGTGCGTCAGGGTATGGCGAGCGGCGTGGTTATCGAATCCTTCCTGGATAAAGGTCGTGGTCCGGTTGCTACCGTGCTGGTGCGTGAAGGTACCCTGAACAAAGGCGATATCGTACTGTGCGGCTTCGAGTACGGTCGTGTTCGTGCGATGCGCGATGAGCTGGGTCGTGAAGTTCTGACCGCCGGCCCATCGATCCCTGTTGAGATCCTCGGCCTGTCCGGTGTTCCTGCTGCGGGTGATGAAGCAACGGTTGTTCGTGACGAGAAGAAAGCGCGTGAAGTTGCGCTGTATCGTCAGGGCAAATTCCGTGAAGTTAAGCTGGCACGTCAGCAGAAATCTAAGCTGGAAAACATGTTTGCGAACATGACCGAAGGCGAAGTATCTGAACTGAACATCGTACTGAAAGCCGACGTACAGGGTTCTGTAGAAGCCATCGCTGACTCACTGATGAAACTTTCTACCGATGAAGTGAAAGTGAAAATCGTTGGTTCAGGCGTGGGCGGTATCACCGAAACCGACGCCACTCTGGCTGCAGCATCTAACGCTATCCTGGTTGGCTTCAACGTTCGTGCCGATGCTTCTGCTCGCCGCGTGATTGATTCTGAAAGTCTGGATCTGCGTTACTACTCCGTGATCTATAATCTGATCGACGAAGTGAAAGCAGCGATGAGCGGCATGCTGGCACCAGAGTACAAGCAGCAGATCATTGGTCTTGCAGCGGTGCGTGATGTGTTCAAATCACCGAAATTTGGTGCTATCGCGGGCTGTATGGTCACCGAAGGTAACATCAAGCGTCACAACCCAATCCGTGTACTGCGTGACAACGTGGTTATCTATGAAGGCGAGCTGGAATCCCTGCGCCGCTTCAAAGATGACGTTAACGAAGTTCGTAACGGCATGGAATGTGGTATCGGCGTGAAGAACTACAACGATGTTCGCGTTGGCGATATGATCGAAGTATTCGAAATTATCGAAATTCAGCGTACCATCGATTAATCGACTGGCAGATATCCGGTAGATTTCGCGTTGCAGCAGGGCAGTTAACGCAGCGGCGATGTGAAGATTGCAGGATATTATTTGGGAGGCTTCTGGCCTCCCAAATTATTTGGAGAGATAAATTATGGCGAAAGAATTTGGTCGCCCGCAGCGCGTTTCTCAAGAGCTACAAAAAGAGATCGCTATCATTCTGCAGCGCGAGATTAAAGATCCGCGTCTGGGTATGATGGTCACCGTTTCCGGCGTTGATGTTTCCCGCGACCTGGCCTACGCGAAAGTGTTCGTAACGTTCCTCAACGACAAAGACGAAGCGGCAATTAAAGCCGGCCTGCGTGCGCTGGGTGATGCGTCCGGCTATATCCGTACGCTGCTGGGCAAAGCAATGCGTCTGCGCATTGTGCCGGAACTGACCTTCTTCTATGACAACTCCCTTGTTGAAGGGATGCGCATGTCTAACCTGGTGACCAACGTAGTGAAAAAAGACGTTGAGCGCCGTGGTCCGGCAGAAGATGAGCAGGAAGAAGGTAAAGAAGATTAATGAGCCGTCCTCGCCGTCGCGGTCGCGATATCCACGGGGTGCTGTTGCTGGATAAGCCGCAGGGCTTATCCTCTAACGATGCCCTGCAAAAAGTGAAACGCCTCTACAACGCAAATCGTGCGGGTCATACCGGCGCGCTGGACCCTCTGGCGACGGGCATGCTGCCGATCTGCCTTGGGGAAGCCACCAAGTTTTCACAATACCTGCTTGATTCAGACAAGCGTTATCGCGTGATTGCCCGGCTGGGGCAGCGCACCGATACTTCAGATGCAGATGGCGTGGTAGTCAGTGAGCGCCCGGTAATTTTCACTGCGGAAGCACTGATGGCAGCGCTGGAAAGTTTCCGTGGTGAAACGCAGCAAATCCCGTCGATGTATTCTGCGCTAAAGTATCAGGGCCGCAAGCTGTATGAATATGCCCGCGAGGGGATAGAAGTCCCTCGTGAGTCTCGCAGCATCAATGTCTACGAACTGCTGTTCATTCGCCATGAAGGGAATGAGCTGGAGTTGGAAATTCACGTTTCCAAAGGTACCTATATTCGTACCATTATTGACGATCTTGGTGAGAAACTGGGCTGTGGCGCGCATGTTACCTATCTGCGTCGTTTGCAGGTTGCCACTTATCCGATTGCTAAGATGGTGACGCTGGAACAGTTGAATGCGCTGGCGGAAGAAGCGCATCGTAGCGAACAGCCGCCCGCGGCTCTGCTTGACGCTTTACTGATGCCGATGGACAGCCCGGCGGCGGAATACCCGGTGGTGAACCTGCTAAGTGAAGTGGCCGCCTGGTTTAAACAGGGTATGCCTGTTCGGGCGGCAGGCGCACCGAGTACAGGCCTGGTGCGCGTGACCGAAGGCGACGAACATAAGTTTATCGGCATGGCCGAAATCGCCGATGATGGACGAGTGGCTCCACGCCGCCTGGTTGTGGAACATTTCGACTAATTTACTCCGTTTGGTTCGGGCGGCAGACCTTGCTCCTGTTGCCGAAAAGATAACGGGTAAATTTGCGCTTGCGCATTGCGCGGAGTAGAATGGCGCGGCTTTACACTGGGTTGCTGAATTAGAGATCGGCGCCTGTACATTTACCTTATAATTTGGAGTTGTCTCATGTCTCTAAGTGTTGAAACTAAAGCGCAGATCGTTGCTGATTTCGGTCGTGGTACTAACGACAGCGGTTCTACTGAAGTGCAGGTTGCTCTGCTGACTGCGCAGATTAACCATCTGCAGGGTCACTTCTCTGAACACAAGAAAGACCACCACAGCCGTCGCGGTCTGCTGCGTATGGTTTCTCAGCGTCGTAAACTGCTGGACTACCTGAAGCGTAAAGACGTTTCTCGTTACACCAGCCTGATCGAGCGTCTGGGTCTGCGTCGCTAAGTCTTAAGGCTGTTCTGCCCGTTTTCAGAGCGATCTGATGACAAAATGGCAAACGTACAGCCTGGAACGAGTTTCGCTGGAAAGGGGCCTTTATGGCCCCTTTTTTCAAGCAATCGGCAGCAATTCCGGGCAAACTATTGTATTGTTGCTGAGTGTGATCTTCAGTTGCAGAGGTTCGCGCGGCTAATGAGAGGCTTTATCCCATTTGGGATTAGGGTTGTCATTAGTCGCGAGAATGCAAGGTGAAGATTAGTAATCCACGGCGGGATTAACCCCTGCCCAGATGTTTAAGGAACTAATTTTGCTGAACCCGATCGTAAAAAAATTCCAGTATGGTCAGCATACCGTCACCATTGAGACCGGTATGATGGCGCGCCAGGCAACGGCTGCCGTAATGGTAAGCATGGACGACACCGCAGTGTTCGTTACTGTTGTAGGCCAGAAAAAATCTAAGCCAGGCCAGGACTTCTTCCCACTGACCGTAAACTATCAGGAGCGTACTTACGCTGCTGGCCGTATCCCCGGCAGCTTCTTCCGTCGTGAAGGCCGCCCAAGCGAAGGCGAAACCCTGATTTCTCGCCTGATTGACCGCCCGATTCGTCCGCTGTTCCCTGAAGGCTTCGTTAACGAAGTGCAGGTTATTGCTACCGTGGTTTCCGTTAACCCACAGGTTAACCCGGACATCGTCGCAATGATCGGTGCTTCAGCAGCGCTGGCGCTGTCTGGCCTGCCGTTCAATGGTCCTATCGGTGCAGCGCGCGTCGGTTACCTTAACGACCAGTACGTACTGAACCCAACCAGCGATGAGCTGAAAGAAAGCAAGCTGGACCTGGTCGTTGCCGGTACTCAGGGCGCTGTACTGATGGTTGAATCAGAAGCCGAGCTGCTGAGCGAAGATCAGATGCTGGGTGCGGTCGTATTTGGCCACGACCAGCAGCAGATCGTGATTGAGAACATCAATGCGCTGGTAGCTGAAGCCGGAAAACCTCGCTGGGACTGGCAGCCAGAGCCTGTAAACGAAGCGTTACATGCACGTATTGCTGCCCTGGCTGAAGCGCGTCTGAGCGATGCTTACCGCATCACCGAAAAACAGGAGCGTTATGCTCAGGTTGACGTGATTAAATCAGAAGCTACCGCTGCACTGTTGGCCGAAGACGACAGCCTGGATGCTGGCGAAATCAGCGACATCCTGCACGCGCTGGAAAAAGATGTTGTTCGTAGCCGTATTCTGCGCGGTGAGCCACGTATCGATGGCCGTGAAAAAGACATGATCCGTGGTCTGGATGTGCGTACCGGCGTTCTGCCACGAACTCACGGTTCCGCACTGTTCACCCGTGGTGAAACTCAGGCGCTGGTAACCGCAACTCTGGGTACTGCACGTGATGCGCAGAACCTGGACGAGCTGATGGGTGAACGTACCGACAGCTTCCTGTTCCACTACAACTTCCCTCCGTACTCTGTTGGTGAAACCGGTATGGTGGGCTCACCGAAGCGTCGCGAAATCGGTCACGGTCGCCTGGCGAAACGTGGCGTGCTGGCCGTAATGCCAAAAGGCGATGCGTTCCCGTACACCGTACGTGTTGTGTCAGAAATCACTGAATCAAACGGCTCTTCTTCAATGGCTTCCGTTTGTGGTGCTTCTCTGGCGCTGATGGATGCAGGCGTGCCAATCAAAGCCGCCGTTGCGGGTATCGCAATGGGTCTGGTTAAAGATGAAAACAACTTCGTAGTTCTGTCTGACATTCTGGGTGACGAAGACCACCTGGGCGATATGGACTTTAAAGTTGCCGGTAGCCGCGAAGGTATCACCGCGCTGCAGATGGACATCAAAATCGAAGGCATCACCCGCGAGATCATGCAGGTTGCTCTGAACCAGGCTAAAGGTGCGCGTCTGCATATCCTGAGCGTGATGGAACAGGCTATCAGCACCCCGCGCGGCGATATCTCTCAGTTCGCACCGCGTATCCACACCATTAAGATCAGCGTTGATAAGATCAAAGACGTGATCGGTAAGGGTGGTTCTGTCATCCGTGCGCTGACCGAAGAAACCGGTACGACCATCGAAATCGAAGACGATGGTACGGTGAAGATTGCTGCAACCGACGGCGAAAAAGCGAAATTCGCAATTCGTCGCATTGAGGAAATCACCGCAGAGATCGAAGTTGGTCGCATCTACAACGGTAAAGTGACGCGTATCGTAGACTTCGGTGCCTTCGTGGCAATCGGCGGCGGTAAAGAAGGCCTGGTGCACATTTCTCAGATCGCTGACAAGCGCGTTGAGAAAGTAACCGACTATCTGCAGATGGGTCAGGAAGTACCGGTTAAGGTACTGGAAGTTGACCGTCAGGGGCGCGTGCGTCTGAGCATCAAAGAAGCCAGCGAACAGGCTCAGCCTGAAGCAGCAGCTCCTGCGGCACCAGAAGCAGAATAAAGCACTACCATTGAGCTCTCCGTCGCATGGCGGAGAGCTGTTTCATCGCAGGGTTGGACCCCTGTATGCGGCAGGCGGATGACAGGATGATCATCCCAATGTTTGTTTGTGGGAGTGGGAAATGAAGCCATTTTTGCGCTGGTGTTTCGTTGCAACAGCTTTAACGCTGGCAGGATGTAGCAACACCAATTGGCGTGAGAACGAAATTTTGGCAGTTCCGCTGCAGCCTACGCTGCAACAGGAAGTTATTCTTGCTCGCATGGAACAAATTCTTGCCAGTCGGTCTTTGACCGATGATGAACGCGCACAGCTGTTATATGAGCGCGGAGTGTTGTATGATAGTTTAGGTTTGAGAGCGCTGGCGCGGAATGACTTTTCTCAGGCGCTATCTATCAGACCGGATATGCCCGAAGTATTCAATTACTTAGGCATATATTTAACGCAGGCAGGCAACTTTGATGCTGCCTATGAAGCGTTTGATTCTGTACTTGAGCTTGATCCAACTTACAATTATGCGTACTTAAATCGCGGTATCGCCCTTTACTACGGCGGTAGATTTAAACTAGCGCAAGATGATCTGCAGGCGTTTTATCAAGGCGATCCTAACGATCCCTTCCGCAGCCTGTGGCTGTATCTCACTGAGCGTGAGATCGACACAGAACAGGCCAAAGTTTCGCTGAAGCAGCGTTACGACAAAGCGGTAAAGGACCAATGGGGATGGAATATTGTCGAGTTCTACCTGGGCGACATCAGCGAAAAAACGCTGAAGGAGCGCCTCCAGGCAGACGCAACGGATAACACTTCGCTCGCTGAACATCTCAGTGAAACCAACTTCTATTTAGGTAAGTACTACCTAAGTCTGGGGGAGAAGGACAACGCAGAAGCGTTGTTCAAGCTGACGGTCGCTAACAACGTTCATAACTTTGTTGAGCACCGATATGCATTGTTGGAGCTGGCGCTACTCGGCCAGACACAAGACGATTTATCAGAATCCGACCAGCAATAGCTGACGAACTTTTATTGCCTGAACTTTGAAAAGTCATCATCTTCGCGGATGAGGGCATTTCTGTTCGTCGAAACCACTAATTTGAGCCGGTTCACACTTTTTGATGAAAATGACTGAGAATTTTCACGACGAGTTATGTAGACTGGCCGCCGAAATCTACGAGGCACGTGTACTACATGACTGATATTCAAACCACTTTTTCTGACCTTGGCCTGAACGCTGACATCCTTGAATCACTGAACGGTATGGGCTACGTGAAGCCTTCCCCAATCCAGGCTGAGTGTATTCCTCACCTGCTGGCGGGCCGCGATGTTCTGGGTATGGCGCAGACCGGGAGTGGTAAAACTGCGGCATTCTCCCTGCCGCTGCTAAACAACATTGATCCAACTGTTAAAGCACCACAGATTCTGGTGCTGGCACCGACCCGCGAACTGGCGGTTCAGGTAGCTGAAGCTGTAACCGAATTCTCTAAACATATGCGTGGCATTAACGTTGTAGCCCTGTACGGCGGCCAGCGTTATGACGTGCAGCTACGCGCTCTGCGTCAGGGCCCTCAGGTTGTTGTCGGTACCCCAGGCCGTCTGCTGGACCACCTGAAGCGTGGCACTCTGGACCTGTCTAACCTGCGCGGTCTGGTACTGGACGAAGCTGATGAAATGCTGCGTATGGGCTTCATCGAAGACGTTGAAACCATCATGGCGCAGATCCCAGACGGTCATCAGACCGCGCTGTTCTCTGCAACCATGCCGGAAGCGATTCGCCGTATCACTAAACGCTTCATGAAAGATCCTCAGGAAGTGCGCATTCAGTCAAGCCTGACTACGCGTCCTGACATCAGCCAGAGCTACTGGACTGCCTATGGCCGTAAAACTGATGCGCTGACTCGCTTCCTGGAAGCTGAAGACTTCGACGCTGCAATCATCTTCGTGCGTACCAAAAACGCAACACTGGAAGTGGCTGAAGCGCTGGAGCGCAGCGGTTACAACAGCGCCGCGCTGAATGGTGACATGAACCAGGCACTGCGTGAGCAGACTCTGGAGCGTCTGAAAGATGGCCGTCTGGACATTCTGATCGCCACCGACGTTGCGGCCCGTGGTCTGGACGTTGAGCGCATCAGCCTGGTTGTAAACTACGATATCCCTATGGATGCCGAGTCTTACGTACACCGTATTGGTCGTACCGGCCGTGCTGGTCGTGCTGGCCGCGCACTGCTGTTCGTTGAGAACCGCGAGCGTCGTCTGCTGCGTAACATCGAACGCACCATGAAACTGACTATTCCTGAAGTGGATCTGCCTAACGCAGAACTGCTGGGTGAACGTCGTCTGGCTAAGTTCGCAGCAAAAGTACAGCAGCAGCTGGAAAGCAGCGACCTGGAACAGTACCGTGCACTGCTGGCTAAACTGCAGCCGGAAGAAGAGCTGGACATCGAAACGCTGGCTGCAGCACTGCTGAAAATGGCACAGGGCGAACGTCCTCTGATTGTGCCTGCTGATGCTCCACAGCGTCCACGTCGTGAATTCCGTGAGCGTGACGATCGTCGTGGTGACCGCTCAGAGCGTGGCCCACGTGAAGCACGCGGTGAGCGCGACGGTGACCGTCCGCGTCGTGAGCGTCGTGAAGTTGGCGATATGGAAGTGTACCGTATTGAAGTTGGCCGTGATGATGGTGTTGAAGTTCGTCATATCGTTGGCGCGATTGCTAACGAAGGCGATATCAGCAGCCGTTACATTGGTAACATCAAGCTGTTCGGCACCCACTCTACCATTGAGCTGCCGAAAGGCATGCCGGGCGAAGTGCTTCAGCACTTTACTCGTACGCGTATTCTGAATAAACCAATGAATATGCAGCTGATCGGCGATGCACAGCCACGCAGCGATCGTGGCGGTGAGCGTCGTCCAGGCGGCCCTGGCCGTGGTGGTTTCGGCGGTGGCGAGCGTCGTGAAGGCGGTCGTCGCTTCAGCAACGAGCGCAGCGGTGAACGTCGCCCAGGCGGCTTCAACCGTGACGGTGGCAACCGTGGCCCACGTCGCGAAGAAGGCGGCAGCGCGCCAGCCCGTCGTCGTGATGCATAATCACTGATGCCAAATAAAAAACCAGCCTGCGGGCTGGTTTTTTTATGTCTGCAATTCGTGAAAAATTACAACGAACTTTTCACCTGTATGGCCAACTCAAAGGAGTAGAGGCGTGCCTCGGGATCAAAAATCTGCCCATTAACCATAATTTCATCCGCCTGAGTCTCACGCATCAGGTTTGCCAGCCCCTGACGTACCTTCTCTTTATCTCCCACGATAGACATACTCAGCGCCTGCTGCACGCCGTACTGCTCGGAAGATGACCAAAAACTATCAATATTTTCCACCGGCGGCGGCAGGGGACCCGGTTGACCCCGGCGCAGGTTAATGAACTGCTGCTGCATTGAGGTAAACAGGAACCGTGCATCGCGCTCGCTGTCGGCGGCAACGATATTGATACACACCATGGCATAAGGCTGCGACAGACGTGCCGACGGTTTGAAGTTTTCACGGTACAGATGCAGCGCCTGCATCAGCATGTCCGGAGCAAAGTGCGAGGCAAACGCAAACGGCAGACCCAGCTGTGCCGCCAGCTGTGCACTGTAAAGGCTGGAGCCCAGCAGCCACACCGGAATGTTTAATCCCAGTCCCGGTACTGGCTGCACTGCTGGTGCATCGTTCCCGGCTGCATCGAACCAGCTAATCATCTCAGCCACATCGGCAGGAAAATTATCCACATGACCGCCCATGTGACGACGTAGCGCCATCATGGTGCGCTGATCGGAACCCGGCGCGCGGCCAAGACCCAAATCAATACGGCCAGGATACAGCGATTCCAGCGTGCCGAACTGTTCGGCAATCACCAGCGGGGAGTGGTTAGGCAGCATCACGCCACCTGAACCGAGCCGCAGGGTTTGCGTATTAGCCGCCAGATAGCCAATCAGCACCGACGTTGCCGCACTGGCAATTCCGGTCATGTTATGGTGCTCGGCCAGCCAGTAGCGGTGATAGCCCAGCTTCTCTGACTGCCTTGCCAGAGAGAGTGAGTTATGAAATGCCTCGCGCGGTGAAGCACCAAGCGGAATAGGGGCAAGGTCGAGTACCGAAAGCGGTACTGTTTTTTTCTCATACATAGATGCTCACTTATTCTCAGATTCTGAACCAGACATCTTTCAAGGCTACGACATATGTATGCCATGCGATTGTCCGTTTGCAGCACTTTGTAAAAGATTTAACCGCCCGCGATCTTCGTTCGGGCTTCTGTGAGTGCGTTATACCGCTAAAAGTGGTTTTACGGTAAGAAACCTTAAATCAGCGATCGTACATTCCTTCAATATGGACAATTTTTATGCAAAGGAAAGCGCAATGGCTGGTTGGCCATTTCCCCATTTATTGATTAAAACCGGGGAAATTTCATGAAGAAAACGGCATTTTTTACTCTTCTGCTGATTGTTCTGGCAGTCGCTTTGACTATTTTGATTCGCGCACACAGTCATCATTTGCTGTTACAGGGTGAAGTTGACGCCACGGAGGTTATTGTTTCTTCCAAAGCTCGTGGCCGCGTAGTCGAGAAACTCGTGCGTCGCGGTGATGATGTGGTTGTCGGGCAACCTCTTATCCAGCTTGAAGCTCCCGAACTTATTGCCCAGCTCAAAGCCGCTGAAGCGGCTCGTGAGCAGGCGCAGCAGATACTCAACCTCTCTCTTGACGGTACCCGTGAAGAGACGATCCGTAATTTACGCGCTCAGTTTGCACAGTCTCGTACCGACTATCTTAATGCCGAGGCAACCTGGCAACGTGACCTCTCCGTAGCAAAACAGGGATATATCTCCGCCCAGGACCTGGATAATGCACGCAGAAGCCGCGACAGCGCCCGGCAACAGATGCTGGCGGCACAGGCAAATCTCGATCAGGGCCTGCACGGCGACCGCGTTGAACAGCGTGCGGCCTATGCTGCCCAGCTGCATCAGGCGGAACAGGAGCTGCTGGAGATCAAGGCGCAAACCGATGAGCTGCTGGTTAAAGCACCCGTTGCAGGTGAGGTTGGCCCGATACCCGCTGAATGCGGTGAACTACTCAACGCGGGTAGCCCGCTGATAACGCTTCTCGAATTACCCACGGCGTGGTTTGTGTTTGATTTGCGCGAGGATATTCTTGCGCACGTGCGCAAAGGCGATAAAGTCCTGCTGCGTGTGCCGGCACTGAATAATCAAAAAATTGAGGCTGAAGTTCGCTATATCGCTCCGCTGGGTGATTACGCGACAAAACGCGCGACCCGTGCCACCGGCGACTTCGACCTGAAGACGTTTGAAGTTCGCCTGTATCCGTTAGCACCGGTAAAAGACTTACGTCAGGGAATGAGTGCGCTATGGCAATGGCAGGAATGAGTAGCAGGTTTTGGGCCTTCCGGCGTGCTTTTCGTCATGAGATTTTGGTTTCCTGGCGTGAACCCGTTGTTCACTGGCTTGGCTGGTGTTTTCCGCTGCTGCTATTTGCGCTTATCGCCAGTAATTTCTCTGCCGGAACATTGCTCGATCTGCCGGTCGTGGCCGTGGATAGCGATCACAGTGAGGTGTCGCATCAGCTGATTCGCGATCTGAATGCCGGTTCGCATGCCGAAGTCACTGTTGCCGAGGGTGGTTTACCGGATGCGCTGGAACGCCTTCGTCGTGCAGAAGATTATGCGGTGCTGATGATCCCCCCTTTTTTCGAGGCGGACCTGTTGGCAGGAAGACAGCCGCGTATCAGTCTTTATTACAACGCGCTGTTTTACGGTGCAGGATTTTATTCGACTCAGGATTTCAGCGGCCTGATGACCGATTTGAATAATCAGTATCGTCCCTGGCTGCTGGCGGCGAGTGGTCGCACGATGCCTGTCTTGCCAAATGTCAGCCTTGATTACGACAGCCTGTTCAATGCCAGTGCCAGCTATATCTACTACCAGCAGTTTGCGGCCGGTATTCACTTAGTTCAGCTATTCACCGTAACACTGACCATTTGGCTGCTGGCGAGGGCGCGCCCGCTAATTTATCAGCGACATTTTGCGGCTGCGATACTGGGTAAACTGTTTCCTTTCACGCTTTGTTACACCGCGCTGTTAATGACCGAAATCGCCCTGCTGGTGGGGATTTTCGATGCCAGGGTGGTTGGTCATCCATTTTATATGCTGGCCGTGGCATTTTTTTACGTCATGGCGGCGCAAAGCCTCGGGGTGATGCTGTTTACCTTTACCGGCAGCGCGATTACCGCCTACAGCATGATGGGGATTTTCGTCAGCCTTGCGCTGACCTTTTCCGGTATTGCGATGCCGGAGCTGTCGATGCCATGGCCGGCTCAAATGATATCCAATATTGAACCGCTGACGCATGCGCTCTACGCCATGTTTGATCTCTTCCTGCGGGATGTGCCGGGGAAACCGGTAACCAGCGTTTGTGCGCTGTTGATGATCTACCCGCTTATCGCTGCACTGCTGGTACGTAAGCGTCTCTATCAACGGCTGATTAAACCGGAGGTGGCGCAGTGACGCTTTGGTGGCAAACTTTTAGTTCCACGCTAATGCGTATGCTGCAAAAACCGATGTGGTTGATGCTGCTGCTTTCTCTGTGCGTGATGAGTACGGTGTACATGAATCGCAGCGTGTGGGACCTGCCGGTTGCGGTGATTGATATGGACCACAGTAAGGCCAGCCGATTAATTACCCGACAGCTGGATGCTACGCCGAAAGTAAACACGCAGATCTATGAGAACCTGCCGGATGCTCTGCGCGATCTGGGGCTACGTAAACTATTTGCGGTGGTCCTGATGCCACAGGACCTTGAGCAGAAAATGCTGTCAGGTAAACAGGTCAATATTCCGGTTTATGGTGATGCGACTAACCGACTGGCCAACGGCCAGATTGAGCTGGATGTGATAGCCGCCTATCAGCAGGTATTAGACCAGTACAGTGTGCAGCTGATGCAGCAGCAGGGCTTCAGTACCCGTGAGGCTGAGGTTATTCTGAGCCCCGTTATTGGACAAACGGTCGAGGTGTTTAACCCCGGGATCAGCTTTGCTGCTATTGTTTTTCCCGGCCTGCTGGTGATGTTACTGCAGCATTCGTTGCTGATTGCCGGGGTGCGGGTCAATATCACTCTGCGCAGCCAGGGGAAGCCGCCGTTGGCGGTGACGCTGGGAGCGCTGTCAGCGCTAATCCCTGTCTGGCTATTTTTATCGGTAGTGCTGTTTGGGCTGTGGCCCTGGGTGCTGGGATACCGGCAAACGGCCCCCCTGGCTGAGTTAGTGCTGCTGACGCTGCCGTTTCAGCTGGCGGTGCTGGGGCTGGCGAAGCTGTTGACCGAATGTATTCGTGAGGTGGAGCGCATCTACCTGTCGCTGTCGTTTATCACCACCCCGGTCTACTATCTTTCGGGCACTCTCTGGCCGGTACAATCAATGCCGGACTGGGTGCACACTATTTCCATGATGCTTCCCTCCACATGGGGGGCAAGAATGATTGCGGGAGTTAACCAGATGGGGCTACCGGTCGTGGAAGTCAGGGAATATGTCATTGTATTGCTGGCGATGGGCGCAGTTTACGCCACCGCGGGATTTCTGGTGGCAAAACTGCGCGAAAACGGCTGGCGGCTGCGTCCGCCGGGTTAAATACCGAGCTTATCCGATCAGTTCCAGCCCGGCCACACGCTGCCAGTAACCGTTGCAATCACCGCGTGCAGCCAGCGTTATCGGGCTGTGGCCGGTTTCATTGGCACGAAACTGGCCGACAATCTCCAGCGTATCGATGCCTGTTGGAGAGAGGCGCACCACGTCAACCAGCCCCTGCATTGAGGCCAGCTCATTACCGAGGTTGTAGCAGTATCCACTCATGGTCTGAATACCGTTGAGCACGAACACCTGCTGATCTTCCTGAGTATGCAGGCTGCGGCCCTGTGGATAGTTAATGCAGCAGGTCTGGCAGTCATCCTTACTGCGGTTTTCCGAACGGGCGGTAAAGCAGCGGGCAGAATAAGCGAGCGGCAGATAACCGTAACTCATCACCTCAACCTCGAACTTATCGCGGATGCCCAGCTCTTCACACTGTGCCAGCAGCTTGACCAGCCAGTCCCTTGAGAGTTCGACCGGCATACACCAGCGGGTCATCCCCATCTTGAGCAGCAGTTCCAGCGTGACGGCGTTATAGACATTCAACGCAGGCCCGGCCACGAAAGGCAGCCCGGCCTCACTGGCCAGCGTGACGGCACCGAAGTCGCTGGCCTCAATCATAAATTCGCCGTTATCCACATAGCGTTTCAGCTCGGTCAGCTCGGAGGGAGACTGCAGCAGCGCCAGCGTGCTCAGCACCACCTGTTTTCCTGCCGCTGCCAGCTCCCGGGCCATCGCCAGCCAGTCGTTGAATTTAGTCGCTCGCCGCTTGCTGCATACCGATTCGCCAAGGTAGATAATCTGCGCCTCGCTGCCCGCTGCCGCGCGATAGAAGTCCTGCAGCGCCTCATGCGGCCAGTACCAGAGCACCGGCCCCAGGGAATAATTCATTCTCGTTTCTCCTATTGCCACTGTCGGTGCCAGGCACCCAGCGTGGTCTGCGTACCTTCACTCAGCTCGGACAGCGCCGCCATCCACTGCGGCTGGGCGACAAAATTTTCCGGGGACGCTTTGCAGCGATCGATAGCCTGTCGCCAGATACGCGTCACCTGAGCCACATAGGCGGGGCTGCGCTGACGTCCTTCGATTTTGACCGAGGCGATATTGGTCGCCATCAACTCCGGCAGCAGCTCCAGCGTATTCAGGCTGGTGGGTTCCTCCAGCGCGTGATAGCGCTGACCGTCCAGCCTGTAGCGGCCTTTGCACAGGGTAGGATAGCCGGCATTTTCGCCGTTCTCGTAGCGATCGATCAGCACCTCATTCAGCCGCGACTCCAGCCCGTCAGCGGTCTGCTGCCAGCGAACAAAGCGGGCAGGGGAGCAGGCTCCAATGGTATTGGGCGACTCGCCGGTCAGGTAAGAAGAGAGGTAGCAACGGCCCTCGGCCATAATGCACAGGCTGCCGAAAGCGAACACCTCCAGCGGCACGTTGGTATCCCGTGCGAGCTGGCGAACCTGATGGATAGATAGCACGCGCGGCAGTACAACCCGAGCCACATCAAAGTTACGCTGATAGAAACGCACGGCTGCGGCATTGGTCGCTGAGGCCTGTACGGAGAGATGGCGTTCAATCTGCGGATAGCGCTCGGTGGCGTAGGCCAGCATGGCGATATCGGCGAGGATCAGCGCGTCGGCACCGGCATCGGCGGCCATGTCCACCGCTCGCTGCCAGCGGGTGTAGCCATCCGGATGAGCAAAGGTATTAATAGCCACGTGCAGCTTGCGTTTGTGTTGGTGAACGAAGCGTGATGCTTCCTCCAGGCGCTTATCGGTGAAGTTAAGGCCGGCAAAATGACGGGCGTTGGTTTCATCTTTCAGACCGATGTAGACCGCGTCAGCGCCGTTTTCAATGGCGGTTTTCAGTGCCGGAAGATTCCCGGCCGGGCACAGCAGTTCCATAAGGATCAATCCCATTAAACAAAAAGATCGATGATTCTAGAGAGGAAAGCAGCGACAAATTTTGATTTAAGGCATCGAATGGCGTATTGATGGGGGACGGATTCCCTGCTAAAAACCGTATAGTTCGCCCATTTTATTGATCCAGCCGCCTGACGCACTCTGCCATTGTGGCAAAATAGGCGAAATTTTTCGTAAGGAGTAATAATGGTGTTGAACCCGCTACGTACCCACTGCGTTCGTAAAGGGCCGCAGCTGCTGCGTTTCCCACTGCGATTCACCCCTTTTGCGCTGAAAAAGCCGCTGCTGCAGGGATTGTTACGCTGGCAGTTTCAGCAGGCGCTGGCAGAAGGTGAGCTGAATTTTCTTGAAAATCGCTGGCTGGGCATAGAAGTGAGCGATCTTGAGTTACGCTGGTCAGTTACGGTTGAAAACGGACAGCTGCGGGTTGCCGAGCGCAGTGACTGCGACGTCTGGTTTCGCGGCAACGCTAACGACCTGGTATTGATTGCGGCACGCAGGCAGGACCCCGACACGCTGTTCTTCCAGCGACGGCTGCATATTGAAGGCGATACCGAACTGGGGCTGGAAGTGAAGAATTTGATGGACGCAATCGATATTGAATCCATACCGAAGCCAATGCGCCTCGGGCTTATGCAACTGGCCGACTTTGTTGAGGCCGGACTAAAAGAGGACGCGACTTCCTCGCCGGATCGCGCAGGTGTGTCATGCTAATTCGTACCGAAATTGGTGTTGATGCGGCCAGCATCGACGTGTTGCTGCGCCGCAGTTTCCCGACGTCTGCTGAAGCGGAACTGGTGCAGCAGTTGCGCGAAGACGGGCTGCTGACGCTTGGCGTCGTTGCCACCGATGACGAAGGCCAGGTACTGGGCTATGCGGCCTTTAGTCCGGTCACGCTGAATGAAGAAGATCGGCAGTGGGTTGGCCTTGCTCCGCTGGCGGTTGACGAAAGTATCCGTGGTCAGGGTCTGGGCAAGCAGCTGGTTTATGAAGGCCTGGATACCCTAAATGAGTTCGGCTATGCCGCCGTTGTGGTATTAGGCGACGCGAACTTTTACACGCGGTTCGGCTTTGAAAGCGCCGCGCAGCACCAGCTGTACTGCCGCTGGCCAGATACGGAAACGGCGTTGCAGATCTATAAGCTGGCGGATGATGCTTTTGAAAGCGTAACGGGTGAAATTGGCTATTCAGCGCCGTTTAACCGTTTCTGAGCCGTTCAAGCCAGAGAGGCAAAGATTCAGGCTGATGGGTAATCAGCCTGATTTTTTCATTTTTTTTCAGCTGCTTGACCTGATATTCCAGCTTTGATGCCTGCGAACGATCGCCAGCTTCACAGTGAAACAGCAGCTCCAGTGGCCCTTTACCACGTAGCGCTTTCGCACCTTTACCGCTCTGATGCTGATCAAAACGTCGGTCTATATCGTTGGTGATGCCGGTATACAGCATCCCTTTCCCGGTGCGCAGGATGTAGAGTCGCCAGCTGGCGGCGGTTGTGCTCATGGTTAGTCTCAGAAAACGGCAGTCACTGCTACTGTAACGTAAAAATGCGCGAGCAGGGTGCCTGATTTGCCATAGCCGGATGCCGTATTCGTCATGCGGTCCCTGCCGCAGCGGAGAACGACGAGCTGATTCCAGCCTTGACTGTGCACCGCATTACGATCTGATTTCAAATTATCCCGCCGCACCGTTCCGCGCTCTGTTTTCTAATGACCGCGGCTCTTCAACGCAGCCGATGGATCACCTGATTGCTGCTGCCGCGCCAGAGCAGCGCCGGATCGCGCAGCTCCCGGACATACTTCCCATCAATCAGCACGTTCACCATCGCTACCACCTCTCGTTGACGTTCGCTCAGTTCTGCCATCCGATAGCCGGTCCACATCCAGATATCTTTTCCCGGGCAGTCGCGCCGCACGCGCCGCAGCAGCCGCCGAATATCAGCCAGATTAGCCGGATGTAATGGATCGCCGCCGGATAACGACAGCCCCTGGCGTGGGATGCGGCTGTCGTTGAGATCGGCGATCAGCCGCTCTTCCATCTCAATGGTAAAAGGCACACCGGAATTCACCCGCCAGGTACTCTGGTTATAGCAGCCGGGGCACTGATGTTCGCAGCCGGAGACAAACAGCGTGCAGCGTGTACCCGGTCCGTTAACGATATCGACCGGGTAATACTGATGGATATTCACCCCAGCTGCCCGGAGGCAAGATGTTTCACTCGCCGCTTAACTTCCTCCTGCTTACCGGCGTTAAACGGACGGGCATCCGGGCTGCCGAGATAGCCGCACACTCGCCGCGTGACCGATACCCGGCTACTGTCATGGTTGCCGCATTTCGGGCAGGTAAAACCTTTACTGGTACAGTCGAATTCCCCGGTAAACCCGCACTCGTAGCACTCATCAATCGGCGTATTGGTGCCGTAGTAGGGCACGTGTTGGTAGCTGTAGTCCCAGACGTCCTCCAGCGCTTTCAGGTTGTGCTGAATATTAGGATACTCGCCGTAGCAGATAAACCCGCCGTTGGCTAAAGGCGGATAGGCGGCTTCGAAGTCAATCTTATCGTAAGGATTCACCTTCTTCTCAACGTCCAGATGGAAACTGTTGGTGTAATAGCCTTTATCGGTCACGCCGGCGACCACGCCAAACTCGGCGGCATCAAGACGGCAGAAGCGATCGCAGAGGTTTTCACTTGGCGTACTGTACAGGCTGAATCCGTAGCCAGTTTCGTCTTTCCAGCGCTCCACTGCCTGGCGCAGGTGACTGACAATCGCCAGCCCGGTCTCCCGCAGACGGGCGTCATCGTACGGGTGAACCGCGCCGCCGCTCAGGGCGTTCAAGGTTTCATGAATTCCGATATAGCCGAGGGAAATCGACGCGCGGCCGTTTTTAAAAATACCGGCAACCGGTTCATCCGCCTGCAACCGCACGCCGCAGGCCCCTTCCATATACAGAATCGGTGCGACTCGCGCCTTGACGTTTTCCAGCCGGGCGATGCGCGTCATCAATGCCTTTTTAGCCAGCAGCAGCCGACGGTCCAGCAGTGCCCAAAAGCGTTTTTCGTCACCGTTCGCTTCCAGCGCGATGCGCGGCAGGTTCAGGCTGATCACGCCGATATTGTTGCGGCCATCGTGGATCTGCTCACCGTTTTCTTCATAAACCCCAAGGAAGCTGCGGCAGCCCATCGGCGTTTTAAAGGAACCGGTAACCTCAACCACCCGGTCGTAATTAAGAATATCGGGGTACATACGTTTGCTGGCACACTCCAGCGCCAGCTGCTTGATATCATAATTGGCCTCGCCGGGCAGGCGGTTCAGTCCGGCTTTGATAGCGAACACCAGCTTCGGAAACACGGCGGTTTTGTGATTTTTCCCGAGTCCGACAATGCGGTTGCGCAGAATTGACTGCTGGATCAGCCGGGCGGCCCAGCTCTCCCCCAGGCCAAAGCCGAAGGTAACAAACGGCGTCTGACCGTTGGCGGTATGCAGCGTGTTGACCTCATATTCAAGCGACTGAAAGGCGTCGTAGCACTCTTTCTCCGTCCGGCTTCGCGCGTAGGCTTCGGCGTCCGCAATCTGCCAGCTGAGTGCCACCTGGCGATGCTTTTCCAGGCTGGCCTCAACGTAGGGAGCCAGAACCTCATCAATACGGTTGATGGTGCTGCCGCCATAAATGTGGCTGGCGACCTGAGCAATAATCTGTGCGGTCACCGCGGTGGCGGTGGAGATTGATTTTGGCGGCTCGATCTCGGCATTACCCATTTTGAAGCCCTGGGTCAGCATGCCGCGCAGATCGATCAGCATACAGTTAAACATCGGGAAAAAAGGCGAGTAGTCGAGGTCATGATAGTGGATCTCGCCGCGCTCGTGGGCGCCGACCACATCCCGTGGCAGCAGGTGCTGGCGGGCATAATGTTTTGCCACAATCCCGGCCAGCAGATCGCGCTGAGTCGGGATCACTTTGCTGTCCTTGTTGGCGTTTTCATTCAGCAGCGCGGTGTTGCTTTGTTCAACCAGCCCGCGGATCTCGTGATTCAGCCGCCCGCGTAGCTCGCGAGCGACATCGCGATCGTGCCGATACTCAATATAGCAGCGCGCCAGCTGCGGATAGGCTCCGGCCATTAACCGATCCTCCACCGCCTTCTGGACTTCGGCAATATCAACCCGCTGTTGCCCGGCCAGTGCTGCACTGACCGGGCCGGCGACGGTGGCGCAATAATCCTTATCCTCAACCCGTGCCGCCTGAGCGGCAGCACGAATTGCCGCCTCAATACGTGCGGGATCAAAAGCCACGATGCAGCCGTCCCGTTTGATGACCTCAGTTACCACCGCCACTCTCCTGTGAAATCTATATATAGGTTGAAATTGGTATATTAAGCGCTATATGTAGTGCTTTGATCGTGTTTAAACGAGGTTTTGTTGACCTGAAACAAAGATTACGACGTGTGGGAGACAGGCCAGCGGTCTGGATGGATTGCTACAGATATTTCCAAAGGAGCAGGAAATCAGGACGCGGTGAAGAGGTAAAAATGACCCGCAGTGGATAAATACCTGAGCAGGCAAGCCGCATCAGCCTGCTTTTAGCCCACTGGCGTGCTGTCTCAGTTGCATTCCTACCCCTGGAATTAATATTATTGCCGGTTACCGTGAGGCAAAAGTTTATTTGCCCGATTCAACCAGGAATAACTGCAGGATGTCGTCCGTCACCTACAACGAAAATCAGGTCGTCCGCTGGCTGGGGGTGCGAACCGTTGCCCGTGCGCGCGATCTGGTCGCCAGCGTGCAGAATATTCAGTGGCAGAACCGGCTGCTGACCGGCGAAGTTGCCGGGCGAGCGGCAGAGCCCTACAGCGTACTGGTGCATTTCAGCCGTCCTCAGGGCAGACTGCAGGCCAACGGCGAATGCAGCTGCGCGGTAAA
This sequence comes from Erwinia sp. GW821-FHT03D09, assembly GCF_059420805.1. Taxonomy (NCBI): domain Bacteria; kingdom Pseudomonadati; phylum Pseudomonadota; class Gammaproteobacteria; order Enterobacterales; family Erwiniaceae; genus Erwinia; species Erwinia sp. GW821-FHT03D09. Next base: position 114,151 of record NZ_JBWKUK010000012.1, read on the forward strand.
AAATAACTGTCGTCACGTTGCCGCGGTGATGATCGCCAATCTGCGCCCGCGGCAGACCGTGGAAAAAGCCGTACTGAACACCATCCACGCTGAGCCGATCCCCACGTTACAGCTTGAATCCCGGGCGAAGTTTATCAGCGGCTACGGCCACTACGGCCACCGGCAAAAACGGCTCGACTTCGCCTCGGTCAGCTTCGACTATGCCGGCGTGCGGGTCGATGCGGGGAGCCGTGCGCAAAGCTTCAGCGACCGCAAAGGGCAGCACTATCACGTTGCCCGCCATATTGAAGAAGAACAGAACTGGCTGGCGCAGATCCAACGTGCCGGGCTGCAAACCATCCCGGCGGGCCATATCTATACCCCTGCGCCACTGCCACCCGAGATCTTCGCACCGGAAACGCCTGCTGAATGGCGAGATTTTATTAAAACCGGCCTGCCGGCCCTGCGCAGACGGGGCTGGAAAATCCGCATGGACAGCGACTTTACCTGGAACGTGACCGAAGTGGACGCCATTGAAGGGCGTGCGGTGCAGGCTCAGGATGGCTGGTTCGATCTGGAACTGGCGCTGAAAATGGGGCGCCAGCGCGTGAGGCTGGAACCGCTGCTGGCGGGCCTGTTTGCCCGCGACAGGCGCTGGATGGGCAGCACCCTGAACCTGATTCCTGATGATGAACAAATTGAACTGCGCGATGAACGCGGCCGGCGTTTGCTGTTCCGCGCCGCGCAGCTTAAGCCGCTGGTCGGTAACCTGATCGACCTGTTCGACAGGCAGGACCCGCAGCCGCTCAGGCTGGCCGCGTGGGATGTCGGCCGCCTGGGGCAGAGCGATCCCTACAGTCGCTGGACCTTTGACAGCGACAGCGCGGTGCATCAGCTGTCGCAGAAGCTCAGCGGCAATGGCGGCGTGCAGCCGGTCGCTCCGCCTGCGGGGCTGAAAGCCACGTTGCGAGACTACCAGCTGCAGGGCGTCAGCTGGATGCAGTTCCTGCGTCAGCATCAGCTGGCGGGCGTGCTGGCGGATGATATGGGACTGGGTAAAACCATTCAGACTCTGGCGCATCTGCTGCTGGAGAAAGAAGCCGGCCGACTTGACCGGCCGGCGCTGATCGTCGTCCCGACCACGCTGGTGCATAACTGGTGCTGCGAGGCGAATCGCTTTGCGCCGGACCTGCGCGTGCTGGCGCTGACCGGCCCGCAGCGTAAAGATTTCTTCGAGCAGGTGGAACAGTACGATGTAGTGATTACCACCTACTCCCTGCTGTGGCGCGATCAGCCGCAGCTGGTCGCATACGCCTACCACATGCTGATCCTCGACGAGGCGCAGTACGTAAAAAACAGCGCCTCACGCGCGGCCTCAGTGATCCGCGGACTGAAGACCCGTCATCGTCTTTGCCTGACCGGTACGCCGCTGGAAAACCACCTCGGTGAGCTGTGGTCGCAGTTTGACTTCCTGCTACCGGGATTCCTGGGCAGCGAGCGCGACTTTATGCAGGAGTGGCGGATTCCGATTGAGCGCAACGGGGATAAAGCCCGTCGCGACCTGCTGGTGAAGCGCGTGCGGCCTTTTATGCTGCGCCGCCGTAAGCAGGAAGTGGCGAAAGAGCTGCCGCCGAAAAACACCATCGTCTGCAGCGTGCCGCTCGAAGGCGCGCAGCGTGAACTGTATGACCAGGTCCGCGTGGCCATGCAGGATCGGGTTCAGCTGGCGGTGCAGCAGCAGGGCGCGGGGCGCAGCCATCTGCTGGTGCTGGATGCGCTGCTAAAGCTGCGGCAGATCTGTTGCGATCCGCGGCTGGTGGAGGGCGTGCGGGCGGAAAAAGTGAAGCACTCCGCCAAGCTTAAGCTGCTGCGCGAGATGCTCAACGATCTGCTGGCGGAAGATCACCGCATTCTGATCTTCTCGCAGTTCACCTCCATGCTGACGCTTATTGCGGAAGAGCTACAGCGCGCGCGGATTGATTTTGTCACCCTGACTGGCAGCACCCGCGACCGTAATGAGCCGGTGCGGCGCTTCCAGCAGGGCGAAGTCCCGGTGTTTCTGATTAGCCTGAAAGCGGGCGGCGTCGGGCTGAACCTGACGGCGGCGGATACGGTAATCCACTACGATCCCTGGTGGAACCCCGCGGCGGAAAACCAGGCGACCGATCGCGCTTATCGCCTCGGTCAGGATAAGCCGGTCTTTGTCTACAAGCTGATTACGGCGGATACTATTGAAGAGAAAGTGGTGGCGTTACAGCAGCATAAAGCAGAACTGGCGGGGGAGATCCTGGCGGATGACCTGAGCGAACCGGCCAGCTTCAGTCAGGACGATTTGACCCTGTTGCTATCCTGATTTCTCCGGTCGGTTAAAGCGGGGCGGATAGCCATCCGCCCGCACCTTTAGCGACGAACGGCGATCGCTTCGATCTCAATCTTCACATCTTTCGGTAGACGGGCCACTTCAACGCAGGAACGCGCCGGGAAGCTGGCCTGATGCTCGGTAAAGAAGGCTTCGTACGCGGCATTCACCGTAGTGAAGTCGTTCAGATCTTTCACAAATACGGTGGTTTTCACAATATCACTGACTTTCAGACCGGCCGCTTCCACGATGGCCCGTACGTTTTCCAGCGACTGACGCGCCTGCGCGGTAATATCATCGGGCACGCTGCCGGTTTTTGGATCTACCGGGATCTGGCCAGAAGTGATAATCATGCTACCGAGATCGACGCCCTGAACATAGGGACCAATCGCTGCCGGGGCGTTTTCAGTACTGATTTCGCGAGACATAGTTTCTCCTGAATGTGTCTGAGGTTTGCGGGGCGACTTAGCGCGCCCCAGCGATATTTACCATATCGGCTCAAGCCTGCAAACAGGAATCAGTCATTCGCCATAACCACATGGTGCGCAAACTCTTTCTCACAGTATTTGCACTTGAGGTAGAGATTGGTGTGGCGCGCTTTCACCGCGAAGCTGGAATACACCGGTTCGTTGCGGCTGATGCAGTTGCTGTTCGGGCAGGTTAGCACGCGTTCGATGCGCTCCGGCAGCGTCGGGGAGCTTTTCGCCACCACGTCATAATCATCAATGCGGTTAACCGTGGCGTGCGGCGCGTAAAGCGCCAGCTGGTTAATCTGAGCGTCGGTGAGAAACGTATTCTCGATCTTGATAATATCCTTGCGCCCCATCTCGCCGGACGGCAGGTTCAGGCCAATGGTAATACGCTGATCGGTTTCGGTCAGGCGGAACAGGGAAAGCAGCTTAAAGCCCACCTGAGCCGGGATATGGTCAATCACCGTACCGCATTTAATCGCTTCTACCTGTAATTTATTGTCGTGCGTCATCATGCTTCTCCTGATTAGCCAGTTCGCTGTTGAGTACCAGCGCCAGCAGCGCCTGGCGTGCGTAAATACCGTTGCCTGCCTGCTGGAAGTACCAGGCATAAGGTGTGCTATCGACGTCGGTATCGATCTCATCGATGCGCGGCAGCGGGTGTAGCACCTTCATATTGTCGCGGGCGTGGGCCAGGTCACTGGCGCGCAGAATAAACTGGGCCTTCACGTTAGCGTACTCGGACGGGTCCAGGCGCTCTTTCTGCACGCGGGTCATATACAGAATGTCTACCTGTGGCACCACCTCTTCAATATTATCGTGGCGGGTCCAGACAATGCCTTTTTCATCCAGCATATCGGTAATGTAGGTCGGCATCGTCAGCGCATCCGGCGCGATAAAGTAGAAGCGGTTGCCTTCGAACTTGGCCAGCGCCTGAGTCAGCGAGTGAACGGTGCGGCCATATTTCAAATCGCCGACCATTGCCACGTGCAGATTGTTCAGGCGGCCCTGCGTTTCCTGCAGGGTAAACAGATCCAGCAGGGTCTGCGTTGGATGCTGGTTCGCGCCGTCACCGGCATTCAGTATTGGGATTCCGCCGGAAAACTCGGTCGCCAGGCGCGCGGCGCCTTCCTGCGGATGGCGCATCACAATCGCATCCACGTAGGTGCCAATGACCGAAATGGTATCGGCCAGCGTTTCGCCCTTTTTGCCGAGCGAAGTGTTACTGCCGTCCGCGAAGCCCACCACTGAAGCGCCGAGGCGGTGAATCGCCGTTTCAAACGACAGGCGGGTACGGGTCGATGCTTCGAAGAAACAGCTGGCAATCACTTTATGTTTCAGCAGTTCCGGCTGAGGATTCGCCTTCAGGCTGGCGGCGGTGCGCAGCACCAGTTCCAGTTCTTCACGGTTGAGATCGTTAATCGAAATAATATGTTTGTGATATAGCGGATTGGCAATAGTCGCCATGTTCACTCTCCTCTACGCGTGCCGGTACTGAAAAAAGGACAAAAAAAAGCCCCTCAATGAGGGGCTTTTTTCTGATGATCGGTAATGCAACGGAAGGAAAAACGGCACTGCCCGCCTGTGTACAGACGTGGGTGAACGGTGGTATTGATAGCGTTCTGTGGCATGGTTCCTCCCGGCAAACGGGGGGCATTATACGCATTCGAAACGTCACGGCAAGTGAAAAACGCGCGCCGGGTAATCGTTTGCCTCCCGCCGAATTGCTACAGTTTCGCCAGCGTCGCCACCATCACCGCTTTGATGGTATGCAGACGGTTTTCCGACTGATCGAACACCACGCTGTGCGCGGATTCAAACACCTCATCGGTGACTTCCATACCGCCGTGCAGATCGTACTGTTGGGCCATCTGCTGGCCCAGCGTGGTTTGATCGTCGTGGAAAGCGGGCAGGCAGTGCAGGAACTTCACCTGCGGATTACCGGTCAGTTCCAGCATCGCCGAATTGACCTGATAGCTACGCAGCAGCGCAATACGCTCGGCCCAGACTTCTTTCGGCTCGCCCATGGAAACCCAGACGTCGGTATAGATAAAGTCAGCGCCTTTTACGCCTGCCGCAATGTCTTCGATCAGAGTAATTTTGCCACCGGTCTTCTCTGCCGCTGCGCGACACTCCTCTACCAGTTTCTCATCCGGCCAGCAGCCTTTCGGTGCCACCAGACGCAGATCCAGACCCACCAGCGCGGCCGCTTCCAGCATGGTGTTTCCCATATTGTTGCGCGCGTCGCCGACGTAGGCAAAGGTCATCTGGCTGAAGGCTTTCTCCGGCAGATGTTCCTGCATGGTCAGTAGATCGGCCAACAGCTGGGTCGGGTGGAACTCATTGGTCAGACCGTTCCATACCGGCACCCCGGCATGCTCTGCCAGCGATTCCACCAGCGCCTGGCCGTGGCCGCGATACTGAATACCGTCATACATCCGGCCCAGCACGCGGGCCGTGTCCTTCATCGACTCTTTGTGGCCGATCTGGCTACCGCTTGGGCCAAGATAGGTGACGTTAGCGCCCTGGTCGTAAGCGGCAACTTCGAAAGAGCATCGGGTACGGGTCGAGTCTTTTTCGAAGATGAGCGCAATATTTTTGCCTTTCAGATGCTGAATTTCTTCACCGTTTTTCTTATCGGTCTTAAGCGTCGATGCCAGCGCAAGCAGGCCATTGATTTCAGCGGGGGTAAAGTCCAGCAGCCTGAGAAAATGACGTTGGTACAGATGACTCATAAAGCACTCCAGGTAATCTTTAATGAATTTAAATTCAATCTAACTGTATTAATATTCATTTTCAACCCCAGCGTACAGAAACTTTTCTTTAAAGGTAGTGGCGCAGAGGGCGCTGTGGGAAAATAATCAAACAAGACCCATAAATTAAGGAACGGATCATGGCTAATGAAGCATTTTTGGCAGAGCAGCGTGAAGAGACGCGGTTAATTATCGAAGAGCTGCTGGAAGACGGTAGCGATCCTGATGCGCTGTATACGATTGAGCATCATTTTTCCTGCGACAGCTTTGACGCGCTGGAGAAGGCGGCGGTAGAAGCTTTCAAACTGGGCTATGAAGTCACCGAGCCGGAAGAGCTGGAGCTGGAAGATGGCACCACCGTAATGTGCTGCGATATCCTGAGCGAAGGCGCGCTGAATGCGGATCTGATCGACAAGCAGGTTGAACAGCTGGTGGATCTGGTGGCGAAATTCAACGTTGACTATGACGGCTGGGGCACCTACTTCGAAGATCCTGATGCTCAGGACGATGATGAAGACGGTGAAGATGAGGCTGACGACGAGGAAGACAACGGCGTACGTCACTAATCCCGTATAGTGCACGCCGCAGGTTCTCTGCGGCGTGATGATTCATTCCTCTCTGGTCCGAATAATGAATATCGAACACCTCCTTGCCCCCATTCATGGCTTCCTGCTTTGCCGCACTCCGCAGGCGTGGATCGACGAAGCGCGTAAACCGCAAAATCTGGCCCTGCTGCTGACCGATCACCTGGTCTGTGAGCTAAAAGCGGCACAAACCGCCATGTGGCTGATCCGTAAGTACGTGGCGGATAAAGCCAGCGGTGATGCGCTGCTGGCGTGGCTGAAGCCGTGGGAAAACTTCGTCCATAATGCGCATAGCGATCTGACGTTTCTTGAGCAGCACCGCGCGCTGTCTAAAACCATTATTACCCGCGAAGAAGCACCTTACGGCGACGAGCTGGTGGATAAGATGGTGCTGCTGATCAAAGAAGAGCTGCATCATTTTTACCAGGTGCTGGAGATCATGCAGGCGCGGAATATTCCCTATGCAAAAATTACCGCCAGCCGCTATGCCAAAGGGTTGCTGCGTGAAGTGGCCACCTATGAGCCGCAGACGCTGGTGGATAAGCTGATCTGCAGCGCCTATATCGAAGCGCGTTCCTGCGAGCGTTTTGCCAGCCTGGCACCGTATCTTGACGACGAGCTGTCGGCTTTCTACGTCTCGCTGCTGCGTTCGGAAGCGCGACACTATCAGGATTATCTGGCTTTGGCGACGCTGATCTCCGGGCAGGATATCAGCGCACGGGTGCGGAAGATTGGGGAAACCGAAGCCCGCTTAATCAGCGAGCCGGATAGCGAACTGCGTTTTCATAGCGGGGTGCCGGATTTTTGATTGCTTGCAGGGGATCGGTTCTGGTGCTGCTTGTTAGCTTGTTAGCTTGTTAGCTTGTTAGCTTGTTAGCTTGTTAGCTTGTTAGCTTGTTAGCTTGTTAGCTTGTTAGCCTGGGAGTACGGAGAGCGGCCTCTGCGGCTGCCGGACGGTCCTCGCGCCGCTTCGCGGTGCCTTCGGCTTCGGCTGTGGGCCTGTCGGATCGGCGCAGAGCGGGCGTCCTGCCCGCGCTGCGCCTGAGCCCAGCATCCCTGCTGGTCTCTCCGGTCCCACAGCCTGCTCCTCAGCGCTGCGGATTGTCCGTCAGCCGCAGAGGCCGCTCTCCCTTCGCCTCAGGTGCCCGCTTTTCCAGGTAACACGGGCTTTAATTGCAGACAGGTGGTTGCTGATTTGTTCGTCTTTGCGTTGCCGCTTGCCTGGCAGCTGCAGAGGCCGCTCTCCCTTCGCCTCAGGTGCCCGCTTTTCCAGGTAACACGGGCTTTAATTGCAGACAGGTGGTTGCGG
>NZ_JBWKUK010000012.1:121700-164318 GCF_059420805.1 Erwinia sp. GW821-FHT03D09
GCTGATTTGTCCGTCTTTATGTTGCCGATTGCCTGGCAGCTGCAGAGGCCGCTCTCCCTTCGTATAAGGTGCCCGCTTTTCCAGGCAACGCAGTAGTTTATCAGCGGACTGGCGGTGGCTTCGGTCGGAGCATCCGCAGCGCTGAGCGAAGAGAAGGGACCGCAGCGCGGCGCGAGGACCCGCCCGACCCGGGGCAGCGCCAGTCAGCGAGAGCACCAACTTTCAGGCAGCACCTGCAAAATGCAAAAAGCCTTATAACGCCTTCAGCATAGTGACTTCGCAATCCACATGCCCGGTATAACCCATCGGGCCATCAATATGCTGGAACCCCAGATGCTCATACAGGCGAATGGCGCGCGTCAGTGACGCGGTGGTTTCCAGATAGCAGCGCTTAAACCCGCGATCACGACCATATTCCAGCGCCTGAAGCGCCAGGTTACGCGCCACGCCAAGACCGCGCGCCTCCGCCAGGAAATACATCTTCTGCAATTCACAAACGTCCGCATCACCGCCCTGTAACGGAGCCAAACCGCCACCGCCAACGACTTTTCCTTCCACTTCTACCACCCAATAGGCGCTGTTCGTTTCGCTGTACAGCTCATACAAACGATCCAGATTCGGGTCGGATACCGTGTAGCCTTTATCCGCCGTTAAACCAAATTCAGCAGAAACCGTGCGGATCACCGCAGCAATGTGAGGATTGTCAGCAAGCGTAATCGGGCGTACTTGCACAGTCAGAGTAGATTGGATCGCGGTTGTCATAAGTCAGGCTCATAGCAGTTCGGCAGCAGGTAAGTGTAATAACATTGCTGACGCCGTGATGCAATGCGCGATGAGCGATGTCACCGCTGTGCCAGGGGTAATCTGAATGATAACTATTCCATTGTTTGACTATCAGTGCCATGCTTAAATAGCAGGCAGTTATACTGCTTTCATATTCTGAATTATTATTTAGCTCTCTTATTTTCAGGAAGAAAATCTAATGGAAAACAATACCTCGCATTCTCAGCGCCATCCGGTGCTGTTTCACGGTCGCGCTGGCGAATATTTCTCAATCTGGTTAGTCAATGCATTACTGACCATGGTGACGTTGGGGATATATTCCGCCTGGGCCACCGTGCGTCGCCGCCGCTACTTCTATGGTAATACTGAAATTGCCGGCGATCGTTTTGATTATCATGCTCGACCAATCAACCTTCTTGTTGGCCGCATTATTGTTTTTATCGGCCTGGTGCTGTTCTTTATTATCTCTTCTATTTCCCCGACCCTGACCCTGTTAGCCATGCTGGCCTTCTTTGCGCTGATACCGTGGATCGTGATCCGCAGCTGGCGCTACAACGCGCTGATGAGCAGCTTCCGCGGCGTGCGCTTTAATTATCACTGCCGCATTGGCCGCGCGTACTGGACTATGTACCTGGCGCCGGTGCTGATGATCCTGGCGCTGTTACTGGTGGTGGGCATGATTGGCGCTGCGGGTGCGACCAGTGGCAATATCAGCACCACAATGACCGTCGGTGTGGTTTGCTTCGTGCTGTATCTGGTGGGACTGGCGGCAATACAGGGGACCGTTGCTGCGCTGAATCACGATTTGTATATCAATAATATGGCGTTTGGTCAGCTGCCGTTTAAAGCCGAGCTGAGCAAAAAGACATTTATTAAAATGGTATTGATCAGCTTCCTGATTATGCTGCCGTTCCTGATTATCGGTGGCCTGCTGATTAGTTCTCTGTTTGCCTCGATAATATATGCCTCGGCTATAGGCATCAGCGATCCGGAAATGCTGGGTAATATGATGGCCGGCAACGTACTGAATATTTTCCTGACCTTCCTGGTCATTCTGTTCGGTGGCTTAGTCTCCTCCGCTTATTTAGTGGTGGCTCAACGTAATTATGTTTTCGGCCAGACCCGGCTGGGCGATAAGCTGCGCCTGAAATCAACGCTATCAACGGGCGCTTTCCTGGCTCTGACGCTGACTAATACGCTGATCGTGATCTTCACCCTCGGCCTGGGTGCTCCGATTGCCGAAATCCGCCTGGCGCGCTATCTGGCTAACAGCACCGAGCTGGAGGGCGATATCTCGCTGGATGACGTTATGGCTCACCACGACTCAGCCCGAACAGCGGTGGCGGAAGAGGTGGTTTCTGCTTTCGATCTTAATGCGGGAATCTGATTTTGCAGCTTAACGGCTATTATCAGTCCCCCGGACGGGCAGCTCGCGAGCCTGCCCGCCTCACATTACACGATCGTCATCTGGTACTGGACTGCAACGGGCAGCAGCAGATTACGTTGCTTAACGCGATAACGGTATCCGATGCGCTGGGCACCATCCCGCTGACGCTGAGCTTTGCTGACGGCGGGCGCTTTGTGCCGGATGACGATGTCGCATTCCGTCAGTGGTGGCAGCAGCGCCACCGCCCAGGCCTGGTACATCGTCTGGAGCGGCACCGCCGCGGCGTCGGACTGACCCTGTTGGCTACGCTGGCCGCTATTGCGCTCTATATTTGGGTGATCCTGCCTGCCGCCAGCACCGCGCTGGCTTCAAATATGCCGGCTTACGTTGAGCGGCAGGTGGGGCAGCAAACCCTGACGTTGTTGCAGAGCAGCGGCTTTAGCGATGGCAAGCTGACGCCGGCGCAGCAGCAGCGTATGGAACGCCTGTTTAGCGGCATTATTCCCGGTGAGATGAAGCAGGACGCGGTGCCGCTGCGGTTGAAGGTCATGCATTTCGACGGGGGCGCTAACGCCTTTATGCTGGCGGACGGCACGCTGGTGGTCAGTGACGATCTGGTGCGTATGGCGAAAAGCGACGATGCGCTGGCGGCAGTGATGCTGCATGAGATCGGGCATCACCACTACCGCCATCCGATGCGGATGCTGGTGCGTTCGTCGCTGATCTCGCTGAGCTATATGTGGCTGACCGGCGACGTCAGCGGCATTGGTGACACGCTGTTGCAGTCGGCTGCTTTCGTGCATCAGATGCAGTTTTCGCGCAGCATGGAGCGGGAAGCGGATGCGTATGCGATTGCGCAGATGAAAGCACAGGGGCGTTCGTTGTCGGCGATGGCGGAAATTTACGGTCAGCTTCAGCAGTCGGGCGAGAAGGAGAGTCGCGGGCTGAGTTTACCGGAATGGATGAGTACCCATCCGGATATGCCGGAGCGGATTAAGGCGATTCGGGCGGCGGAACAGGGCAGGTAGGCTGCCGTTTGGGATACCGGTGTCTGGCTGATAGGCTGTGCTCGCCGTCTGGGATGCCGGTGTCCGGCTGGCGGGCTGTGCTCCCGTTCGGGCCGGTCCTCGCGCCACGTTTCGCGTGGTGCCTTCACTTCGTTCGTCAGCCTGCCGGACCGCCACAGACGCGCGTCCTGCGCGGCTGTGACTTTCGCCTGCGTCCTTGCAGGCGAATCCTGGCTTCCTCTCTCCGTTCAGCGCTGCGGATTGCCCGCTCGGCAGCACAGCCCGCCCGCTTAGCCACTTCAGCGTCGCTGGTCATTTCATAAAGACAGGCAGAGAAGTCTCTTTTCAAATTCTGGGGCAATGTTCCCACTAGGGAAGTAAAAGCATAATGGGATAACTGTTTTACGACGCATAGCCGGGCATTTGCACTGAGTTGTTTGCGTACCCAACCCGCTGAGTCGTTCAGGTGTAGCATTTCCCAATGGTACTTTTCTGCATCATCCCGATTTCCGATGATTCAAATCAAACCCGTCGGTTGTCTCTCATGCCAACTGAAGTAATGCCCTTTTACCATTAAACGGTACTTTAAAAGCCAGCAGGATGGATAAAGTGGGCTCGTCCCGGCGGCTGGTGGGTAATCCGCAGCGCTGAGGTGCAGGCATCAGGGCCGGAGGCGACAGCATGGATGCGGGCGCCAGGCCAGGCGCGGGCAGGACGTCCGCTCCTGGCCGGTCCGAAAGGCCGGATGCCGTAACCGAAGGCATCGTGCGAAGCACGGCGCGAGGACCGCCCGCAGGCCGCCGGGACGGGCGCACGCTCCCCAAACTTATAGCCACTTCTTAAACTTACAGCCATTATCCATAGCTAAAGCCACCCTCAGCCCAAGAACGATCCTCTCAGCAGTAAAACGCCAAAAAAAAACCGCCATCAAAAGACGGCGGTTTCATCAGGCTTGCTGAGAAAACTTACAGCGCGGCGATCACGCCCTGCTGCTCGATCAGCTTGACCTTAGCCTGCTCGAAGTCCGCCAGACGCTCCCGCTCCCTGGCGACAACCACTTCCGGCGCACGGGCAACAAAACCTTCGTTACCCAGCTTGGCGGTAATCTTCTCCATCTCAACGTCAATCTTGCCCACTTCCTTCGCCAGACGCTCCAGCTCGGCGTTTTTATCCACCAGCTCGGCCATCGGGATCAGCAGCTCGGCACCGTCAACCAGCTTGGTCACCGACACCGGGCCTTTATCTCCGGCGGCCAGCAGCTCCAGCTTATCCAGACGAGCCAGCGTCTTCAGGAAGTTGCGGTTTTCGTTTACGCGGCGGGCCGCATCATCGCTGGCGCCGCGCAGCAGCACATCCAGCGGTTTGGACGGAGAAATGTTCATCTCGTTACGAATATTACGCACCGCGACAATCGCCTGCTTCAGCCACTCGGTATCCGCCATCGCCACCTCATCCACGCGCGCCGCGTCAAACTCCGGCATCGGCTGCAGCATAATGGTGTCGTCGCTGATGTTCTTCAGCACCTTCACGCGCTGCCAGATGGTTTCGGTGATAAACGGAATGATCGGATGCGCCAGGCGCAGCAGGGCTTCCAGCACTGTCACCAGCGTATTACGGGTGCCGCGCAGTTGAGCCTCGGTGCCGCCGTTCATTACCGGCTTGGCCAGCTCCAGGTACCAGTCACAGAACTGGTTCCAGGTGAACTCGTACAGGATCCCGGCCGCGATATCGAAGCGATAGCTGTCCAGCGCCTCGCGATAAGCCTTCACCGTCTGGTTAAACTCCGCCAGGATCCAGCGATCGGCGAGCGACAGCTCCAGCTCGCCGCCGTTAAAGCCGCAGTCATGCTCTTCGGTATTCATCAGCACGAAGCGGCTGGCGTTCCACAGCTTGTTACAGAAGTTGCGGTAGCCTTCCAGGCGCTTCATATCCCAGTTGATGTCACGGCCGGTTGAGGCCAGCGCCGCCAGGGTAAAGCGCAGGGCATCGGTGCCGTGCGGCTCAATGCCGTTCGGGAACTGCTTCTCGGTACGCTTGCGAATTTTCTCCGCCAGCTGCGGCTGCATCATGTTACCGGTGCGTTTTTCCAGCAGATCTTCCAGCGAAATACCGTCAACCATATCCAGCGGATCGATCACGTTACCCTTCGACTTGGACATCTTCTGCCCTTCGTCATCGCGGATCAGGCCGGTCATATACACGGTCTTGAACGGCACCTGCGGCTTGCCGTCTTCGTCTTTGATGAAGTGCATGGTCAACATGATCATGCGCGCAATCCAGAAGAAGATAATGTCGAAGCCGCTGACCAGCACGCTGGTCGGGTGGAAGGTGCGCAGCGCTTCGGTATTCTCCGGCCAGCCGAGGGTGGAGAAGGTCCACAGACCGGAAGAGAACCAGGTATCCAGCACGTCTTCGTCCTGGGTCAGCACCACGTCGTCGGCGATGTTGTTTTCCGCACGGACTTCCGCTTCGTTACGCGCCACGTAGACGTTGCCTTCAGCATCGTACCAGGCCGGAATGCGGTGGCCCCACCACAGCTGACGGGAGATGCACCAGTCCTGGATATCACGCATCCACGAGAAGTACATGTTTTCATACTGCTTAGGTACGAACTGGATATCACCGTTTTCTACCGCTTCTACCGCGACTTTCGCCAGCGGCGCGGTACGCACGTACCACTGGTCGGTCAGCATCGGCTCAATCACCACGCCGCCGCGATCGCCGTAAGGGACGGTCAGATCGTGCGGTTTGATTTCGTCCAGCAGGCCCAGTGCGTCAATCGCGGCCACAATGGCTTTACGCGCGGCAAAGCGCTCCAGCTTCTGGAACGCCAGCGGAATGTCGGTACCGTGGTCGTCGCACTCTTCACCGTTGGTATCAAACACCTGAGCGGATTCGCGGATATCACCGTCGAAGGTCAGAATGTTGATCATCGGTAAGCGATGGCGGCGGCCCACTTCGTAGTCGTTAAAGTCGTGCGCCGGGGTGATCTTCACGCAGCCGGTGCCTTTTTCCATATCGGCGTGTTCGTCACCAACGATCGGAATGCGGCGGTTAACCAGCGGCAACACAAGGAACTTGCCGATCAAATCTTTATAGCGCGGATCGGATGGGTTCACGGCCACGCCGGTATCACCGAGCACGGTTTCCGGGCGGGTAGTCGCGACGACCAGATAATCTTTACCGTCGGCGGTTTTCACCCCGTCAGCCAGCGGGTAGCGCAGGTGCCACATCGAACCTTTGGATTCGCGGTTCTCCACTTCCAGATCGGAGATGGCGGTGCGCAGTTTTGGGTCCCAGTTGACCAGGCGTTTGCCGCGGTAGATCAGGTTCTCTTTATGCAGGCGCACAAACACTTCTTTCACCGCGTTGGACAGGCCTTCATCCATGGTGAAGCGCTCGCGCTCCCAGTCAACCGAGTTGCCGAGGCGGCGCATCTGGCGGGTAATGGTGCCGCCGGACTCTTCTTTCCACTGCCAGATTTTTTCGATAAACGCGTCGCGGCCGTAGTCCTGACGGGTTTTGCCTTCTTCGGCAGCGATTTTGCGCTCAACCACCATCTGGGTGGCGATACCGGCATGGTCGGTCCCCGCCTGCCACAGGGTGTTTTTCCCCTGCATACGCTGGTAGCGGATCATGGTGTCCATAATGGTCTGCTGGAAGGCGTGACCCATATGCAAGCTACCGGTGACGTTCGGCGGCGGGATCATGATGCAGAAGCTTTCCTGGCTGGTATCGCCATTTGGTTTGAAGTAGCCCTGCTTTTCCCAGTGCTCGTAAAGCGGCTGCTCGATATCTTGCGGGTTATATGTCTTTTCCATGTTCTGCTATGTCGTTGGTGGCAAGGGCGGCGTTGCCGTATTCAAGTGGAATCCAACGCTGCGATACACTTTGTAGCGATCGCGCGCCAGCTGTTTCAAAGATTCTTCATAGGGTACGAAGTCTATCACTTCATAGAAAGCGGTGGCAAAATCTGCAAACTGCGGTAGCAGGCTGATCAGCAGATCGCGCGGCGCATTGCCCCGGCGCTGCGGCCAGGCCAGCTCGACCGGCGCACCGTATTTCGGGCCTTCACCGGCCAGATTATGCGGCACAAAGGCGCTGACGGGACGCTGCCACAGCGCTTCGTCCAGCCGGTTAGCCTGCGCTTCGTCTTCACAGGCTATCAGCACGCGTTTGCCGTCACGCCAGCGGGCCTCCGCCAGATCGCAGACCAGCGCTTCCTGCGCGCTCAGCCCGCCGACCGGCGTATCGGTTTCCAGCAGATAGAACGTTGCGTTTTTCATGCATCAGGCCTGGTTGGAGAAAAAACAGCAACGGCGGATTGGAGTCCGCCATTGCAGGGTTATGTCATCAGCCGCGGGCGAGAAGTGTGTCTCCGCCCCGGTGGGAAGCCGTATCGCCTCCCGCTTGCAGCTGTTAATCGTCGCCGTTCAGACCGGCGCGGTTAAGCAGGAACTGAGACAGCAGCGCGACAGGGCGGCCGGTTGCACCTTTCGCCTTACCGGAGCGCCATGCGGTTCCGGCAACGTCGAGGTGCGCCCAGTTGTACTTACGGGCAAAGCGCGCCAGGAAGCAGGCGGCGGTAATCGCTCCGCCTGGACGGCCACCAATGTTTGCCATGTCGGCAAAGTTGGAGTCCAGCTGCTCCTGATACTCGTCGGCCATCGGCAGACGCCAGGCGCGGTCACCGGACTGTTCAGACGCACCGATCAGCTCGTGCGCCAGCGGATTGTGGTTCGACAGCAGGCCGCTGATATGGTGGCCCAGCGCAATGACGCAGGCCCCGGTCAGCGTAGCCACGTCAATCACCACTTCCGGCTCGAAGCGCTCAACGTAGGTCAGTGCGTCGCACAGCACCAGGCGGCCTTCGGCATCGGTATTCAGCACTTCTACCGTCTGGCCGGACATGGTGGTCAGTACGTCGCCCGGACGATAGGCGCGGCCGCCGGGCATGTTTTCACAGCCTGCCAGCACGCCCACCACATTCAGCGGCAGATTCAGTTCGGCGACCATGCGCATCACGCCGTACACTGACGCCGCGCCGCACATATCGTACTTCATTTCGTCCATCGCTTCGCCCGGCTTCAGCGAGATGCCGCCGGTATCGAAGGTGACGCCTTTACCGACCAGCACGATCGGGCGCGCTTCCGCATCCGGGTTGCCTTTGTACTCGATCACCGACATTAACGATTCATTCTGTGACCCGGCACCGACGGCAAGGTAGGCATTCATCCCCAGCTCTTTCATCTGCTGTTCGCCGATGACGCGGGTGGTGATGTTTTTACTGTAGGCATCCGCCAGCTGACGCGCCTGTGAGGCCAGGTAGGCCGCGTTACAGATATTCGGTGGCATATTGCCGAGGTCTTTCGCCGCCTTGACGCCGGCAGCAATCGCCAGACCGTGCTGGATCGCGCGCTCACCGCTGGTCAGCTCGCGGCGGGTTGGTACATTGAACACCAGCTTGCGCAGCGGACGACGCGGCTCAACCTTGTTGCTTTTCAGCTGATCGAAGCTGTAGAGCGTCTCTTTCGAGGTTTCAACCGCCTGGCGCACTTTCCAGTAGGTGTTGCGCCCTTTAACGTGCAGCTCGGTGAGGAAGCACACGGCTTCCATCGAACCGGTGTCGTTCAGGGTGTTGATGGTTTTCTGAATGACCTGCTTGTACTGGCGCTCGTCGAGCTCTCGCTCTTTGCCGCAGCCAATCAGCAAAATACGCTCAGAGAGAATGTTTGGCACATGGTGCAGCAGCAATGTCTGCCCCACTTTCCCTTCCAGTTCACCACGGCGCAGCAGGGCGCTGATGTAGCCATCGCTGATTTTATCCAGCTGTTCAGCAATCGGTGACAGCCGGCGCGGTTCAAATACGCCCACTACAATACAGGCACTGCGCTGTTTTTCCGGGCTACCGCTTTTTACACTGAACTCCATGCACTCTCCTGAATCTTAAAGACAACGGCGCTTGCTGCGGCTAATATATGTCGCTTCCGTAACGGAAAGTGTCGTTGCGTAAACGTCGTTTAGTCACGAACGTCAGATTGAGTTTCGGTGATAATTTTTTGTATTTCATCACCAGAACGCGATTTATTGCCATACTATTTTAGCTATGACAGGGCCATTGATGAGAAAAAATGGCGCATAAGCGATGAAACTAGCGATTTTCCTGCAAAAAGACAAGTTTTCACAGGCGTATTCAGCGTGATCATCATTAGATATCTGGTTCGGGAAATGCTCAAAAGCCAGCTGGCTATCCTGTTCATCCTGCTGCTGATCTTCTTTTGCCAGAAGTTAGTCAGGATTTTAGGAGCCGCGGTTGATGGCGAAATCCCAACAAACTTAGTACTGACATTATTGGGCCTTGGCGTGCCGGAAATGGCACAACTTATCCTGCCACTGAGCCTGTTTTTAGCCATTTTGATGACACTTGGCCGGTTATACACCGAGAGTGAAATCACCGTGATGCACGCCTGCGGTTTGGGCAAAAATGTGCTGGTCAAAGCGGCGATGGTGCTGATGCTGTTTACCGCGCTGCTGGCGGCGGTGAACGTCGGCTGGCTTGGCCCCTGGTCATCGCGCCATCAGAGCGAAGTGATGCAGAACGCCAAGGCCAACCCCGGCGCGGCAGCGCTGGCCGCAGGCCAGTTCCAGCAGTCCTCTGACGGCCAGTCGGTGCTGTTTATTGAAAACGTGAAGGGCAACAGCTTTGACAGCGTTTTCCTCGCGCAGCTGCGGCCGAAAGGCAACGCCCGCCCGTCGGTGGTGGTGGCCGATCACGGCCATATGAATCAGCGCGCCGACGGTTCACAGGTGGTGACGCTGGATAACGGTACCCGCTTTGAGGGCACCGCCATGCTGCGTGATTTCCGCATTACCGATTTCAAAAACTATCAGGCCATCGTCGGGCATCAGGCGGTGACGCTGGACCCGAACGATTCAGAACAGGCATCGCTGAAGATGCTTTGGCAGTCGGATAAACCTGATTTCCGCAGCGAACTGCACTGGCGTCTGACGCTGATCGTCTCCGTGCTGGTGATGGCGCTGATGGTGGTGCCGCTCAGCGTGGTGAACCCGCGTCAGGGGCGCGTGCTGTCGATGCTGCCTGCGATGCTGCTGTATCTGGTGTTCTTCCTGCTGCAAAGCTCCCTGCGCTCCAGCGGTAGCAAAGGCCGCATCGATCCGGCCGTCTGGATGTGGGCGGTTAACCTGGGCTATCTGGGCCTGTCGGTGCTGCTGAATATGTGGGATACGGTGCCGATGCGTCGTCTGCGCGCGCGGTTCAATAAGAGAGGCACAGTCTGATGTTTGGCGTTCTTGACCGCTATATCGGTAAAACGATATTCAACACCATCATGGCGACGCTGTTTATGCTGGTGTCGCTCTCCGGCATCATCAAATTTGTCGATCAGCTGCGCAAAACCGGGCAGGGCGAATACACCGCCGCCGGGGCCTGGCTGTACACTGTGCTGAGCGTGCCGAAAGATATCGAAATCTTCTTCCCGATGGCGGCGCTGCTTGGCGCGCTGCTGGGCCTTGGTACGCTGGCCCAGCGCAGCGAGCTGGTGGTGATGCAGGCCTCCGGCTTTACCCGCCTGCAAATTGCCGCCTCGGTCATGAAGACGGCGATCCCGCTGGTGCTGCTGACCATGGCCATCGGTGAGTTTGTCGCCCCGCAGGGCGAGCAGATGGCGCGTAACTACCGCGCTCAGCAGCTGGTGGGCGGTTCGCTGCTCTCCACGCAGGGTGGGCTGTGGGCGAAAGACGGCGATAACTTTATTTTTATCGAGCGCATCCGCGATGATAACCAGCTGGCCGGGATCAGTATTTACAGCTTTAACCACGATCGCCGCCTGCAGTCGGTGCGCTATGCGGCCTCGGCGAAGTACAACGCCGAGAAAAAGGTGTGGGAACTGGCCCAGGTTGACCAGTCAGACCTGACCGATCCGGAACAGGTGAAGGGCAGCCAGACGCTGAGCGGCGAGTGGAAAACCTCGCTGACGCCGGACAAGCTGGGCGTGGTGGCGCTGGACCCGGAAGCGCTGTCGATTCGCGGCCTGTACAACTACACCAAATACCTTGAGCAGAGCGGGCAGACGCCCGGTCGCTATCAGCTGAATATGTGGAGCAAAATCTTCCAGCCGCTGTCGGTGGCGGTGATGATGCTGATGGCGCTGTCGTTTATCTTTGGCCCGCTGCGCAGCGTGTCGATGGGCTTCCGCGTGGTGGTAGGGATCAGCTTCGGCTTCCTGTTCTACGTGCTGGACCAGATTTTTGGTCCTTTAAGCCTGGTTTACCACATTCCGCCGTTGCTGGGCGCGCTGCTGCCAAGTGCCGCGTTCTTTGCGGTCAGCGTGTTCCTGCTGCTGAAGCGACGATAGCTAAGCGACAGTCATGACAAAAAAGGGCCGGTCTATCCGGCCCTTCTTGTTTACTGACTGTTCCAGCACCAGTCCCAGTTCCAGCCCCTGTTATTTCGGCCGCAGCTGCTGATTCCAGCGCCGGTTGCCGCGCTCCGCCTGTGCCCGGCCCTCGGCGGGGGAGAGCGTGGTCGGGTCCGGCAGCCCGGCATCTTCCCGCTGAAGTTCGCGCAGCAGCGCAATCATTTCCGCCGAAGGTACCCCGCTCAGGCTCATAGCATTTTCCCCGCGTCCGGCAGGGTCAGATCCGGCCCGAAATCAACGGCGGTGCGGATATGGTGCGACAGGCAGGCCAGCAGCGCCTCGCGCACCGTGCTCTGGCTGTAACCAAAGCGCTGCGCCAGCTCCAGCACCAGCACCACCGACATCGGCGGCAGGATGCCGAGTACGATCTGCTGCTGCAACAGCTCAAACAGCGCGCTGCTGCGGCGGCCGATGCCATTGAGCCGCTGGGTTCGGATACGCTGGCGCTGTGCCGGGTAGAGGAGCAGGATCTGACCGCGCGCCTGACGCCGGGGCGCGTCAGCCAGCCGGGGGATTTCGTCGAGCTGTCCATCGACCCCGCGCAGATCCACCTGTTTGACGATAACGGGACGCTGGTGCCGTTTACCCACCTGGACGGCGGGCTGCATACCCCGTTCCTCTACAGCGCCGAGTACAGCCAGCAGCAGATCGCCCGGCACAGCTGAGTCACCTATAGTGGTGTGCACCGGTCACGCCAGCCGTTTCGCTGAACGGTGAAAGAGAGCCGTCAGCGAACCCGGCGCTGCGGCATGCGCGGGCTAGATCAGCATCGGGATCAGCGACAGCAGATAGAGCAGCAGCCCGATTGCGCCGCCGACCAGCGTGCCGTTGATGCGGATGCGCTGTAAATCGCGGCCGATATTCAGCTCCACCTGGTGCGACATATCGGCCGCGTCCCAGCTTTTTACCGTGTCGCTGATATGGCGGCTGAGGAAGTCGGAGAACTCCGGCGCTACGCCTGCCGCCGCTTCTTCCAGATGCTGGTTCAGCGAGCTGCGCAGGCTGTGATCCTGCATCAGCGTGTCGCCGAACCACTGCCCGGCGGCGCTGACCTTCGCATGCAGGCGGGAGTCTTCGCGGCTGAGATCCTCCTTCAGCCAGCCGCGCAGATCGCCCCACAGCTGGGCGATATAACCGTTCAGCGCCTCGTCTTCTTTCAGATAGCGCTTCACTTCTTCGGCTTTCTGCGCCATCTCCGGATCGGTTTTCAGCCGCACGATCAGCCGCTGCACCGCGCGGTTAAAGCCCTGGCGCAGCGCGTGGGTGGGATCGTTTTCGATCTCATTGAGAATCGACTGCACCGCGCTGGCCGCCAGATCGGCGCTCTTTTCGCCCAGCCACTCGCTGGGCAGCACTTTTTCCTTCAGCGGGTGCTCGCGCTTCAGCCAGCGCACCACCTGCAGGGCGATAAATTCGTGGGTGCCGGGACGGTTGATCAGCTGTAACACCTGGGCGAGAGCATCATCCAGCAGCTGCTGGTGGCGGTTATTTTTGGTCAGGCTTTCCAGGATCAGCGCCGACGACTGGCTGAGATCCACCTTGTCGATCGCTTTGTGGATTGCCTGGCGCATAAACTGCTGGATGCGCCGATCGTCGGCCAGATCGAGAAAGCCACGCACCAGCTTCAGCAGATAGCCGCTGAGCCACGCGGCGTTTTCCGCTTTACTCAGCCATTCGGCCACGATCCGTGCCGGATCGTGGCGGCGGATCAGTTCCAGCAGCGATCCGGTGTTAAGGAATTTATCCTGCACGAACAGCGCGAGGTTGTCGGCGATGCGATCCTTGTTGCGCGGAATGATCGCCGTGTGGCGGCCGACCAGCGGGATCGGCACCCGGCGAAACAGCGCGCTGACCGCGAACCAGTCCGCCAGCGCGCCCACCATCGACGCCTCGGCGACGGCCTTCAGCCCGCTGACCCACAGGCTCGGCGGGTAGTACAGCGGCCAGATCAGCGTGGCGATAAACAGCAGCGCCGCGCCTCCCAGTAACAGCAGCGGCAGGCGCTTTGCCTGCCTCAGTTCACGTTCTTTATCCATAAGCTCCTTACTTCTTCCTGCCACCCATAATACTGCCCAGCACGCCGCGAATGATCTGGTTGGTGATCTGCCGTGCGGCGCTTTTCGCCACGCTTTGCACCACGCCGTCGCGCTTGCCGCCGCGCGGGCCGGTGCTGCCGAACAGAATATCCTTCAGTCCGCCAAGAATGCCGTCATCCACCGCCACATTGTTGCCTTTGGCCGGCGGCGCGCTGGCCCGATCGCTGGCTTCCTGCACGCCCTGCTGCAGTTTTTCCCACGCGGATTCCCGGTCCAGCACTTCATCATACTTGCCGGAGAGCGGTGAGTGATTGAGCAGACCGTTGCGTTCATCGTCGGTGACCGGGCCCATCCGCGATCCGGGGGCGATCACCATCGCGCGCTGCACCATTGACGGGCTGCCTTTCTCATCAAGGAACGAGATCAGCGCTTCGCCAGTGCCCAGCTCCTGAATGGCGCTGACGGTATCGAAGGCGGGATTGGCGCGCATGGTGTCCGCCGCGGCCTTAACCGCCTTCTGATCCTTTGGCGTAAAGGCGCGCAGGGCGTGCTGCACGCGATTACCAAGCTGGCCGAGTACCATATCGGGGATGTCCGCCGGGTTCTGCGACACAAACCAGACGCCGACGCCTTTCGAGCGGATCAGGCGGATCACCTGCTCGATTTTATCCAGCAGCACCTGTGGTGCGTCGCTGAACAGCAGGTGAGCCTCATCGAAGAAGAACACCAGCTTCGGCTTATCGAGATCGCCCGCTTCCGGCAGCTGCTCGTAAAGCTCGGACAGCAGCCACAGCAGGGTGGTGGCGTACAGCTTCGGCATCTGATACAGCTTTTCGGCGGCTAAAATATTGATGATGCCGCGCCCGGCATCGTCGGTGCGCATCCAGTCGCGGATATCCAGCATCGGCTCGCCGAAGAAGTATTCCGCGCCCTGCTGCTCCAGTGCCAGCAGCCCGCGCTGGATGGCCCCTACCGAGGCGCTGTTAATATTGCCGTACTGGCTCTGGAAGGCTTTAGCGTTCTCGCCGATGTACTGGGTCAACGCCCGCAGATCTTTAAAATCGAGCAGCAGCAGCCCCTGGTCATCGGCCACGCGGAAGATGATTTGCAGTACGCCGCTCTGCACTTCGTTGAGATTCAGCAGGCGCGCCAGCAGCAGCGGGCCAAGATCGCTGACCGTGGCCCGCACCGGATGGCCGCGCTCGCCAAAAATATCCCACAGCACCGCCGGATTGCTCTGCGGCTCCCAGTCGGTAACGCCGATTTTGGCCAGCCGCGCGCTGAGCTTCTCGGAGCTGACGCCGTCTTTCGCTATCCCGGTCAGATCGCCTTTCACATCTGCCAAAAACACCGGTACGCCGATGGCTGAAAAGCTTTCGGCAATTTTTTGCAGCGTCACGGTTTTCCCGGTGCCGGTTGCGCCGGTGATCAGCCCGTGGCGGTTGGCAAAGGCGGGCAGCAGATGCAGTAGTTGTTCAGGGGTTCGGGCAATTAGCAGCGGCTCGGTCATAGTCAGGTATCCATCTGGTTGAAAGGCGGGTGATTATCCTTCAAGCATAGCAGGCAGGGCGCGACAGGGATACGGCAAGTCTGTGCAGAGGTATTCACTGCCGCAACACGCGTGGACTTATGTAAATCAAGATTATCAATCGTAATAAATCCAATAGCACAGATGCCATAGGCATAAAATGATAAGCGGACTAATGGTCGGGGCTGGTTTATTCATCTTATAAGGCTAACGCTATGTCAATTAATGGAAAAGTGGTTCTGGTAACCGGCGCGGGTCAGGGGGTTGGTCGTGGAATTGCATTACGACTGGCACGCGGCGGGGCAGATGCTGAAACTCCGGACGACGTGGCGGCGTTTGTCTCCTGGCTGGCTGGTGATTAACGCTGGCTGCCCGGCGCGCGACTCGATCCGCAGCCATACAGCCTCCAGCACCTCGTTGCCCGCCACCTGGCGTCCATCCGCCAGCTGCAGGCGGGTTTCCGCGCCGGGCTGCATCATCAGCGTGGTGAGCCAAAAGCTGCGGTCGCTCAGCTGGAAAAACTTGCTCATTCGCACCAGCCGCGCCAAAGTTAGCGGCTGCGCCTTCACTACCGCGTCGGTCAGTGCCGGATTTCCCACCACCTGCTGCGGCTGCTCCAGCGACTGCGAATATCGCTCCAGCGACAGCTGTACGGGCGCTGAGTGGCAAAATTGTCCAGCTTCAGCTGCAGGCCCGCGTCAATCTGCCGGGAGAGAAGCTGCGCGGCGGCGGGTACGTCCACCGGTATCACCGACAGCGTGTGCATAATGCGCGCGAAGATGATCTCCTGATAGCCGCTCATCCATATCTCCTGCTTCTGGTGTTTCAGCTGGTCGAGCAGGCGGTCGATGTTGTCGCCGTCGGCGCCGCTATCAATCAGGTATTTGGCCAGCCGGATGCGATAACTGTCGTTTTTAAAGCTCTCCAGATGCTGCCTGGCGAACGCCTGCGCCTGACGGTCGTCGAACTTGCGCACGTTGTCGAAGGCATACATCATAATACCTTCATCGTTGCGCCCGCTGGTATCGTTGAGTAGCCCGCGCGACAGCGGCAGCAGAGCGCGCTCGTGCTGCATAGTGGCGAATATTGCCGTGCGCTTGGCGTTGCTGTACTTCTCGTCACGAGCGATGGCGGCAAGCTGCTTACCGGTGTTGTCGTCATTTCTGGTGGCGCGGACCGCCGTAGCGTCATCGCGCCGGGCGGGGATCGGTGCCGCGTTAGGGATGGGAGCGGGGAGCTTCCTGTTTGCCATTATCGCCCTCGCCGGGCTGCACACGCTGCTGAGCGCCGTGCCAACCCTGTGGCTGGTGCTGAAAACCGCCGGCGGTCTTTACCTGCTGTGGATGGCGTATAAAATGTTTCGCGGTGCGCGCCAGCCCTTAGCGCTGGAGCTGCCGGGCAGCAATGGTAAAACCGCCCGCCGGGCCTTTCTGACCGCGCTGACCACCCAGCTGAGTAACCCCAAAACCGCCGTGGTATTCAGCGGCGTGTTTGCCGCGCTGCTGCCGCAGCAGATCCCCCTCAGCATGTATCTGGCGATCCCACTGGTGGCGATGATGATCGACGGGCTGTGGTATCTGTTCGTGGCCTTTGCGCTGTCTTCTCGCGGCCCGCGTAATACCTATCTGCGCTTTAAAACTCCGCTCGACCGCCTGGGCGGCGGCGTGATGGCGCTGCTCGGTATCCGACTGATTGTTAAGTGATGGATGGCGGGGAGCGATCCTCCCCGCTGTGATTCACCCCAGCGCGCGCACGATAAATGTACTGACGCGGCGCAGCACTTCATCCCGATTGGTCTCATTAAAAATCTCATGCTGCGCACCGCTGTACAGCTCGCGGTCAAAATCACTGCCGCGCAGCTTGTTCAGTGTCTTCTGGCTCTCATTCGGCAGCACCAGCTTATCCCCTTCACCGTGCAGCCACAGCGTTGGCAGACTGCCGAAGCCCGGCCCGTGATGGATGGTGCTCAGCATGTCGCACATCGCACCCAGCGTGGCGCGCTTAAACGGCCCGTGCCACACCAGCGGATCGTCCTGATATTTCGCACCGACCATGGGATCGCGCGACAGGGTGCGGATATCCAGCGGCGTATCGGGAATATCTTCCAGGCCGAACATATCGCTAATCTGCGTGTGCTCGCCAAGCAGTGGACCGGAGAGCACCAGTGCGCGCACCTCATCGGCGAAGCGCTGCACATAACGGGTGGCGATCATCCCGCCCATTGAGTGGCCGATAATCACCAGCGGCAGATCGGCAAACTGCTGACGCACCGAGGCCACCGCCAGGTGCACATCGTCCACCACCGCTTCGTAATCCTCAATCAGCACGCGCTCGCCCTGCGACAGCCCGTGGCCGAGATGATCCGGACCAAATACGTAGCCGCCCAGATGGTTCAGCCGTTCGGCAACGTGGTGATAGCGGGCCAGGTGCTCGCCGTAGCCGTGAACCAGCAGCACCAGAAAACGCGGCTGCGGCACTGGCCAGTGATGCAGCGCGATATCGCCCAGATGACCAGAGAGATGACTTAATCGGTAATCAGACATGATGTTGACCTTATTATTTTTAGGTAGGGGGAATCATCCTGACGGCAGAAGATGCGGCTGTCTTTGATTATTGATGCCGGATGCGATCGTCAGCGATAAAAAAGGGCCGCATCGTGCAGCCCTGAAAAAAGCGGGGAGGGGACAGCCTCACCGCCATAATAAGCGTGGTTCATTAAGAGATAAACTTCCAGCCCTGTTTCAACACTAAATCACAGGCTTTGGTTTTTACCTGCTTGCCGAGCTGCGTTTCACCCAGCGATTTGAGGTTCACCTGCTGGTTGTTGCCGGTGTTCAGCAGCCCCAGCAGACCCTGCTGATAATCGGTGGACTGCTGCTGCTTCTGCGTATCCTGCAGGCCCAGCTTGCCGAGCAGCTGTTCCTTCATGGAGGAGACGTTGTTATCCACCAGATTGTTCTTCATGCAGTACTGCAACACACCGGCGGCGTTGGTCATGGTGCCGGCGCTCAGTGACTGGCTGCCGCCGTTCAGCAGCCCGGCCAGCGCCGTTAACGACGTGCCGCTCTGCGCGGTGGTATCTTTGGCGGCACCGCTGCCGCTCTCTGAACTTTGCCCCAGCGCATTGGCGGCGGAGCTTAACTGATCCTGCCAGCTGGTGGCACTGGCTGCTGCGGAGAAAAGGGCGCCGGAAAGGGAAAGCGCCATTACCAGGTGGGTAACTTTCATCATGATTGTGCCTTGTTAACGTTCTGTCATTTCACTGGACGCATGCAAACAGCCTTGCGGTAATTGACTGTTCCGACTGCCAAAACGCGGCCGAGTTCCGTCAGCGCAACAGCAGCCGCAGTTAATGGTTAAGGATTGGGAGTAATCTGGGGCGGGTGATGGGGATTGGTCTGATATAGCGCTGTATGTCTGCACGCCCTGGGACGATTGGATGGGGAATTCTCGCCGGGCTTCGCTGGATTTTTCAGCACTTGGTAACGATGGGTGAGGAATTGAGTTGCGTAAACAGGGGGTAACGGTATAATCGCCAACGTTTTCCGCATACCCTTCAGTGCCGAAGTGGCGAAATCGGTAGACGCAGTTGATTCAAAATCAACCGCCGCGAGGCGTGCCGGTTCGATTCCGGCCTTCGGCACCATACAAAGCTTTTTTTAAGTCTACTAACGTCTACTTTAGTCCATAAAAACAGTAAGTTAAGCAGGTTTCTGGCTTTTCTTAGTCTGTCCACGTCTACTCAATTCCTTGAACATATACCAACTGATGATGGTATAACTGATGGTATTCCCGGTTCGATTGATTTTGGTACCAACACTGGAGGTATCAACTGATGGCTCTCACCGATATCAAAGTTAGGACTACCAAGCCCTCCGACAAACCCTTCAAACTCACCGATGGGCAGGGTATGCACCTGCTGATCAACCCCAATGGTTCAAAATACTGGCGACTCCAATACCGTTTCGGGGGCAAACAGAAAGTTTTAGCATTGGGGGTTTATCCAATGGTCTCTCTTGGTGAAGCCCGCAGGAAGCGAGATGAAGCCAAAAAGTTGGTATCTGATGGTATCGACCCTTCTGAGAAGAAAAAAGCAGATAAGATCGAGCAAAGCGAAGCTCTGACATTCGAGGCTGTCGCAAGGGACTGGCATACTGCCTGTAAAAGGAAATGGTCTGATTCCCACAGCGAGAGAGTTCTAAAAAGCATGGAAGATGGTCTCTTTACTGCTATTGGTAAAAGAAAAATATCCGAACTTAATACCAGAGATCTTCTTGCCCCTATCAAGGCTGTTGAAGCTTCCGGGCGATTGGAAGTTGCTTCCCGATTACAGCAAAGAACAACGGCAGTAATGAGATATGCTGTCCAGAACGGGCTGATAGATTACAACCCTGCTCAGGAGATGGCAGGAGCTATTGCGGTAGCTAAAAGAGTCCACAGGCCAGCTTTGCCATTCGAACGATTCTCAGAACTTTTAGAACGAATTGATAGTTTCAAGGGTAGAAAACTCACGAAGTTAGCCGTAAAGCTGACATTGCTCATTTTCATTCGTTCCAGTGAACTCAGGTTTGCTCGTTGGTCAGAGATAGATTTCGACAATGCCATGTGGACTATTCCTGCAGAGCGAGAGCCATTACCTGGAGTGAAGCATTCGCACCGTGGTTCGAAAATGCGAACTCCACACCTTGTTCCTTTGAGTTGTCAGGCATTGGCTGTGTTGACGGAAATTAAAGAGATCAGCGGTGATCATGAACTCGTGTTCATTGGCGACCATGATTTCAGAAAGCCTATGAGTGAAAATACGGTAAACAAGGCTTTGAGGTCTATGGGCTATGACACAACTGTGGAGGTCTGTGGACATGGATTCAGGGCTATGGCTTGTAGTGCCTTGATTGAATCCGGTTTGTGGTCGAAAGATGCTGTTGAACGGCAAATGAGCCATCAGGAGCGGAACTCAGTTCGTGCTGCCTATATACATAAAGCAGAGCACCTTGATGAGCGAAAGTTAATGCTTCAATGGTGGGCCGATTACCTTGACCTTCTTAGAATACGACAAGTTTCACCATTTGATTTTAAAAAGACTTAACTATGAATAATTAGTTAATTAATCGTTCTCCCTTATCAATACTGTTAAGGGAGAATCAATTCAAATAAGTAGTGTTAACTCATTCAAGCTTTGAATACAGTGGAGGGATTAATGAAAGTAGTAAGCCCTTATGAAGAATTAAAAAGCTGGTTTAGTCTCGAAAACTATGAGCAGTTAAAATCACTTACAATCAAAGAACTGCATACTGAGCTTGCCTTTAGAGAAGCGATTTTCGACAGTGTAAATTTTGGATGGGAAGATGATAATCAAAATTTAAGGTCTGTCCTTGAAGGTAATCCTATTTTAAGCAGACAAGATAATAATCATGGTCATTTTGGCAAGGGCCAAAGACATGTTGCGCAGGTTAGCTTTGGTGATATAAAAAAATTAGAGAACAAGTTAATAATGTTTAGCATGGATTTTTTTGAAGAAAATGGTGATTTCAAAAAAGAGTTGAAAAAGAAACCAATAACAAAAACTATGAGAGACTTTTTTCTAAACCAAAATAGTAGCAAGATGTATGTTTCCTTTGATTTAGGATTATCCAGCGATGAAGAAATTATAACAGCCTTACAAACGATGTTACCAGATCTTAGAAAAGAATATGAAATTGAGCCAGTCAAAACAGAAAAAATTGGACTTGCAAAAATAAGAAAACTTGTCGATTACAATATTATCCCAATGATGGATCTATTGATTTGGGCAAAATTTAAAAAAGTAAAAATCTCAAATATGGTCTTGTCTCGTGTCTTGTATCCCGACTTTACAAGTGAGATCAGAGGAGAAGATCACATTAAAGATACAGACAGGCCTGTTGCAGAGAAGTCATTGAGTGGAGAAACAACCCGTAGTCTGGAACATTTTATCAGCAAAAACAGCCATCTCCTCAACATACCGATTTCGGAACTAGGCTCTTTCTAGTTGTAAATCATCATGTTAATTGTCAAGGGGAGGGCATAAATATTTTTCTTCCCTGGAATTTCCTTTCATTCTACCCTCATCTAACTTTTCAGTTATCAGCATTCCCTTCATAGATACAAATCTGTGTGGCTAATATCTTCGTAACGGAAACGGAGGAGACAGCCAAATGAATACAACCGATACAACCAATCAAAGCTTAATTCGTTTACCAGAAGTCTTGAAACGAACTGGTTTCGGCAAAGCCTGGATCTATCGTCTGATCAGTGAAGGTCGGTTTCCGGCACCAGTGAAGATCGGTGTTCGTGCGGTTGCTTTTGTCGAAAGTGAAGTTGACGAGTGGATTCAATCAGTTATCGAAACAAGTCGAAATAATGTTGCTTAATTGAACATAGGAGCGATTTTATGAATATCGAAGAATTTGTAAGCGAAGAAAACCATATGTGCAATCTGGGCCAAGATCTTTTCTTTAAAATTTTCGAACCCGGAGCGATTTATGATTTACCCAATAACGAGTTTAATAAAGAAATCATATACTGGCTCAGTCAATATCTTGTCGGAAATTTGAGGCAGCCTTTAGACGCGATCTCTGAGCTTGATATTTTCGAGCAGTTTTATGTTTACGAGACATGGTTCTCGCTAATTAAATGTCCCGTTGAAATGAGAAATCTTTCAAAGCGAATAATTCAATACCAGATTGGGTTGAAAACCATTCTTTGAATGAATCTATATTTAATGCTATTTTGTAAATTGCATTGTTGAAATGATAGTGCTATTTACTTTTTGATTTACAAAACACCTTTAATTCCTTTTAAAATAATGGGTTAACTATTTCAAGTGAAAAGAAAGGATTATAATATCCCTCTAGAGGGATATTATAAATTTTCGGCCGGTATGCGTCATTGTAAAAGGGAATAATGTTAAATTCAGGAAAATATATTTGTAAATTGCTTATGTTATATGCTTTATTTATTTTCACTGACGATTAAATGTAAATAGAGGCGATATGACTTTGAAATATAAAATAAAAAGATTGAAGAATAAGGATGGTATCAGAAGTTGCATTATTATTAATGAGAACAACGGATTACCCTTGGTTTATTCTAACTTATATATGAGTGTTATTTCACGAACAAATAGCTATTCATTTTCAACAATGGAAGCAATAGCAAATGCTTTGCTTTTATTTGAAAGATATAATGCTTACATGAATGTGGGTGTTTTTGATATGGTAAATCCTGATATCGAAAAACTTGTCTCGAACAAAGGATATTTATTCGGGTTAATGAATGCCCTTTCTTACAGAAACGACTTAGAGAATGTTACAAGCATTCTTAAAGAACAACATGTCTCTAAAAGAACCCTTTATTTCAAGATAATGACAATTGAAAATTACGTCAAATGGTTTTTTGATAACATTGCTATCAATAATATTGATTTTTCTCGTTATGAAGCAATCAGTCGAGCATTTGATTTTATAAAGCCAAGAATAGAGAACGGAAAGAATTACAATATTGAAAGCGAAAGCAAATCATTGACAAATGAGCAAGTTACAACTTTGACTGATATGGTAAGTGTTAAATCTAAGATTAATCCATTTTCGGAGCATGTAAGGTTTCGAAATAATCTAATAATTAAAATTTTGTTAGAGACAGGTATTAGGGGAGGGGAACTACTTAATATTAAGTTGGTTGATTTTGACTATGTCCACAAAAGTCTATGCATAGTAAGAAGGCCAGATGATCAAAACGAACCACGATTAAGGCAACCATTGGTTAAAACTTTAGAAAGAAAAATACCATTGAGTATAGAATTGACTGAGTTAATACAGAATTATATTAGTGATTTCAGAGGTAAGCAGTGTCATGCAGGGGAGCATGAC
Organism: Erwinia sp. GW821-FHT03D09; assembly: GCF_059420805.1. Classification (NCBI taxonomy): domain Bacteria; kingdom Pseudomonadati; phylum Pseudomonadota; class Gammaproteobacteria; order Enterobacterales; family Erwiniaceae; genus Erwinia; species Erwinia sp. GW821-FHT03D09. The sequence goes on from NZ_JBWKUK010000012.1 coordinate 144,766, forward strand.
TATCTGCTTGTTACTCATAGCAGTAAAGGTCAATTAGGTCATGCATTAACTATTTCAGGTTATCAGAAAATTTTCGAACAAATTAGGAAAAATAGTAATGTATTGAGCGATATTGTGGGGCATTCGCTAAGACATACTTGGAATGTGAAATTCTCAGAAATGATGCTCATGAATTCGAACTCTCAGGAATATATTACTTATGAGAAAGTAAGAAATTATCTTATGGGATGGAAAAAGAATAGTACAACCTCAGATATCTATAACCAAGCATTTATAGCACAAGAAAGCCGAAAAATAATGGCTGTTATTAATCCACTCAAAAACATAGTAGAGGACAAATCCAATGTTTCAAACTCTAAGAAAGCTACAAGAAAGTCAATATTCGGTTTTTGAAACCAAGGATGGTAATTTCAAAGTGAACTTTTCTTATTTCAAGTGGAAGATAAGTGAAAGTATAACATTGAACATTGATTCTTTAAGAGTGGTCATCAGTGCATATATACCTATCAAAACCACTTTGGCATATTTCGCTATAAATTATAGTGCCAGTTATACTAAGAAAATGTTTTATGCAGTAAAGCATTACATTAAGGCCTGTAATACGAATGATAGCTTGTTTTCTAAAGATTGCATAAAGTATTACTATAAAGTTGTGAGCTCATTAGATTACACACATGCAGAGACAGTTAAATATTTTTTTATGAAGATGAGTGGTCTTTACCCATCTTTGTTTTCGGCAGAAGCAATCATATTTTTAGAAAATATTAAAGTTAAAAAAACAAATGCAAAAAAGTCTATAAAGACACATGATTATAAAAAAGGTCCCTTTAGTGACTCGCAATTAAAGGTAATTATAGATTCTGTAGCGATAGCTTATAAGGAAGAAAAGGTAAGTCTGTCAAACTATCTGCTAACCTTCCTTGTTGCATATTCCGGGCGGCGACCTATGCAAATATCTCAACTTGAAGCTGGTGATCTCTTGGCTTTTAATGGAGAGTACTTTCTCAATATCCCAAGAATTAAACAACGAAATGGATATAGAAAAGAGTTTAGAAAATTACAAATTCCAGAAGAGCTTTTTAGCCAATTGACATATCTCGTTGAAGCTGTGAATTCGCTGGTCAGTGACACATTAAAAATCGATTTAAGTGAAAAACAAAAGAGAAAACTACCAATTTTTATAAACACATATCCATTCAAAAAAGGATGTGTTGAGCTAAACATGATTGAAAGTGGTGGATTAAAACTTAACCCCTATGCCATAACACTAAAAATAAGGAACACTATAAATCGTTCAATAAATGAATATCAAGCCTATCTGGGGTGTATAAATTCGCGCAGATTTAGATATTCATTAGGCACTAAGGTTGCACAATTGGGTTATAGTCCTTCACTGATAGCAAATGTTTTGGACCATTCTTCAATCAATTCTGTTATGAGTTATATAGAAAATACAGCGGAAAATGGCAAGAGAATTAATGAAGCTGTAAATGAACTAATGAAGCCACTGGCTAACAAATTTATTGAGGGAAAAGAGCTTCAGAAAGAGTTAGATTCTTTGAAGCATTTGATAGAAGAATACTGCGGTGGATATAAAACTAACTCTTTTGATAATACCGCAATATCCTTAGTAACTAATTCTATCGACGATATGATCAATAGCATTTAAAAGAAGGATAAAGTGATGAAAGAAATCCATGATAAAATGATTAATAACTTCATTATCGCTAATAAGGCTCATGCGAAAAATTTTGGAAATTTTGAGTGGGATAATTCAAGTTGGGGAGGCGGAATTACATTTTTTAGCGGAATCAAGGTTAGAATGGGGAACAAGAATAAGAAATTAATGAATTATAACATTGCAGAATTCGCAAAAGCATATGTATGGCATGAGTGCTTTCATGATTTATCTGTAGCTTTCAGAGTGCTGAGATTATTTAGGATATTAGAAATTGCCATAGTTAAAACAAATAAAGAAGTTAAGGTTTCAAGTATAGATCATAAAGTATTAGATGAAGTTATGACTATTGTTCAAGAAAATTTTGCAATATCCACTTCTTATAAAATATATTTAGATCTTAGGGTGTTATGTTCTTTTATGTCTAAGAACGAAATGTTGCCAGAATCCATTACACGATGGTCATATCCATTTAAGGCATATGATGCTTACACAAATAGCACAATAGATTCGATGGGAAATTTATCCGATCAGAAAAAACTTCCTGATGAAAAGGCTATAGATTTTATTGGTAAAATATTTAGTTCTAATCCAGTTAATGAAAGGGACATATTTACATCTTCTATTTTTGCATTGCTCTTATGTGCTCCATCTCGAATTAGTGAAATTATGCTTTTGGAAGAGGACTGTGAAGTTATAGTTGAAGATAGTAATGGCATATCAAGATATGGTTTGCGATTTCTTTCTCTGAAGGGCTTTGGATACAATACCAAATGGATTCCAGACTGTATGGTTCCTGTAGCTTCAAAGGCTATCATGCGATTGAAAAAACTTACAAGGAATGCAAGGGTTGTTTCACGGTTGATAAAAGCAGGGGAAATTAATTTATACGAGTCATTAAACAGAAGTGCATTTGATTGTTTAACAATTGAAGATCTCCACAAACTTGGCTTTGTTATAAATCAATTAAATATCTCCCAAGAAAATCTAAAATTCTTGTCTAAGATAAAACATGGCACAGTCAGTGTAAAAGCATTTTGGATTTATATAAAGCGAAAGAATGTTAATTCTGAAAATATTAATGCTAATTTATGCTCCATAAATCATAATTTATTGGACTCTATCAAGGGTGCTGATATTTTCACAACAATTAAGGCATCTTCAAAATATTTTAGAGCGGATTTTCGCACCGATAATATGAATAACATATTTCATAGGAATATACATTTTAACTGTGATGGTCCTGTTTTAATTTTCCGCAGCCATCAAATTAGACATTTACTTAATACTATAGCTCAACGAAGCGTATTGTCAGAGATACAAATTGCCCAATGGTCTGGGAGAAGGAGTGTTAAGCAGAATGCAGTATATGATCATATGTCTCACGACGAGTTATCAGAACTATCAAGGAAACTATTGAACAGAAACACCTACGAAGAAACAAAAATTTCAGAATCTTCATTTAATGAACAATCGATTATTATGAATTTGATTAAAGATAAATTTGAAAAACTAGAATTAAAAATCCAAAATTCAGATCCAAGAAAAATAAAATATATTTTGGAAAAAATTAAAGATTTAAGATTGGAAATTGAATATATATTAATGTGAGGGGATTATATGGCAAGAAAGTTTTATGATAAAGAAATAAAAGCTATTGTTAAACTTATTGAAACCTGGAGTAAGCCTGATTTTACCTGGGATTCTTTATGCGTGGCTTGCAAAAAAATTTTAGGTAAAGTACCTACACGGCAAGCATTAAGTCAGCATAGTGAGATTGTCGTTGCGTATAGGACCAGAAAAAGATCTGGTATGGTTAAACGTCAAAATACGAAGTTACCTGGCAGTCTGAGCCTTGCAGCGAAAAGAATAGAACGACTAGAAAATGATAATTCGGCACTAAAATATGAAAATAATAATTTACTGCTGATGATTCAAAGAATGCACGAAAATGCTTACAGGCATAATATATTGGCTTCTATTCTTGAAGAAGAACTGCCACAGAGAGCAAGAAAATAATAATTTGATAGGTTACACCTATTGACAAGTTAAATAAATGCGATAAATATAAATATATGGTCAGGAAGACTATTTTACTAATGCAAGGATGCATTTTATGGACAAGAATATTATTTATCCAGAGTCTACTCTGGAAGAGCAACTTATCATTATCGTCGATAAGTATATATCAAAAAAACACCAACCCGGAGATAAAAGTTTCTCATACCAGATTTATTTAATTTTTGTGGGATACCATCTAAAATATTTTTACCCTAAAAATATTTATTCTAGATCTAATCGTAATATTGATAACATAATGGCTATGTTTAGCTCGGTATACAAAAGTCTGACAAGCAATCTACTACACCGATTAAATAACAAAGAAGGGGTTCTAAGAGAGCTAAACTCGCTTGTTAATTTCATAGATAACAATCAGGAAAAAGCAGAACAAATCTATGCTACGGTCAGAGCACAATATGAAATGAAAGTAATTGAAAAAGAGTTAATCCATGAAGTTCGCGTGAGAACCGTCAGATTATAGACAATAAAAAGCCCCTATGCAGGGGCTAAAAGAGACTTCTCGATATAAACTACTACTGAACTTCTTTCCAGACACCATCAGCTTTCACAAGCTTAACAGGCTTTGTCTGTTTATTGTTGCTAATAGAAGCATCTACTATACAGTTGTAAACATTATTAGCTTCTTTTGAACAGCTAACTTTTTTCACATAATCGATTCTTAAAAGATCATTTTCAGAAACTCTTGAATCAAAAGCTTTCATACTTGCATTTGATCTATCTACAACATTTTTGAATACATTATAGATGTCTTTATCGGAAGGTTCAGAATTACAGGCTGTTAATAAAAAAGTTGAAAGAATGATTGTTATGATAGCATATGTTTTCATTTTAAATCCCTTTATTAATGTTGGTGCGTGAAAATTGCTCTATGTGCAAATTTTTTTCGAATATACAATCTTGTCGAAATCATTAATACCAACAAAATAATGATAGCTACTAAAAAACTTTGACTTATATAAAGTATGATGTAGGCAATTGCTAATAAAATAAATCCTATGAACAACGATAACCAGGGTGAAACTTCGCCATATTTGATGGTTGAATGACAGCCGGTACAAACACGGACACCAAACTGGCTCTCTTTGAAGCAGAACGGGCACTTTATTGTTTCGTTTTTCATATCAACCCCAAGGTTGCAGATTAAATGGTGCGTTTACAGAGATTCTCGATGACCGACTCGCTTTAGTAAAATTGCTTGTACCGATCGATGATTGCTTCATGATAGATGATTCCTATCATAACTGGTTTATCGATCTGTATTAACGATCAAAATGTTCTTGACTAAACACAAATATATTACTAGTGAATAGAATGCGTTTACGAAAGGGATTTGTAATTGATTGTCTATAAACGAATTTTTCTCGCCTTGTTTAAAGGTTGCATTACATGAATTTTTGAGAAGTGTGTGTGGGTTTTGTGAAGAATGGACTTACCATAGCTTCGGAGAAGCTCGATGAACTGCTTTAGAGAAGCAAGCCACCTAAGAAAAAGAAGATGCTTTTGCTGTTGTACTGCATTCTTTTGAAGAATTTTTTCAACGATCTCGTTTCGTCTGTCTTTGCTGAGTCGCAGTTCGATTTCAGCAATTTTGTCGCCTATGCTTTCGCTTCGCACATTCGCTCTGGCAATCTGTTCGACAGGGACAGGGACAGGGACAGGGACAGGGACAGGGACAGACATTGGTATATGAGCAGGAAGAGCTTCCTTGATCTGTATGCCCGTTCGAAGAGCTTCTAAGTGGCCGGGGTTATAGTTAAGACGGTTACTAAGATTTGCCCAAGAGTAACCCTTGCCTAACTGCGAAGCTTTGAAAGCTATATCGTGGTAAGAGAATGAGAACCCGTTCATTTTCCCGGTAGAAGCGACATTCGCCGTCCAGCCGACTTCTGCTTCTTCAAGTCTCTTGATAAAAGTTAAAAGGTCAGGTGTATCTGCAAAACTTTTATCAAGTATCTGCTGCAGAGCTTCTCTTGGTGAAAGCACCCCGGTTCGTTCCGATAGCATTTTCTCATTACGGGATACTCTCTTCCGCTTCGGTTGTGCTTGCGAGGGGGGAGATGCAGTTTTGGTCACTGTCAGGCCATGAGCGACTTCGAGTTTACTGATGATCTGTGTGCTGATGAGGTTTTCGTTCCTACCCAAGTAGAGCTTCCCACCATTGAGATCTATGCGACTTGCGATAATGTGTATGTGCTGGCCATCGTCTTCATGAAGCACATAACAACGAAGGTGAGTATCATTAAACCCCATCCTCTTCATGTAGTCATCTGCGATGCTGGACCACTGTTCAGCCGTTAGTGATTCACCTGCTGGTAAGCGTAGGGAGTTATGCCATACCGGTTTCTGAACATCTGGACGAAGCTTTTTAGTGCCATCAAATTCAGCGATCAGTTCAAGGACTGAATCACCTAACATGTTCCCGCCAATTACGATTGGATCACTTTTATGATGTGAACCTGGCTTTAACACATAGAGAACCACACCAGAGAAGCTTTTTCCCCTTTTGATCTTCTGCATTCCTTTCATGCGAAAAAACTACCTTACGGACGGATCAGAAGCTGTAAGACATGAGCGAAGCTCTTTAATCTGCTTTTTAACAGCGAAGATCTCTGTTTTCGTCAATTCACTATTACTGCTTTTAGTATCAAGGTGGATTATTAGACGATTTAGCTTTTGAGATATATCTGACAATGATTGCCAAACTTCTAAGTTGATTGCAGGAATGGCAGGAGGAAGCTTTTGAAGTGATGCCATGCGAAGCCATTCACCTTTGCGTTTATCACCACGGCTTGCATTAAGAAGCTCTAACTCTTCTTTATTTAATCGTACACTGACACAGTGTATTCGCAATGATTGAGATTTATTATCGCTAATTGGCTTAAATTTATTTGTATACGACAATGTTATTATTTTACTCATATAAACTCCTTTTCATATGTGTATTCGCTTTAAAGTGAGCAATTCCTTTGCAACACATTATATATTTATAGTGGAAATGCAATTCATGTCAATGAGGTAGGTTCGACTTTGACTTTCTTTTTCAACCGAAGGGCGAAAAACAAGGGAACTCAGAGAAGCGGAGCTTCGATGAGTTAGCCCTTGCTTAGGAGGTGTAGTGTTTATTATATGTTTGGTTTATTACTATTTGATATTTTATCCAAAGGGTTGAGTGAGTTTGAAATTTCATCTTTGTCTGAAGCGATTTTGTCAAACTTATCTTTAAGATAGTTAATGCTAGTTTCTAAATATAATATTACACTATTATTGCGATTTATTTCTTTATGAATTTTTAATAAAAAACAGCACGTCGAATATAATATCATGTCGAAAATTGTAATGGTTGATTTTTCTTCTGGCAACTCTTCTAACTCTTCTTCACACTCTTCGCCTAACAGTATAATTCTTAAACGACAGCCTTCTTCTTCGTTAATAAGCTTTAACTTTTTTTCTAATATAGGAAATTTGAATAAAGGATTTTCAGCTTGGTGAGCTTTCTGCAACTCCTTTTTTTTATTTAATGCATATGCTTCTGTAACACAAACAATAGGATCAATTTTATTGGCTCGATCAATAACTACAAAAATAGGAATGAAGTTAGAAGGGCAAATATTATTATGCGATAGTTCAATTTTTAAAAATTCAGGGATATATACTAAAAACTCCGGGGTGCAAATCTTTACAATGTAAAATCTATGATTTGACATATTAAGATCTCTCTTGGCTATGATTTAAGAATGCTGATATGAAAAAATAAATATTAACATCATTCATAGATATTGACAAACAAAAAATATGCATTATCAGTAATTAAAAGAGGGGAATATATGGACTTTCATCATTTCAATTTAAAACTTGAAGAAATTTGCTGCGGAAATAAAAAGTTGTTTGCGTTTCCTAAAATATATATTGATGCAAACAACAACTTATACTACAACTCACTTGATAGCGTTTGTCTTTCCGAGTCGTACATAACTAAAAAAAATTATTTTTATAATAACAACGAGATTTTAATTGATATATTAAAGATAAAAAAAGAATTTAAAGTGCATGACTTATATTTGGAGTTTGATGAAACAAGTTTGTCTTTAATAAAAGTGCCAATTTATTTTAGTGTTGATGAATATCATTTCAATGAATTAATATCAGACGTGTTTACTTTAACAATGATAAAAAAACTATGTAAACAAAAAAATGAAGAGGCACTACTAGTTTCGATAATAAATTATCTTAAACTGTTTGATTTAAATAAATCTATTTTTATCATGCAATATATTTCCTTTTATAATATGGTAACACAACACCAGCTTTCGAGAATTTATATTGAATACATTCGTCATCTGAACAAAAAAAATTTATTTAGTACGAAAAATAATGAAAAGCTAACTCAAAAGGCAATATTTAGGTATTTTTCAATAAAGGAAATAAAGTTAGCATGAGGAACCGAATTTATTCAGTTTAAGTATTTATGCTATACAGGGTGACTTAAAACCAGAAACTGCCTTGATGTTACCTTTGGATTGTGATAACTGCCCGCTTACTGTAAAATTAGTTGTAAGAAAACGATTGCTTATAAGAGTGAAGGATAAATTGAATAAAATCAAGGCCATAGATCTTTTTTCAGGTGCGGGAGGCTTTTCGTTAGCCGCTCTGGATCTGGGTATTGAAATTTTAGCTGCAATAGAACTTGATAAAGATGCTTGTGATACATACAGAAAAAATTTAATTCAAAAAAGAGAAAATAGCATAAAATTACTAAACAAAGATATTATGGCTATTTCACCTGATGAGTTAATGGATAGCTTACAACTAAAAGAAAAAGAGTTGGATCTAATCATTGGTGGGCCACCTTGCCAAGGTTTTTCATCTCATAGAATAAAAAATGCTGGTGTTAATGATCCAAGAAACGAATTACTTATTCGCTACTATGATTTTGTTAAAATTTTTCAGCCTAAGATGTTTCTTGTTGAAAATGTGCCAGGTTTGCTTTGGGAAAAACATAAAGATTATTTAAACAACTTTAAAAGGCTTGCCGCTAATAGTGGATATAATATCTTGGGTCCATTAAAGTTGAATGCAAAAGATTATGGAGTTCCTCAAAACAGAAACCGGGTATTTATCTTAGGCCTCAGAGATGATATTTCTATCAGCGAAGGTGATTGGCCACCTTCCCCAACTCATTTCAAAGATAAAAAACCTTATTGGGTTAATGCTTCTGAAATCTTTGAAAAACCTACATCTTCTATTATTGAAAAAATTACTGCTGTTTTAGGGCAAGATGTCGCACACAAATTAAAATTTAGAAATACGCTTAAAGAAAATAAAAGTGATCCAAATAATATTCATATGAATCATGCTGATTATATGATTGAAAGATTTAGTTTGACACCAATTAATGGCAGTCGGGAAGATGTTGATTTTAGATTGCCTTGTCATTCGAATGGCTATGTTGGTCATAAAGATGTTTATGGTCGGATAAGGCTATCATTACCTGGCCCAACAATAACGACTGGTTGTTTTAATCCTTCAAAGGGCCGTTTCCTACATCCGTGGGATAACCATGGAATTACTGTAAGGCAGGCGGCTAGATTTCAAACATTCCCCGATGATTACATTTTTTCTGGAGGCATCATTAGCCAAGGGAAACAGGTGGGAAATGCTGTTCCTGTAAATCTGGGGAAAATTCTTCTGAAATCTTGTGTTGAAATAATAATCAATAACTCTCATAGGGATGATAAAAATGCAGATGAGATCTCTTAGCTTTAAAGCGAGAGCAAGGACAATTGAACATCTCGGTAAGGGGCAGATTGCAGATTGTCCAACTGCTGTAAGCGAGCTTTGGAAAAATGCATATGATGCTTATGCAAGAGATGTGGCATTATACACAATAGATGGCGATTACCCTTGCGGAGCCCTTATAGATAACGGTTGCGGAATGTCCTTGCAACAAATTATTGATAATTGGCTTGTTGTTGGCACCGAATCTAAAACGAGAAAGAACACATTAGAAGAAAATGAGCGGTTCGGATTAGGTATCCGAAAAACTCAAGGAGAAAAAGGGATTGGGCGATTATCTGCTGCTTTTCTATCTCCCGTAACTTTTCTTGTTACTAAGAAAATGGATAATAATTATGTTGCCTTACTAATTGATTGGAGGCTTTTCGAAAACCCGTATCTCTCATTTGACGATGTCACTGTTCCATTCAGAGAGTTTGAAAAAATAGATTCTCTCTCTGATGTTTTATCTGGTTTGCTCATTGAACTTAAGAAGAATGTATCCTTTCCCAGCAAAGATGATGATGAAGATGAAGTTCGTCATTTTAATCATCTTCTCACAAAAGCAGCTTGGGAAAAATTCTCAGAAGACGAGAAAGCTGTAAATGAAAAAAGTGACTTTATTACTACTCAAGATAAAATAATTAATTTTTGTGACCAATTTAAAATTGATCCTAGTGTCTTCGTTCCTTGGGAAGAAATCCTAATCAAAGTTGAAAAGATAGACGGTGGTAAACATGGTACCGCTCTCTTTTTATTGGAGCTTGGACGAGATTTGTCATTATTAACCAATGCAGGGGATTTAGCTAAGGATAATGCAGAGTTATCTGATGTTGAACAAAGCTTGGTTGACACTTTAAGGGCATTTGTAAATCCTTATATTTTAGAGGATCTATCATTCTCTTATGAGATATATACAGTTAAGGCCAATGGTTACCATCGTCAAATATTAAAGCAATCGGATGTATTTAGTAAAAGCGATTTTGATGCTTTAGAGCACACTGTTGTAGGCTATGTTGATGAGAAAGGTTGGTTTAGAGGTCGCGTAAAAGCTTTTGGTGAGGATAAGGGCGAAGTAGTTATTCCTGCCAGCATAAGTGTTAATTCTGATTCTGGAGTCGGACCATTTGAAATTCAAATTGGGACATTAGAATTTCTGCCGCAAAATACCTCGCACACCGAGCGAGAGCATATACACTTTGACCTCAAGGCAAAAAAATATGCTGGGCTTATGGTGTTTCGGGATAATTTAAGAGTGTTGCCATATGGACGAGTAGATAATGATTTCTTCCAAATCGAGGAAAGACGTTCATGGAATGCTGGGCGGTACTATTGGTCTAACCGAAGAATTTTCGGATTTATCAGTATCACACAATCAAATAATAAAGAACTAAAGGATAAATCTGGAAGGGAAGGCTTCATTCGAAACCAAGCTGCTAGAGAATTGAAAACATTAGTTTCAGATTTATTAACATCATTAGCGGATAGATTTTTTGGTAGAAATTCCGAAGATCGTAAAGAACTTCTTGAGCAAGTTAAACGTGAAAAGGAATTACGAAAATCAGCACAGCAACAAGCTCGTAAATCGACACAAAAGAGTTTCTCTGAGGCACTAAAAACGCAAACTCCCGTTTTAGATGCTTCGCTTGAAGCTGTAAAAAAATTGAAGACTAAATTAGATAGTAATCAAAACAAGCATGATTATAATTATATAAAAGAAATAGATGCTGACCTTGCTAATTTAGAATCATTGAGAACAGAAATAAAAACTCCAACTAAGCCACCTAAAATTGGTGTATATGAGGAGAGATATAGAAATTATCGTGATAAATACAATGAATTCTCTGCGTATATATTAGAGATGAAATTAATAGTTAATAAATTGGATTCTGAATTAAATAAGTTAGAACCTTCGTTAGTAGGTAAAAATCATCTTGATAAAAATCAAGGGATCATAAATGCCAGATTAACCAAGTTTAGTAATAATATAGATGAAAAAACAAATGCTCTCTTAAAGAAATGGGGAGAAGAAATTAAAAGTGATAGAGCTATATATTACTCTAAAGCTATATCAATAGTTGACTCAATTAATAACAATACTGAGATCGAGAATGTTTTAAATTTACTCGACAGCATTTATATTGAAACAATTGACTCCCTAACATTCAAATATCAATCTATAAATAAAGGATTAGAAAGGTTATTTGAAGGAGTAAATTTAGACTCAGCTTTTTCGCTATCAGAAGAAGAAAGAGAGTATTTCGAGGATAAAGCTAAGAGTTTAAATGCTTTGGCTCAGTTAGGAATCAGCGTCGAAATACTCTCACACGAGCTTGAAGAAATGGACTCGATGGTTACACGAGGACTAAATTCTTTGCCTTCAGCCGCGAAGGAACACCCTGGTTTCACATTGGCTCTGAATGCACATAGATCATTAACACAACAAATCAGGTTTTTATCACCTTTGAAAATATCTGGATATCAGTCAAGGCAAAAAATTTCTGGAAAAAATATAATGGATTATATCCTGAAGTTTTTTGGTGATCGTTTTGAAAGACAACGTATTTCCATTGAGTTCGGTGATGATTTTAAGAACATATCTATCAATGATATACCTTCACGAATATATCCGGTTTTTACTAATATTATAAATAACGCAATGTATTGGGTGAGTTTGTCCGATAATCGTCTAATCAAAATAGATTTTGTTAATTCTTTAGTTATAATTGCAAATACAGGCCCTGCTATAGACCCAGATGACATTCCTCGTTTATTTGAATTGTTTTATAGCAAAAGAGCTAATGGTCATGGTGTCGGGCTTTATTTATGCAGGGAGAATTTAGCTGTAGCACACCACAAGATTTGGTATTCTGATCCAAATGTTGAAGATGACTATTTAATTAAAGATGGTGCTAATTTCGTAATTAAGTTCAATGGAGTGGAGTCATAACATGGCTATAACAACTTATAATTCCCTTGTGCAGAAAACTTTTTGTGATAATGCTATTCGTTCAGTAGTAATGATAGATGACGATTTTATTACTTATTCTGACTCTATCAAAGCACTTAATAGCGAGATAAAATTAGACCCAGCAAAAGTTGATTCCTCAAAGCGTGCTGCTACCCTCGAAGAATATTTTCAAGCCAAGAATATGATCTGTGATATTGACAACGGTTCAGTAAACTTTGATGTTGACCGCATCCGTAAGTCAGATTTGGTCATAATGGATTATCATTTAGATAACAATGCACCGGATAAAACTATTACAATATTAAAAGAATTAAAAAATTCTGATCATTTGAATATGATTGTTATTTATACGAGAGAGGAGCTCAAAACTGTTTGGATGCAAATTGCTTCTTCTCTAAGAGGGATCGAAAATTGTAATGAGAAAATACTTGAAACAGAAAATGATGAATTAATTGAATACTGGCAGAGTGTTATTTCACCTGATTTGATCCACAAAGGAGAAAGGGCATTAACGAGGGATGAAACTGTACTATATATCCAAAATGACTGCCTATGTAAGCGTATTAAGAAAGCAATCCGAGATGATGGAAGCCTTACAGAGCAAAATGATATTAATTTCATTGCTAAGATGATTTCTGAATATGCAGTCGCTGAAAATGCCGTCATTCCAGATTATGTGACAAAAAGTATGGTTGTAGGGGACACTGCCGGTATTAAATGGATTCAAAGTGGTAATATATTTATCAGTGTGTTCCATAAGGATAAAGATGATCATGAAAGTGATGGTGAGAGAATTTGGCAAACACTAAATGAATCATTAATTGAATGGAATCCATCTTACTATCAAATTATCAAGTCAGAGATTCAAAATACTATTGAAGCCGAAGCACTTTCTTTCAATAACCATTTAGCTAATGATGGTTATGGTCAAGCTGGGTGGTTGAATCAAATATTAAATTCCGCTTCTGATGAAATTAAAAGGAAAAACATTGAATTTGTTTTTAGTAATTTATCTGAAGAACTCTATGAAAGATTGAAGGGAAATAAATCTTTAGTAGGCTTCATTAATGATGTTTTTGAAACATATACAACTGATTTTAAAAGTAGTGGAGAAGCGAAATCATTAGATTATTGTTCAAAACAAATGAATTTACCTGCAAATGCAAGCTCATTTAATGAGATGTATCATGCTTTGAACATGAATCTGTCTTCTAAAAATTTTGAAGAAGGACATATTTCAACAGGCACAATTTTCTTCGATACTGAATCTGAGAAATGGTATTTATGTGTTTCTGCTGCTTGCGATCTTGTGCCTACTCAGGGTAATGATCCACATCATAAAAGATTAAGTCCTCATCGTTTAATTAAGGTGTTAGAACTTTTCAATGCTAACCAGAATAAAGCATTACCTAATGCAGAACAATCCAAGTATATTTATGTAATTCATAAGAATACCAGAAAGTATTTATCTATATTTGAAGGCGATAAAACTTTACCAGTGGTTGATTATATGGTTGTTTTAAATCACGGCCATACCGTTCCGGGGGAAGAGAAAAATATACTTTCAGCGGTATTCTTGAGTAGCATGGATGACAATGTACAAAATGTACCAGTTAAACTGAAATTAAAGTCCCAGCTTCGAAGTGGTTATGCTGAACGATACCAAGCTATTGCGTCGCAATACAGTTCTAGAATTGGTGTAGATTATGTATCTATGATGCCTTAAAACATGAAAAGCCGATATGATATAGGAGTATAATCATATCGGCTTTTTATAGTACCAAGTTATATTTAATACTCTTCCGAAACTTAATTATTATCTTTGCTTTAATCTCCTAAGTTTCATTGACTCAAGCGAAAATAACAATAAAGTTGTGCTATAAATGAATCCTGAATTAGTTAGCAACTTGAGATTTAAGGCATCTGGTTGTTCACTTAAAAAATGAAATGCATAAACCAAATAAACTGCTAATGTTGCCGTTCCAATCGTTGGGCCGATATCGCCCTGATCATGAGGTTCCAATGTGACATTGAACTTAAATATGAGCCATTCATATCCCCCTGTTAAAAAGACTACCATTATCATTGCAGATAAAAGATATAGTATGTTTTCTATGTTAGGACTTTTTAATGCTGACTCTTTTTGTAAAAATTCACATACTGATAAACCAAAGAAAATAAAATAAAGCGGTCTTGAACTAAATTTTTCAAAAATCTTAAATAATGTATCCAAGTTCATTTCTCCATGCAATATATTTGTTGTTTTATATTACCATAAATCAAGAATCCTTATAACCTGTATACAAATTATCCTATTTTTCAATCGGATGAAAAAATAAATATACGAGTTATTTTGATGTTCTTTAAAAAATTCTTGCTAAAAATACATAAATTAACTTACATTCATAATGTTCGTCATGATTTTTTATAGTGTTCGATTATCACCAATCGGGACTGATGGTATCAATGATGGTATCTAACCTACTATGTTAAGTTTAATCTCTTAAGATCATAAGGATAGTTGCGATGTTCGAGTCCGGCCTTCGCACCATAAGTACTTCCAAGACCATCCGAGAATGTCCAATTATCCCTTTAAAATCAATGCTCGCAGCGATTTTAACGTCCTGAGTTGTCCGAGATAGTCCGTTGAAATCCGGATGTTATTGGGGGCATCTTAACTTCGATTAGAAATGTGCCCCCAAAATGAAGCTCAACGCCAGGCAGGTAGAGACCGCAAAGCCAAAAGACAAAAGCTACAAAATGGCCGATGGCGGCGGTTTGTATCTTGAGGTTTCGGCCAAAGGTTCTAAATACTGGCGCATGAAATACCGACGCCCCTCTGACAAAAAAGAGGATCGCCTCGCTTTTGGTGTTTGGCCAACTGTGACGCTTGCTCAGGCAAGAGCAAAGCGCGACGAAGCTAAAAAGCTATTAGTACAGGGCATCGATCCAAAAGCCGAACAGAAAGAAGCTCAGGCCGAGAATTCGGGGGCATACACTTTCGAAATTATCGCTCGTGAATGGCATGCTAGTAATAAGCGCTGGAGTGAAGACCATCGATCGCGCGTTCTTCGCTATCTTGAGCTTTATATCTTCCCTCATATCGGTTCGTCCGACATTCGCCAGCTCAAAACCAGTCACCTGTTAGCCCCGATTAAAAAAGTTGATGCCAGTGGTAAACACGACGTCGCTCAGCGCCTGCAACAGCGTGTCACGGCTATTATGCGTTATGCAGTACAGAACGATTACATTGACTCAAATCCAGCCAGTGATATGGCTGGTGCGTTATCGACAACCAAAGCGCGACATTACCCCGCTTTACTCTCCAGCCGGTTCCCTGAGTTTCTTGCCCGTCTTGCTGCATATCGTGGCCGTGTAATGACACGGATCGCGGTCGAGCTTTCCTTACTAACTTTTGTTCGTTCCAGTGAGTTACGTTTCGCGCGATGGGATGAGTTCGACTTCGATAAATCTCTCTGGCGCGTACCGGCAAAACGAGAAGAAATTAAAGGCGTGCGTTACTCGTACCGTGGCATGAAGATGAAAGAGGAGCACATCGTTCCGCTTAGTCGGCAAGCGATGAATTTGTTAGGACAACTTAAACAAATCAGTGGTGATAAAGAGCTGCTTTTTCCGGGGGACCACGACGCAACTAAGGTCATGAGTGAGAACACTGTAAACAGTGCGCTGCGTGCCATGGGTTATGACACGAAAACCGAGGTCTGCGGGCATGGGTTTAGGACGATGGCTCGTGGTGCAATGGGTGAGTCAGGTTTATGGAGTGATGACGCTATAGAACGACAGTTGAGCCACTCAGAGCGTAATAATGTGCGTGCGGCTTACATACATACTTCTGAGCATTTGGATGAACGCCGATTGATGGTTCAATGGTGGGCGGATTATCTTGATGCGAATCAGGGGAATCACATAGGCCCATATGATTTTGCAAAGTTATAGGGTCAATGTCATTTGAGTTTCTAAATGATTTTATAACTTTCATTAAATCATTTAAGTACGACTTAAGTTATAATTGTTTTTTTAGATGGATCACATATTTTCATTGGCAATTTAACTCTTTGTTGACATTTTCTTTTCGATGCTATACTCGATAGTTTCCATCGTCAAGGAAGGTGTGGCAATGAAACAGAGGTTATCTATATTTCTAGTTAAGAAAGGGATTATTGACCATAATCATATCCTTGATCTTGATAGGATGAAGCGGGCGATACCGTTGGATATACCTGATACTGAATCTTATATATACATTCACCAGCCTAAACCTGCAAAATACCCGGATTGGGTTAACTATATTGTTAGTTCTCAAAGTAATGTTAGCTATGAAGATTTTTCAAAGTGTCAGAGTGAAACTGCCGTAATAGTTTTGTCTATGGATGGATATATCTTTCTCATGACCTTTGGTGGCGGCCATCACAAGGTAAAAAAAGATAGTATAGAAAGAGATTTTGGATTGAGAGTAACACTGAATTCAGTTGATCCTGATAAGTTAAAAAGTCTTGATAAAAGCAACTATCAAGATACGCCATTAAACACGCGAAACCAATCAGCTAAAGAAGTTGATATATCATCGCTTAATATAGATTCCGAATTAGAAATTTTATCGACTCTAACAGGTAAATCTAATGTTGAAATATTTGGCGAAATTGTCACTGGCAAGGATTCTCTGACGATTGTTCCACCGCTAGGTATTAACTCCATCCGAAGCATTCTAGATGAAGCATTGAAGAAATTTAAAAGCAAACTTCCTAAAGAATTTGAATGGATTGATAATATTAGCAAGGTTAAAGATAAAACATTATGTGAGGTGCTTGAGCTTGAGCTTGATGATTATTTGATTGATGAACATAAAAATGAAGATTTTTGGATAGGCGAACCTGAATTAGTAGATTGGTCTGTACAAATTGGATATGTCATCGGCCGTGTTTCCTCGCGAGCACCGATACACCAAACATTATCTTTTGATGTTCTCAAAGACTACATTGGATCTACAGGGAAAACTTTAAGCTGCGATTCTTTAAAAAGGACAAACATACATATTATTAAAGAGAATGAAACCACCTTTGATTCATGGTCTGCATATAATTGCTTATATGCAGAAGTTACAAGTAATGATGAACTCTATATTCTTAGGAATGGCACTTGGTATACAGTTAATGTCGATTTTGTAGCATCTGTTGATAGATCATTAAAAAGTATCACTCCATATGACATTGAGCTGCCCCTCTATAATCATGAGCGCGAAGATCAATATAATAAATTTGTTTGTGAAAGTTTAGATGATTGTCTAATTTTGGATAAAAAACTAATTCATCATGGTGGAAGGGGAAGCAAGTTTGAATTTGCAGATGTGTTACGAAAAGGAAGTGAGTTCATTCATGTTAAATATTACAGGAGCTCAAGCACATTAAGTCACTTGTTTGCTCAAGCCTATGTTTCCTTGGAGCTATTTGTTAGCGATTCGGGCTTTCGTGCTAAATTGAATAAATTACTTCCAGATGAAATTAAATTAACGGATGTCAATAAGAGGCCTGACACTCAAAAATTCGTTGTTATTTATGCAATTGCTATCAATAGAGCTATACCTAATAAACTTCCATTATTTTCCAAGATAACTTTGAAAAACACTGTAAGATCACTGGAGAATCTGGGCTTTACAATTAAAATTGCACAGATAAAAGTTGATCCTACTCTCGAAAAGTTGAAGAAATTCAAATCTAAATAAATCTATATCGAACGCTTTAATTAATTCTTGGTAGTTATTGAAAATACTTATCCCCATAATATGTCTCCATTTTTCTTTATTTCGATTGGCGTTTTATAGGGTTCAATGTCATATAATCCGTACGGATATCGTTTTTTTATTTTCATAAGCATTGTGCTTTTTAATGCAACGGCTGCGTCTGCCTTTATATTAGGTAGACCTAAATTAAAGTTTGCTGCGCTCGCAACACTATGATAAATCAACCCATCAAGAAACGGATATTTTTCAAAAATTAACTTAGATAATGTCCTAGAATGTATGTATTCATTTTTAACTGCATCTGGTGAGCGAAGAATCTCATCAAAAAAAAGATCCGTGTATAGGAATGAAAGCGCTAACCCTCTATCTTTGATGCTTAACTCTCGAACAAAATTAGATATTTTGAATGAGTGAGCCTTATCTAAAAGACTTGCAGAACCTCTTGATGACCTATAAAACTCACCAATTACTCCGAGTGTTAATGATTTTCTTTTTGTTACATATGCTGAGACTTGAACTATATCCCCATCTGTTGCATTTATCTCTGAAAGTGCGGTGTCAAGCGACATGCTTAAATAAAGAAATGAATCGCCTTTCTCATTTAGTCTACCGGCGTTTGTCAAATTATTGGGTGGATAGTAAGTATCACTGGTGGATAAGTACGGTTTTCCATTAATAGTTTTTCTTGCGCGGAAGTATGGAGTTTCATAGTTAAATGAGAAATTGAGTAAATCGTAAAAATCTAGTAAATAGCTAAGTTTGTTTTTTATAAATTCCTTGGACTGGCTATGTTTTATCTCATTTGCAATTTCATTCAAATATTCAATCTGCAATAGTTTCTTATTAAGTGCCACAGTATAACCTTTTGCATCATCAGTGCTCATTAATCGATCTTGCAATTTATGATATTCAAAGTCAATTGCGTAGCCAATTCTACACATGGAGAAAAAAAGCATTTGGTCGTTAGCGCGCAATGCTCTCCCCGCCACGCCTGCCCGCTTAAGGGGCCGCTTTTAATGCAGGTGCAAAGGTGGGCTCAGGTCGCGCCGTGACTGGCGCTGGTCGGGAGTGCAGGGGCGGGGAAATGCATGCAAAACCATGCACCCTTTGGATGTGTAAGCAGACCCATTTTAGTTCCACGCACTTTTTGAGATTTCCGGTTTTTCAGCCATCAGGCGGTACTCTTCCGGCGTCAGGTTATTCAGGGATTCATGAGGCCGCTCGCTGTTATATTCCGTCAGCCAGCGTTCTGTGATTTCCCATACTTCATTCAGCGTTCTGAACAGATAAAA
>NZ_JBWKUK010000013.1:0-88791 GCF_059420805.1 Erwinia sp. GW821-FHT03D09
GCGATCTCCTCGGGGACATAAATAGTATGTCGGAAGATCTCTAAAAGTGAATGGGCCGTTTTGGTGGGATACTTACAGTCTGACTTCACCCAATCCATACGGCAATTTCATTTCCAATCGGGGTGTCATTACCCTACGAAACTCTCGTAAAACTCCTGCTGTCCAGCCTTGGTTTGTAATTCGAGCTTTTAAGTCGTACCAATCGACGTCATAACGACGATTGCGGGGATCTTTATGATGTTCTAGAATTAAGCTCCACAGGTGACGAGAGCGTTTGTGGATTGATGTTGAATGCTCAATATTGCGTTCAATATTTTGTAGTAGTAGAGGATGAATATTGATTTTTCGGATAGCCCACCAAGCCATCACGGGGCTATCAAGAGATTTGCAGAACCAGGATATGAGATAATCCAATCGTTTCGGCATTGCCTCAAAACATCCAGCTAAGCGATGGTAATCTGACGGATTATCATCTTCGTCGCGCCATTCAAGAAGATTATCGTTAATCACTCCACGTTTACGTTCATCGTCAGAGATATCTTGCAGATCGTCATCAAGCCCATAAGCTTCTTGCGGATCGAAGGTCTCTGCATCATTGTCATCAAGTTCGTAGGATCTTTTCTTCTGTTTGGCTGACCGAATATTTGCATCCATTACACAAAGCCACTCGGGATGGGGAAGAGGAAAAGCTTCAGAGAACAATTTCATACCTTGTGCAGTGCGAAGTATATGGGCAAGTTGACCACGTTCATACGGCGCTAGAACTTTCGGATCTTGCTGGCTTTTAGCGATAATAGAAGCTCGCCACCGACGTGGATCATCTGCTCGTTCAGCCCATGCTTCCAATGTTTTCCAAAGGGCCGGATGATCGGAATAGGCTATGGCTGTAACTCCTCTGTCACGCCATTTGGCTTCGATGTCCTCGGCAAGGCCGCGATCAAATGCATAAAGTCTGGAACGATCATACTGACCATCATGATTGAGACCTTGAAGGAGGTATTTAACTGGTGGGTCTTCTGCCTGATAACCGACCAAAACAACGATGTATCGTTCCAGAAGAAGCTTAATAAAATTTGTCGCCCATCCTTCTGAAAGATACGCTCGTCCAAAGTCTGCACTGCTCAGCACATAAGGATGGTTTACAGCATTTTCGTCGACCAGACGGCCGTGAAGATATGTAATTCCCTCAATTGTCGAACCGAAATTCAGATTTGGGAAAGCTGGCGGCACATATCGCGTTAGATTATCTTGCGCTTGATTAACCTCGAACAGTCGGTCAAAGTTCGTTGTGACAATCTGTGGTACTCCACTCTGATTTGAGGAAATTCTTTTAATCAGGGCATGCTCACGTCCGACATCTATGTCAGTGCTTGCAGTTCCCAGACGCTTTGATACCAAAGCATTCACCTCATTCTTGCCATATTCCAGATGTAGGAGGTTGAAAATTTGATCGAGAGGGACATTCGCCGAAGATTGATCGTGTAGCCATGGGCGAAATGCTGCCATGATTTCTGAATCGTGTGGCGGGTCAAAGTATTCAATTACATGCTGGGTAAGCTGTACAAAGCTTGGCATCCCTGAAGGCAACGAAACCCCTGCGCCACAAAGGAATACAACTCGACCTGTATCACAGCGTTCTAAGAGGATATCGGGTATGGAAGGTCCTTCAGGGTGGAATCTCATGAGCTCAACTTTTCTAAGCGTTAATTTATGCTTGGATTCTACTACTCGTAGCTATGTGATGAACATTGGTAGTGAAAAAGCCTTGGTCATCCGAGTGATTTATCTCAAAGCAAACGACCTGAATTGCCACTACTTTGGTCGCCATTCTTTTAGGTGGCTAAAAGTCAGGAGGCTTTAGATAGATCTCGTCATGGACTGACCCCGCCCCGGTAGACGATCCTGTCCTATAGTTGGACTGACCCCGCCTTTCGCTTAAAAACCCCAACCTCATCAACCGTCCATTTTTCATCCAAAAACAACGACTACTTAACACTTACGCTAAGCCGATTTGACAATTTTTTGCACCGATTGCAAATGTATATACAGGAAAATACATGAGCAGAAGACAGACACTGGCAACATCACAACGGCGGGGGTTACATGGTTTATTCGGGTAAAGTGAATATCCAGCAGGCAATTGATGAAGCACCGGTTTCACGCTTTCACTGGGTGATTATCATCCTGGGGTTTCTGATTCTCGCCATCGACGGCTTCGACACGGCGGCGATGGGCTATATCGCCCCTACGCTGTCGGCCGACTGGGGAATTAAAAGGCAGGACCTCGGGCCGGTATTAAGCGCCGCGCTGCTCGGGCTTTCCATCGGCGCGCTGATCGCCGGACCGGCCTCGGACAGGCTGGGTCGTAAAAAGGTGCTGGTTTTCTCCTGCCTGTTCTTCGGGCTTGCCAGCCTGGGAACCGCCTATGCGCAGACGCTCAATACACTGACGCTGTGGCGGTTTCTGACCGGACTCGGGCTGGGCGCAGCGATGCCAAATGCGATTACGCTGGTCTCTGAGTTTGCCCCGAAGCGCTGCCGCTCTATGGCAATCAATACCATGTACTGTGGATTTCCGCTGGGTGCGGCGGGCGGCGGGGCGATCTCGTCCTGGCTGATCCCCAACTACGGATGGCACAGCGTGCTGCTGGCCGGAGCAATCGCACCGCTGGCGCTCACCGTGTTACTGGTCCTGTTCCTGCCGGAGTCGGTCAAATTCCTGGTCCATCGCGGTAAAGATATTGTGCAAATCCGGCGGATTGCCCGGCGGTTTATCGCCGGGAATCTGGCGCAGGTAACGAATTTTTATCTGGATGAGGAACGCATCACTGGCAAAAAAGGCAGCGTGGCGCAGCTGTTCAGTCAGCCGTGGCTGGCCGGTACGCTAATGCTGTGGATGACCTATTTTATGGGGCTGGTAATCTATTACGTGCTGCTGAGCTGGATGCCGACGCTGATGCTGGGGATGGGCTATCCCCTGGCGGAATCCGCCTGGCTGACCTCGCTGTTTACCTTCGGCGGCACGGCGGGGATTCTGCTGGCGGGCTGGATGATGGACAGGTGGGAGGCTCACAAGGTAGTGATGACCGGTTTTGCCCTGACGATGCTGTTTGCACTGGCGCTCGGCTTCGAGAACAACCATATCGTGCTGTTCGGTGGGCTAATCTTCCTGATGGGCATTACCATGAACGGCGCGCAGTCGGGTCTGCAAACGCTGGCGGCCACCTTTTATCCGACCCACTGCCGTGCCACGGGAATTGCGTGGATGCAGGGCGTCGGGCGCTTTGGCGGCGTGGCAGGCACCATGATGAGTGCACAGCTGCTCTCTCAACAATGGCAGGCCGACAGTATCCTGATGTTCCTCAGCGTTCCGGCACTGCTCGCAGCGGCAGCCACGCTGTATAAGCTGCAGCGCTATAAAACGCAGAATCTGAGCGCCGCATAAACCCCGTTATCCTGCTCCCGCCTGGGGGCAGGATAAACTTGAGGGCAAACGCAGTTAGCTGAATGGTCAGCGGGATAAGCGTCATCGCAAATGCTAACGGGTAATCGGTAGTGGCATAACCTTTATTAAAAACACGTATGACTGAATTATTTATTCAGCTGATACCGAACTTAACGCCCTCTTTCTAATTCCTCTCCGTTGAATAAACCCGAATATAAAATCACTCATCCACCTCGCACAGGCCGTTTCTACCCGCATCTCCCGCGTATTAAGTAAATTAAGATGGATTAATTACCATCCTTGATATCCATCAAGGCGTGGGCAGCTGTTTTTGTTCAAAAAGGGCATAGGGGAAAATAAAGGGAAATAATGATGACTGAACAAGTGCAGGTAAAACTGGCATTTCCACTGTGGAAGGGTGTTTTCACGCTCTTTGTGGGCCTGCTAATTTGGTTTACGCCACCGCCCAGCGGGCTGGATATTTTTGCGTGGCATATGTTTGCGGTCTTCGCCGCGACCATTCTGGCGATTATTTTAAAAGTGATGCCGATGGGCGCGGTAACCATGGTGGCACTGGTCGTCTCGGCGATGACCGGCCTGACGCCAATCTCCGGCGGCGGCAACGGCAAGGTTGCCGCGCTGTCCGGCTTTGCCAACGGCACCATCTGGCTGATCGGTATTGCGATGTTTATCTCCCGCGCGGTGATTAAAACCGGGCTGGGCAAGCGCATCGCGCTGTGGTTTATCTCGAAATGCGGGCACAGCATGCTCGGCGTGGCTTACGGTCTGGCGCTCTCCGATATGGTACTCGGCCCGGGTATTCCTTCCGCCTCGGCGCGCGGCGGCGGCATCATGTACCCCATCACCCAGTCGATTGCCACGGCGTACCAGTCCGAGCCGGGACCAACGGCCAGAAAGGCCGGAGCGTTCCTGATGATCTGCGTGTCGCAGATTGATGCCATTATCTGCGCAATGTTCCTGACGGCGATGGCCGGGAACCCGCTGATTGCCGAGCTGGCCGCCAGTCAGGGGATTCAGGTTAACTGGGGGATCTGGTTCTTAGGCGCCATCGTGCCCGGTCTGCTAACGCTGCTGATTATTCCTCTGTGCCTCTATTATATTTATCCGCCTGAACTGAAAAAGACGCCGGAAATACCGGGCATCGCGCGGGAAGAGCTGCGCAAGATGGGGCCGATGTCCCTTGCCGAAAAAATTCTGGCGTTCGACTTCGTGCTGCTGATCGTGCTGTGGACCGCAGGCGATATCTTCTTCCAGATCCCCGCCACGCTGTCGGCCTTTATTGGCCTGGCGATCCTGCTACTCTCCAATATCATGTCGTGGAAGAACATTATTGAAGAGAAAACGGCGTGGGATACGATGTTCTGGTTCGCTGTGCTGGTGATGATGGCCAATGCCCTGAACAAATACGGCATGATTGCCTGGATCTCTAAAGGCATCGTCGGCTATATCGGCCACTTTGACTGGCTGCTGGTGTTCCTTGTGCTGATTCTGGTCTACTTCTATACGCGCTATTTCTTTGCCTCCGCGATGGCGCATATCTCCGCAATGTATCTGGCCTTCCTGGCCGTTGCCGTTTCGGTGGGCGTACCGCCGCTGCTGGCCGCCCTGACGCTGGGCTACACCTCGAATCTGTCGATGGGGCTGACACAGTATTCCGGCGGACCCGGCCCGGCGCTGTTCGGTTCAGGATATAACTCTACCGGCCAGTGGTGGGGTGTCAGCTTCCTGGTGTCGCTCGTTTCCATCGCTATCTGGCTGCTGGCCGGCGGCGCGTGGATGAAAATCGTGGGCATCTGGTAACGCTCACGTTCGCCAGCGGCCAGGCGCTCAGCCTGTCCGCTGCTGAGCGGTTGCCTGCATTGCTTACCTGTCGGCCTGCACCTGAGTGGTTAGCCGTATTTTCCTGGTTATCCGCGCTTTTTTATCGATATCAGCGTCAGCAGCGCCACTATCACCGGCACCAGCGATACCCAGTAATGTACGATCTCCGTTCCGGCCAGCCCGGCCAGTACCGACAAACCGGTAATCACCAGCCCCGCAGCAGCAACGCGAGAAGCACCGAAGCGGCTAATCAGCCCGCCGGCAAAGAAACCCGGCGCACATGGCAATCACGTGCCACTGGATACCCAGGTTTGAGGCCTCCTGCGAGATACCGTGCATATGCATCGCCAGCGGCGCAGCGGTCATCAAAAAGTTCATCACCATATAGGCAACCGCGCCGGTAAACACCACGCGGGCAAAACCCGTCTGGCGAACAATTTCTGCCAGCGGGCGGCCACCGGCACCGAGCTTGCTTTGCGCCACCGGTTCGGCCGACTTCACGCCGGAAAGCACCAGCGCGGCCACCAGCGCCTGAGCGGTGTCAAGGCGAAGAATATTGCTATTCTGCTGCCGCAGGGGCAGGGTTATCTCAGCGTTCATGTCGTCTCTTTGCGCAGGTTAAATGCCCGATCCTGAGCATAATGTTGTCCGCTTATCAGCTAACAGCAATGCCAGCGTTATCGCAACGCCAGACGCTGTCCTTGACAACGTTAACGTTTAGCTAAACCACTAAAACTGACTGCAAAATTCGTGAAGTTCAACACAGATAAACGCTTTATCGCCGCCATTTTGCCGGATATGATCCTGAGAACGAATAAGGATGGTTTATGGCAAACTACACATTGCGTCAGCTGAAGTATTTCGTCACGACGGTGGAATGTGGCAGCGTGGCGGAAGCTTCCCGTAAGTTATTTATCGCACAGCCGTCGATCTCAACGGCAATAAAGATTCTGGAAGAGAGCTTCGGCGTACAGCTTTTTATTCGCCATCATGCACAGGGCGTGTCGCTAACGCCTTCCGGTACCCGTTTTCATCGTAAGGCGGTCAGGCTGCTGCGAATGGCCCACGAATTTGAGCAAAATGCGCTGGCCGATACGGACATTGTGGCGGGTAAAATCGATATCGGCTGCTTTGAAACGGTCGCCCCGCTGATTCTTCCTAAGCTGATCCACGGCTTTAAGGCACTGTATCCCGGCGTGGAGATTATGATCCGCGACGGCGAGCAACATGAACTCCTGCAGGGGCTGGCCGCAGGCCGCTTCGACGTGGCGCTGCTCTATCAGCACGATCTCGACAATAGCCTGACCGTGGAGCCGCTAGTCACACCTAGAAAACCGTACATTTTGCTACCTGCGGAGCACCGACTGGCGCAGCAGAGTGCGGTTTCCCTGTCTGAACTGGCGCATGAACCGATGATCCTGCTGGATGTGCAGCCCAGCCGTAACTACTTTATCAGCTTGTTCACCCGCGCGGGCATCACGCCGGATATCGTCTTCAGCTCACCGTCGATTGAGATGGTGCGCGGTATGGTTGGCTACGGTTTTGGTTTTGCCGTGCTGGTAACCCGCCCGAGCGGAAAGTTCAGCTACGACGGGAAGCCGCTGGCCATGGTGGAGCTGAAAGATGAGGTGGAGGGTTCCGGGCTGGCCGCCGTCTGGCTGGCTGGCGATCGGCTGACCAAGCCCGCCGGGCTGTTCGTGGAGTACTGCAAAACCGAGCTTCCGGACATGCTGTAAAATAGGCCTGCGCGCCGCTCAGGCGCGCAGCCATTGGGTCAGATTACCCAGCATTTTCATACAGGCATCGATCTGTTCCACGCTGATGAACTCATCCGGTTTATGCCCCTGTTCCATACTACCCGGACCGCAAACCAGCGTAGTCATACCTGCCTGATGAAATAATCCGCCTTCCGTGCCAAAAGCAACGGTGCCGAAACGGTCGCTGCCGCACCATTCGGCCAGCAGGCTGGCGAACCGACACGTGGGATCGGTCAGCAGACCAGGGTACTGACTGAGCGGCTGAAAGGTGATGCTACAACCGTCGGTTTTTTGCCGCATAGCGGGTAGCAGCTCGCACTGTGCATATTGCTCGATCCGCTCAATCACCGCGCCTGTCGGAGCATCGGGCAGATGGCGGATTTCAAAGTCAAACTGGCAGGACTGCGGCACGATATTTAACGCAGTACCGCCGGAAATCGTGCCAACCTGCAGCGTGCTGAAAGCCGGATCGAAACGGCTGTCCTGCGCCTCAGCCAGCAGGTCACCCTCATCCATCAACCGGGTAATCAGCCGGGTAGCATACTCAATCGCATTCACCCCCTGCGGCGCATAGGCGGAATGACAGGCGTGACCGCGCACGTCGCAGCGCATCGCGATTTTACCCTTATGGCCGTAAATCGGGCGCATTTCCGTGGGTTCGCCAATAATGCACAGCGCCGGTTTACTGGCCGCATCAGCCAGCAGGTCCGTCAGGCTGCGCACGCCCAGACAGCCGACCTCTTCATCGTAGGAGAACGCCAGGTGCAGCGGCAGGTGCAGCGGCTCCGCGACAAACGCCGGTACCGAGGCCAGCACGCAGGCGAGAAATCCCTTCATATCGGTACTGCCGCGCCCGTAGTAGCGACCGTCCTGCTCCGTCAAAGCAAACGGTGGCACGCTCCACGTCTGACCATCGACCGGCACCACATCGGTATGGCCGGAGAGCATCACGCCACCCGCTAAATCGGGGCCGATCATCGCGTACAGATTCGCCTTGCTTCCGCTGTCATTATGCAGCAGCCGGGACGTAACGCCGTGCTCCGCCAGCCAGCCCTGAACAAAGTGAATCAGCGCAAGATTGGATTCACGGCTGGTGGTATCAAACGCCAGCAGCTGCGCCAGTAAATCGCGTACCGGGCTACTCATCGCCGGGAACCCCATAGCCGGGAGCTTTGCGCGGATCGAGTGCTCGTGTCAGATAGTCCTGCGCCTGAGGTTGCCAGGCGCGCCAGAGATCGTTCAGCCGGGCCAATGGTGCAGCATCCGCCCAGTCAACTCTGAGATCGATTAACGGCCAACTGTGATCGCCCACCACTTTCAGCGCGGCGGAATGCACCGGCCCGGCTTCTCCTCCCTGTGCCAGCCCCGCTTCCATCGCAAGGATCAGGCGTTCTGCCAACGGGCCATGACTACCCTCAAAGGCGCTGACCATAGCGACGATCACCTGTTTCCCTGCCAGCATATTTCCCGCCGCCACGCACTCTTTCCCCTGAACCGCATCATGTACCCCCAGCGTGTGACTGCCGCTAAAGAAGGCGGTTCGGCCATCACGGCCAATGACCGTCACCTGGCGATACTGACGGTGTTCGTCACGAGCCAGCACGGCATCTAACGCTCCCGGCACGGTCGCCCCCTGATCCAGGGCCGCAAGGATTTCCGGCCCCAGAGCGGGCAGGGTGATATTCTGGCTGGATACCGCACCGACACCGCTAAGTACCCACGGGCAGCGCGCGCCGACCGCCATGCTGGAGGAACTGACGGCAATGCCAAACTGCCCGGTTTCACTACAGCGGGCGGCGATTGAAAAGGTCACAGCGCCTCCTCGTTCGGGATTACGGCAATCACATCAATTTCCATCAACCACTGCGGCTGCGCCAGCGCAGACACCACCAGCCCGGTAGAGATAGGGAAAACGCCCTTCAGCCATTTTCCCACTTCCTGATAAACCGGCTCACGGTAGCGAGGATCGGTGAGATAGGTAGTGGTTTTGACGATATGTGACAGATCGCTTCCCGCCTCTTCCAGCAGCTGTTTCACGTTTTTCATCGCCTGCTCTGCCTGCGCACGCGGATCGCCTAAGCCCACCAGCGCTCCGGAAAAGTCGGTACCGACCTGGCCACGCACGTAAATGGTGTTCCCTGCCCGCACTGCCTGGCACAGATCGTTATCCAGGCTCTGATTCGGGTAGGTGGCTTTAGTATTAAACATGCGAATGCGGGTATGCGTCGGTTTACTCATCTCTTAACTCCTGTAAAACGGGTTAGTGAGGCCGCATAAAGCGGCCAGTAGAAAAATCAGACTGGTCGGCAGTAGCTCTGCTGCCTGCGGCGATACGCACTGTTGCGGCTGGCCAGCCAGTAATAAAGCGGTGAAGTCACCAGCAGGCCGACCAGCCAGGAGAGATCTGCGCCGTTAATCCACGCGGAAACGGGGCCAACATAGAGCGGTGTATTCATAAAGGGGATCTGCACCACAATGCCGATGCCGTAAGCCAGCAGCGCCTGCGGGTTGTAGCGGCCATAAATCCCGCCATCTACCTGAAAAATAGAGCTGATGTCATAGTTGCCCTTGTGGATGGCATAAAAATCGATCAGATTGATCGCAGTCCAGGGCACCAGCACCACCAGCAGCGCCAGCACCAGATCCACAAAGTGGCTGATGAAATCCGCCGAGGCAAAGATCGCCGCCACGGAGCAGATCACGAGGGCGATAGCCGACAGCACTGCACGGCTTTTACTGCCGGGTATCCAGCGCCAGAAAAAGGTTTGCACCAGAGTAATTAACGACATCACCGCGCCGTACAGGTTAAGGGCGTTATGGCTGATCACGCTCAGCAAAAAAAGCACCAGCATCAGGGGTCCAATCGCACCGGTGGCTGCTCTGACGGCTTCCATGGTTTGCAGGCCCGGCGGGGTCGCCAGTACCGCCACGGCACCAAAGATGAATGACAGGCTGGAGCCGAGCGTCGTTCCCCAGTAAGTCGCCCAGAAGGTGCCTGCCACGGAAACATCCTCCGGCAAATAGCGGGAATAATCGGAAACATAGGGGGCAAAGGCGATCTGCCACAGCGCCGCCAGCGATACCGTTGCCAGCCAGCCATAGAGGGAGAATCCACCGCGCGTCAGGAAATCCGCCGTATGGATATGGCTAAAGATGTAGCCGAAACCCAGCACGATACCGATCCCCAGCACCCAGGTCCCGATGCGGTTCAGCACGTGGATAAACCGGTAGCCAATAATGCCGATTATCCCGGAACCCACGGCTCCGATCACAATCCCGACCGGTAGCGGTACGCCGGGAGCGATACCGTGCAGAGACTCACCGGCCAGGACGATATTCGAGGTAAAAAAACCGACATACATCACCCCGGCAATCGCCACCACCAGCAAAGAACCCAGCGAGCCGAACTGCGCGCGGCTCTGAATCATTTGCGGAATACCCATCTGCGGCCCCTGCGCGGAGTGCAGTGCCATCAACGCGCCGCCGGCCAGATGGCCGACCAGAATGGCCACCACACCCCACAGCAAGTTCAGATGAAACAGCTGAACGGCCAGTGCACCGGTGACGATCGGCAGCGGGGCGATATTTCCGCCAAACCACAGGGTAAACAGATCGCGGGTTTTACCGTGACGATCGGCCGGGGGAACATAGCCAATAGTGTGTTTCTCAATCAGCGGGGGCGAAGTTTCTGTTGGCGACATAGCAGGCTCCAATGTCAGAAAGTGCAGGGGTTTCGAGGCGTTGACGCATCGTTTTTTATTGAGGCGATAATGCGCACTCTTTTTTCGACGGGTAAATTAGTAAGTTTATGGTCAGAGAGAATGAAAAAACTTCGCAGGGCAAACCAGTGTTGATTTAACGAAAATTTAACAACTGAGATATATAGATAACATTGCGCGAGCACTCACCGCCGCCGTCTGAATCGTTAATTTATCGTCAGTGATGAACTTAATAATATTTTACCGTATCTGATTCGCTCCCTAGGCTGCATTTGACGATTCAATAAGCCTGAGGATAGAGAGATGACGCCAGAAATAACCTTCATTGATACGCTGGTTGTCGGTGCCGGTCAGGCAGGTGTGGCAATGAGCGAACACCTGACGCGGCTGGACATCCCCCACATTGTGTTAGAAAAAAATCGTATTGCTGAAGCCTGGCGTACCGGGCGATGGGATTCACTGGTAGCCAATGGCCCAGCCTGGCACGACCGCTTTCCCGGCATGGAGTTTTCCGGTATCAGTCCTGATGGCTTTGTACCTAAAGAGCGCGTGGCAGACTATATGGAAGCCTACGCCAGCCGCTTCAATGCACCCATTCGCACCGGTGTAGAGGTGCGGCGGGTCGATCGCAACATTGGCAAGCCCGGCTTTCGTGTAGAAACCTCCGTCGGCGTGTTTGAAGCCCGCCATCTGGTGGTGGCTACCGGCCCGTTCCAGTGCCCGGTCATTCCGGCTATTGTGCCGCAAACGGCAGAACTGACGCAGCTGCATTCGGCACACTATCGTAATCCCGCTCAGCTTCCCGCCGGGGCGGTGATGATCGTAGGCGCAGGTTCATCCGGTGTGCAGATCGCCGAGGAACTGAATCGCGCCGGGAAAGACGTCTATCTTTCCGTTGGTCCGCACGACCGGCCGCCGCGCAGCTATCGCGGGCGCGATTTTTGTTGGTGGTTAGGGGTGCTTGGCCTGTGGGATAAAGCGACCACAGAGCCGGGCAAAGAACATGTGACGATCGCCGTCAGCGGCGCAAACGGCGGCCATACGGTTGATTTCCGCAAGCTGGCGGAGGAAGGTGTCAGACTGGTTGGCCGCACGAAGCGTTTTGCCAACGGTGTGGCGGAATTTGAAAACGACCTGGCGCAGAACATCGTACGCGGGGATGAGAACTATCTTTCCCTGCTCGATGCTGCCGATGAATGGGTCACACGCAACGGTCAGGATTTGCCGGAAGAGCCGCAGGCGCGAGTCATTCGTCCGGCGCCTGCCTGTATGACCTCACCGGAGCTACAGCTGAATCTGGCCGAACATAACATCACTACGATTATCTGGGCGACGGGCTTTACCTCGGATTATCGCTGGCTGAACGTTAATGCCTTTGATGCACAGGGCAAACCTCAGCATCAGCGCGGCGTATCATCAGAACCCGGAGTTTATTTCCTCGGTTTACCGTGGCTCTCCAGGCGCGGTTCATCATTTATCTGGGGCGTATGGCACGATGCCAAATATATCGCCGACCAGATTGCCATTCAGCGCAACTACCTTACCTGGCAGGAAGTGCCGTCGCCGCGGAAGGAGTAACGTCAAAAAACGGCGGAGAGATAAGAACGTGGTCGGAAAGGGGACATATCCGCTTTCCGCGCCGTTACAGATCCGTTTTCAGGCCGTATTAGCCTGCCGCATTCTCGGCAGCACGGGTTTTCTGAACCGCCTGCAAAATCACCGGCTCCAGCAGTCGGGCCACGGCGGCAAAGGCAGGCACCACCACCGAATTACCAAACTGGCGGTAGGACTGGGTATCCGACACCGGAATACGAAACGTCTTTTCGCCCGGCTTTTCGAAGCCCATCAGACGGGCACACTCACGCGGCGTTAACCTGCGCGGCCGGTGTTCAAGGTTGGCCGCATCATGGAACGATTTCTCGCCCAGCGCTTTATCCCATCCCCGGTCGATCAGGATCTCAGAGCCATCTTTGTGGTAACGCGCGGAAAGAGTGCGTGATACCACCTGACGATCGGCAGGTGACACCAGTCCGTAGCCAAAACCGTTGCCTTTTGCCTGGTGCTTCTTCGCATAGTTGTAGAGATACTCCCACAGTTTTACCGTCAGGATATATTTGCTCTCAACCTGCTTATCCAGCAGGTCGGCGAAGGCAGGGCGCTGCGGCGGATAAAATTTCGCAATATCACGCAGGGTAAAGTCTTTTGCCAGCCCGAGATCGCGGCGGAATCCCACCAGCACAATACGCTCGCGATGCTGGGGTAGAAAATGTTTGCCGTCGATAATTTTGGGATCGCTCGTACCGTTAACATCAGCGTCAGCGACATCATAGCCCAGCTCATCCAGCGTTTGCATGATCACGCGAAACGTTTTGCCTTTATCGTGGCTTTTCAGGTTTTTTACGTTCTCCAGCACGAAGATTGCCGGTTTTTTGACGGCGATAATCCGCGCCACATCGAAGAACAACGTGCCCTGTGTATCGCATTCAAAACCGTGCGCACGGCCGAGGGAGTTCTTTTTGCTGACGCCCGCCAGGCTGAAAGGCTGGCAGGGAAAACCCGCCAGCAGCACGTCGTGCTGCGGGATCTGATGATCGATATGAGCATAAGCTTCCGCTTCAGCAACCTCGGGTTTGTCGCTCAGCGTGACCTTGCGGATATCGGTATTAAACGTGTGCTCATGCTCATCGTTGAACCAGTTAGCCCGGTAGGTTCTTACCGCGTACGGGTTCCACTCGCTGGTGAACACGCACTGACCGCCAATCGCTTCAAAGCCGCTGCGAATGCCGCCGATCCCGGCGAAGAGATCGATAAAGCGAAACGGATAGTGGGGATGATGCGACGGTGGCTGCGGCAGCATCGCTTCAAGCGCGCTGACTTCCGCTGCGGTTAATACCTGTGGTGCGGACTTTCCGCTTATCCAGCGGCTCACCGACTCACGCGTCCAGCCGCTGCCGCCGACCGACTGCAAATGCTCGGCAACGGTACGTCGATCGTAAATTTCCAACACCCGCAGCAGCAGTGCGAGATCTTCCGCGATGCGGGCCTGTAATCCTTCACGGGAACCGGCCATCAGCGGCTGCACGGCAGGCGGTAATTCTTTCATGACGATAATATCCCGGGTTAAGTTCGTGACAGGCTATCACATAATTGACCCGGATTTTACAGACGGCTCTCGCTATCCACCTCGTGCAGCGGATCGCCGTGGCTTAGTGGCAGGATACGGCTGATTTCACCGCCAAAACCGGTGACGATAAGCCTCTTCCCGTTGAGTTCGGCAACGGCAAAAGGCACGTTATCCGGGCCGTCGAGCATCCCTTTCAGAGTAATAAAATCGGTATTTCCACGCCGGTAGTAACCGCCACGATGGTCATGACCGGCAAAGTAAGCACGGACCTGATAGCGGTACAGCAGATCTGCCACCGCTTCACCATTCCACAGAATGTGTTTTTTCAGCGGTGCCAGCGGATAGTGGCCAAACACGATGACCGTTTCCCCCAGCGCCTGCGCCTGTTGCAGATTCTGTTCAATCCACGCCAGCTGCTTCTCGCCGATCGCACCGTTCCAGCGCTGGGCCTGCGGCTGCTGTTGTGCAATCAGTTCATCAAGCTGTTCGCGTGCCTGCTGCAGGTCGTCACCGTTGCCCGCATTACAGTAGAGGCTGATATCGTTACCGTCGATCACCAGAAAGCGATAGCCGCTGAGGCGGAAATGATAATAGCTTTTTGGCAGGCCCAGCGGCGGAGTATGCGCGGCCAGATGCTCGGAAATCACCTGCGCATCATGATTGCCGATCACCGCGACATGCGGATGGTGCAGGGCATCATAGCGCGGCAACAGCTCGCTGTAGCTTGACCAGTAGCGATCGACCAGGTCGCCCAGCGTGGCAACAAAATCGAGCGACAGATCGTTCAGCGTGCTAATCGCCGACGAAAGCTTGTGCAGGCCGTGGCGGTAATAGAGGTTATTTTCCACATCGGGATCGGCGTCTGCGTATTGGGGATCGGCAATCAAGCCAAATCGCAGTGTGCTGCCGACCGGTGTCGGCGAGCGTAAGGCTGGGGGCTGGTATAGAATTCCGGCCTCGCCCAGCGCCCGCCGCTGCGGCTGGGAAAGCGGATTTTGCAGCGTTTTAAGGGACATCGTACAGCAGATCCAGGCAATAAATAAGAGTCCTATCCTCGCCGGGCGGAATGACATTTTTATTGCTGATTAGTGACGTTTGTGCGACAGAAAACGGGCCGCCGGGAAGCGACAGCCCGATAAGACTCAGCGCACCCCGAGGTGCCCGGCCAGCGTTGTGGATAAATATTCGCGGCGCAGCAGGCCTTCTTCACTCAGGCGCGACATCAGCTGGTTAAAGGTGAGATCCATGCAGCCCGGCGAACCGCCCGGAATGGCGATAATACCGTCCAGCGCACCGGCCTCGAAGCGTTCACGGATTTCACGTACCGCATCTTCCACCGTGCCGATAACCTGCCAGTAGGTGGAACCAACCACCTCCGGCCGCGTCATCAGGTCGCGCAGCAGCGGCTGCTCGCGCTCGATCAACCGTCGTAGCAGATTGGCGTGAGTCTGGCTGAATACTTTACCCTGCGGTGGCAGTATGTCCGGCGTAATGCGGGTATCCGGCGACAGCTCGCGCAGGTTGATATTACCGCCTCCAGCCGTCTGGAACGTGAGCGTCGCCGTCGCGTTGGCAGCGGTGGTGCCTCTGCGGTGAATTTCGATAAACCTACAACGTGTTCCTGCCGAAGCTGGACGTGACGTGGAAGCCGATTGAGGGCCAGACTTTTGGTGCGAAAATCGCCCGAGGCTATAATGCTGGCGGTGCGGGTATCACCTTCGCCACGCCGGTTGTAACCTACACCTACGATCCGGAATATGTCTGGAACTATGAGCTGTATACCCGCCACCATATTGATGCGGCCGACCTCGATCTGACCAGTAACGTTTTCTATAACGATTACAAAAATATGCAGCTACCCTACACGCTGTCATCAGGTTCATCGATCATCGATAATGCCGATAAAGTGGTGACCTACGGTGCAGAGTTTGGCGCTATCTGGAAGCCAACGCTCGATTTCGAAATGAATACGTCTGTGGGCCTGCTGCAAACCAAGATCAGAGAGTTTAACGGCAGTACCAATGAAGACAACATTCTGCCGCGAGCGCCGGGCTATACGGCTAATGTGGGAGCGAAGTATATGCTGATACCGGGCGTTGAACTGAGTGGTAACGTGAAGTTTAGCGGTTCTTATTACTCAGCTTATGATAATGATAACCGCGGCCGCATATCGCCGTACTGGGTTTCTAATGCGCAGCTGGCCTATACCTTTAAATATGGTCGTGCAACGTTATATGTGCAGAATTTATTTGATAACGATCACAGTTTGAGTATCAGTTCAAATGACAGAAATACACCAATTACGCTTCGTGAACGCGCAATTGGAACCACGCTGGAACTGAACTTCCAATATTTTCAGAGCATATTCTGACGTTGGAGAGTGAGTAACTTCCGATATTTTCTACCTCTTTCCCTGCGAAAAAATACCCTTGCCGTTGAAAAAACGACGCCTTCACTGCTTTATTACCGATCATCAGATTGTCGTAACCTCATAACACCGAGCGCATTTACCTTCGATAACAACAAATAAACCGTTAAATTAACACCAATTCGATATTTAATTTTATTAAACTATAATATTGAGACTTTAATATCATTTTCATACAAAATTATTAATGAGTGATTTTTAGGTTGATTTTATCATTCATATTCCCTCACCATATCGATAAGAGATTCTTATCAAGATGATAATTATTTTTTGCTTTACACTTATTAGCTGCAATCGACAAGATTTGTAATATTACGTTAATTTTCATGGAGGATGATTTAAAGGATTCTATTTTCTTCTAAGCTAATTCTGTAATTAGTTTTCGCTGAGATAATTTCATTTATTTCTGGCGTGAGATTTTATGCTTAAAGATTAATGAAGTAAAACAGGAGCCAGTGAGGCGAACTGTTTAATTGTTTATTATAAAAGGAATTGCAGTGATGAAAAAAAACAGTTTTAAGCTAAGTGTTCTGGCGGCCTCGGTCATCGTCAGCCTTAGCGCCCCAGCATTTGCCGCAACCGTGTCATCGTCCATCGCAGTAAAAGACAAGGCAGCACTCAGCCATGATGCTCAGGGCCAATATACCGGCGGTGGAGCCGTATTTATTGGCGGCAGTGACCTGCCTGTTATAAATAACACCGTGACCGGAAGTGATTGGGTTGCCATTAATACCGATACTCAAGGCTTCAATGCTCTGGTAAACAGTACCGGCTACAAAGAATACCTTAATGCCAGCATTCCCAGCCTGCCCGGCGATGCTAACTACATTATTTTCGAAGATTATCAGCGTGCCGTTCATGGTGAGCGTCTGGCTAAAGCAACTGCCGCTAAAGGTTATTCGGTGCCGGTCGGGATGGTTGATGGCCTGAAAATGGGCACGGCAAATAACCGCTATCAAAAATTGCAAACCGTTACGCTATATCAGCGTGATGCCAGCGGCGCTATTCAATATCAGAAAAAATCTGACGGTACCTTTGTCCTTGATACTGCCGGGAATAAAATCCCATTAACCGTTAGCAAAGCAATTATTCTTGATCAGAACTCGGATGTTTACATTGCACCTGTAGAACGTACCGGCGGTGTTTTCGGTCTGCAAAATGCGGCTATTTACTCTCAGGTGAAAAGCCTGAATCAGAGCGTGGCAGCCGTTTCTGTTGATGGTAACTTACAGGAAAATACCACGCAGGATCGCACTCGTGATGTCCTGGTTATTAAAAACACCACTATCGATAACACGCTCAATTCGGATTCCGTACCGGTTAATCCATCAGGAAATGTATCCGGTGAAGAGCATGTCTATACCAAGCGTCCTTCCGCAACCGGATTAAGTATTAACAGCAGCAGCGTGAATTATGCGGTTGATGGCAAAGGTAATCATATTGCTGCCAATCAAACGCTGACCCACCAGGTGGCGAAAACACCAAACGTTATTTTAGACAATGTCCAGATTACGGCTAAAAACATTGCTGCCGTTCGTGAAGACGATAATTATGACGGTAGCCATAAAAATAACGGCAACTACAGCCGTAATGCCGATAGCAAATCAACCGCAGTGACCATCTCCGGTTCCGGTTTGTTCGTGTCGGTGGCCAATAACTCGACGTTGACCGCCGGGGTAAACAATGCCGGTTCCGCTCTGAACATGTCCGGTCACGCTAACCGTGTGGATGTGAACCACTCAACGTTAAATGGCAACGTCAATCTGACTCATGACGGTTATGTCCCAACCATCAACGTCACCGTGGTACGCGATACAAAGACCGGTGATTACGTGGCAAGCGGTGCCAGCATTACTAATCCGCAGGTAATGGATCGTGAACATAACGGCACGACGCTAAATCTGACCAATAATACGGTACTGAATGGCGATATCACCGCTCGTGGTACTACTGGCTACGTTGTGCAACTGACCGATGTAACCGATGCTAATGCACCGGTGATTCTGGGCCAGGGTGCGATCGATGCCTCACTGTCCGCGACCTCTATCTATAACAATGCCGTCAGCAGCGTTAGCAATACCATTTTGGCGAATACCAACAACGCCTGGACACCGATCAACGTCAACCTGAATCACAGCACGCTGAACGGTAAAGTCGGGGGCATCACCAACGTAACTCGCCCTGACGGTAGCCTGGTTTCTTCATGGAACCCGGACATCAACGTTAAAAACGGTGCGGTGTGGAACGCTGCTGCGACAGCTGACGGTGGCCTGGCGATCAGCGACGTACACGATATGAATCTGTCTGCCTCCACTTTGAACTTAATCAATCTGGCAGACGATACCCCAACCCTGGGCGATCGCGGCCGCTATGAAGACCTGGGCTCTGCACGCGTTGTTGTTCATGGTAATTTGAACCAGGACAAGGACAGCGCAGGCCATTATCAGACATCGGTAATTACCGTCGGTAAAGCCGTGGCTGAACCACTGCTCAACCTGGGGGGTGATTACACTTATGGTTCAGTGCAGGTCAAGGGGACAGCGAAAGGCGAATATCGCCTTGAAATCGCTAACTCTGGCGTAGAACCGTACGTCAAAGGCGGCTACGTTGCCGATCGTGACCGCGTTAATGGCGTAAATCCTCACAGCTTCGTTAATTATCTGGATAAAGGTAGTGACGCGCATTTCACGGGCCGTACCGAGCTGGGTGTTTACCAGTATGACGTTCAGGATATCCTGAATGACAAAGTGCATGACGAACGTAACGTCTATTTTAAAAACAACGGCCATCTGTCAAACAGCGCTGCAACGGCACTCAGCATGGCTGCGGCGCAGGTGAATATTGCCAGCATGGAGTCTGATGCACTCAACCTACATATGAATGCTTCACGCCACGCCAGGGATGACGGTGGTGTATGGATCTCTTACTTCGGTGGAAAAAATCACAATACGACATCAGCCGGCGCGGGATTTAAGTTAGATACTAACGGCGTTATGCTGGGCGTTGATAACCTGTTCGATGCGAAAAACGGCGGTAGCTGGTTAGCCGGTTTGGCGTTCTCGTCAGCGCGTTCTGACCTTAATGTGATGAACAGCAGTGGCGACCTGGATAGCTACGGCGCACAGTTCTATCTGTCTCGCCGCTTCGAAAATGGCGTCTTTGTTGATACGTCTGCGCAGTATAACCATTTCAGCAACAGTGGCGACGCACGAACTCTGGATGGGCAGCGTTCACGCTCTGATTTCTCTACCAATGGCTACGGCTTGGGTATGAAACTGGGTTACACCTGGGAAGAAAGCGGTTACTTTGCTGAACCGTACGTCAAAGCAACCGGCCGTGCCATTGACGGCGCGCACTACACCATGAATAACGGCATGGTTGTCAATGGCGATGATTTCAAATCAGTGGTAGGTGAAATCGGTACTGATGTTGGTTATACATTCGATCTGAATCAAGGTTATATCAAACCTTATCTGCATTTGGCAGCTCTTAATGAATTTGCTGATAGCAATGAAATGAAGCTGAATAACGTTATTATGAATAACAGCATCGATGGCGCTGCATTCCAAATTGGCGGCGGTGCAGAAGTTCAACTGATGAAGAACGTTGGTGGTTATGCCAGTTTTAACTATACCACCGGGGATAATCTTGAGCGCCCATGGCAGGCAAACGTAGGTGTGAATTACTCCTGGTAAAACCTCTCCCCATTGCTAATCGCAATGGGGAAATATTTCCTAGCCACACATAGTTATTTTTTCTGTATCACTGCGGGTTGGGCAAAGACTCTTTGCCCATTTTTACCGTTTGCACATGAGAAAAAACATTAATTCTCATCAGCATAAGACATTTCTTATCATACAGGGACAGCATGATTATGAGTAAAGTCAAAAACGTTACTTCTCAGCTTAATGGGACAGCAAAAGTTGTAAAACAGAGTAATCATGACGGTGGTCGCATTCCCGCCGAATTGAGTGAGCACGCCGATCAACCTTTGTATGTCCTGATTGCATTGTGGGGGCTGATGCAGAAAACCTGGATTGGG
The DNA here is from genome assembly GCF_059420805.1 of Erwinia sp. GW821-FHT03D09. NCBI lineage: Bacteria > Pseudomonadati > Pseudomonadota > Gammaproteobacteria > Enterobacterales > Erwiniaceae > Erwinia > Erwinia sp. GW821-FHT03D09. The sequence continues at coordinate 20,357 of NZ_JBWKUK010000013.1, forward strand.
CATAAACAAGTTTCTACTGTCTTTGCTATCACCGAGCGCCGGGCATCATTTCAGCTGTCTTATATTTTACGCAAGACAGAAGTCATAATCTGCCAGACAAGAAAGGTGAAAGTTCAGGGAACGCGCCGCTTGTGCCACCAAATCAAGGTTGAGCAGGTTTATTTCTCTGACCAGGGTAACTTGCGAATGAGAAATGACAGTCCACAAACATGTATCGAGGACCTAAAAAAACAACGTATTTTATTTCCCACATCAGCATGATTGATGCAGTCCTTTGCGAGGATAAGCTCCCTTTGGCTTAATGTTCCCCCTTCTATCTCCCTTTTCTCCATCTACATAAGATGCTGATATTAATAGTTTTTATACGATAGGTTTATTACGCTTTTGATGAGTTATCCCTCTTCATTCCTGTTGTTGCATTCCGTCGGCACTGTTTCAATCGGTATATAAAAATAATTTTTCACATCGGGTTTTACTATAGAATTCAGTCCAGCTATGTTGTTACTACAACCACAGATACATTAGAATATCTTATATATTTAGAATAATTAAAGCGTGCAATTAAAAACCTTATCCTTACAGCCAGGACTACAGAAATAATTAAGACTACCATCTTATCTCCAGGAACATCCTCAGAAAATCCTCCAGAACAACACCAGGAGCTTATCCTAAATTTGACTAATCTGGTTTTCTCATTGAGAAAACCAGATATTTGCTGGGGATTAACAAATAAACTGGTAAGACCTCTTTGCAAATTTAGCTTTGTTAATCAAACCCATAACACAAATGATGTTTGTTTTCCTTTTATTGGTGCTTTTTTTAAACTTTAAACTTTAAAACTTTTAATTAATTCAATATTTAAACTAACACGCATAGATTTTACACATTCTAAGTGGGAACTTTCTTATTAATAAATATTATTTTTTTTAAAATATATATTAACCAATGGTTATTTTAAAAAATAAAAATAAGTAACTGTTAAAACAACTTATCAAAGAAACCGATCAAAAAGCAAAATTTGATAGTCAATATCTATCACAATGGCAATTATTAATCTTTTTAAACAATTGGATATTACATATTTATTGTCGCAATGTAAGCCACGTCCTTATTGTGGAATTAATATTTAAATAAGGTAATTGGTAGTATTTTTTAGCTTATTTTTTAGAGGGTTAATCATGGATGATTTATTGTACCCGGCGGGCGATTTCATGGAAGAAATTGAACTCGACCCTTTGTATATCGATGTTGAATATTCTTTAGAAAAAATAGATTCAGGTAACGATCCGCTGGAAGGTATAACAACAGTCGAATCGATTAACTGGGGGGAAATAAAGGCAAACTGTATAGAGTTACTAAATAAAAAATTCAATTTGAGAGTAGAGATATGGCTTCTCAGGGCGAGTATGCATACCAATGGCTGCTCTGCTTTATATGAAAGCCTGGTGAAAATAGACCGTTTTCTTTCTGATATTTCTTTATCGGATGCGGAAAAAAAAGCGCTGGGGCCCGGCTACGCCTACGATGACGCACTGGCTGCCGTTCTGAGCTGGCTGTCCACGGTACAGTGTCTGTCACAGTATAAAAGTAGTATGCTTAGCCCAGAAGTACCGGTAAAACTAGAACTTCTCTCATTAGTCGATCGCGGCGATGAGCAACACGCGTTGCATTTTTCGCAAATAGTTTCAGCTATTTCTCAGGCTAACGACTGGTATCAAACAGTTCAGTTACCCACACTGGCTGAACAGCTTTTTCAAACCATGAACTTGTTGAAAAGTATTGTCCAAAGAGCAAATTCTAATAGCAGCGGATATCAGCTGGATTGCAGCCAACTTTTATATTGGATTAAAGATGTTTCTAATTATATTTCATCGCTAAATGAAAAAAATGAAGGTGAAGAAAATAAATCCATAGAGAATTTTGAAAAATCAGAGGAAGTTGCAATCGGTAAGGTTATAAAAAATCGTCAGGATTTGGCTCTGACGTTAGATATGGTTCTCGACTATTTTGAAAAATATGAGCCAAGCCATCCTGCCCCTATTTTAATCAGGCGATCGCAAAAAATGATAGGGATGGATTTTGCGGCTATCGTTGAAGATATGCTTCCTGATGCCCTGACAACGTTACAGCAGTTTACTGGAAAATAAAATCTGAAAAAGGAGATCAGGATGGCAAAGGAAAGTTCTCAGAAATTTATCGGAAAATATAATGCACCCCGTGTACAAATTGAATATGACGTAGAGCTTTATGGTTCGCAAAAAAAAGTCGAATTGCCTTTCGTTACCGGAGTAATGTCAGATCTTTCAGGAGATCGTCAGAGCGATCTGCCTCCGGTTGATGAACGCAAGTTCCTGACATTCGATCAGGATAACTTTAACGATCGTATGAGGGCAATCAGACCACATCTGCAATTTTTTGTGGAAAATACCCTCAGCGAAGGGGATGACCTGCTGGATATCGATCTGGAATTTGAATCGATGGATGACTTTCTACCCGGCGAGCTGGCGAGACGTATTCCACAAATGGCGGCCCTGCTGGAAGCGCGTGAGCATCTGGCCCAGCTCATTACCTATATGGATGGTAAGTCCAGTGCAGAAGAGGTGGTGAGAAAATTGCTTGAGCAGCCTGATTTCCTTCAGAGGCTGGTCAGAGAAGGGGAAGAAAGCATCAGAAATATTGAATCGGAAGATCAACCACATCATGGGGGAGAAGGACAATGAGTGAAATAGAAACTCAGACCGACCCGCAATATAACGAAGAACCACTGCTTTTTGATGAACCCACAGGTGAGAAAGATGAACTGGATGCGTTATTAAAAAGCAGCTTTCGGCCGAGGACGATGGAAGCGTCGGCGGCGGTCCGCACGGCGATCGGTACACTGGCAGATTTTACTAATCGCCATAAAGTGAAAGTGAATAAGGACGTTATTTTCACAATCGAATCTCTTATTGCGAATATTGATGAAAAAATGTCCGAGCAGATGAATCTGATTATTCATCATCCCTCTTTCCAAAAGCTGGAGTCAGCATGGAACGGGCTAAGTTATCTTGTAGATAACACCATCACTACAGAAACGTTGAAAATTCGTGTACTGAATATCACTCAGGACGAGCTCATGCGCACCCTACGGCGCTATCGCGGTACAGCCTGGGATCAAAGTCCGATTTTCAAACAAATCTATGAGCATGAATATGGCCAGTTTGGTGGTGAACCTTTTGGCTGTCTGATTGGAGACTACCAGTTCGACCACAGCCCGCTGAGTGTTTCGCTGCTCACTGAAATAGCGAAAGTTTCGGCAGCGGCGCACTGCCCTTTTATCGCTGCTGCAGCACCTTCGCTGATGCAGATGAACAAATGGCGGGAGCTGAGCAACCCGCGCGATATCGGGAAAATTTTTACTACCCCGGAATATGCAGCATGGCGCCGCCTGCGTGAAAGTAACGATTCGCGCTATCTGGTTCTGACCATGCCGCGCTTCCTGTCGCGCCTGCCGTATGGCTCGAAGACAAATCCCGTTGAATCATTTTCCTATGAAGAGACGGTACGCCCGGAAAACGATGAGGATTTTTCCTGGTCGAACTCGGCCTATGCCATGGCGGTCAATATCAACCGTGCATTTCATGAGTATGGCTGGTGCTCCAGAATCCGCGGTATCGAGTCTGGCGGATCCGTTGAAGAACTGCCGGCTTATACCTTCCCTTCAGAAGAGGGAGGTTATGAACTGACGTGCCCGACCGAGATAGCGATTTCTGACCGACGCGAGCAGGAACTGTCGGACGCGGGATTCCTGCCACTGGTTTACCGAAAGCACTCAGACTTCGCGGCTTTCATTGGGTCCTGTACGCTTCATGCACCGGGAAAATACGAGGACGATGACGCAACGGCTAACGCAAAACTGTCATCGCGTTTACCCTATATTTTCGCCACCTGTCGTTTCGCCCACTACCTGAAATGTATTGTGCGCGACAAAGTGGGGTCATTCCGTTCACGCAACGATATGCAGGTTTGGCTAAATGACTGGCTGATGAATTACGTTGACGGCGACCCGACTGTTTCCACCGAGGCGACTAAAGCCCGGCGACCATTAGCCGCCGCTGAAGTTAACGTTGAGGATGTGCCGGACGATCCAGGTTATTACCGGGCGCACTTTTATTTACGACCTCACTATCAGCTAGAAGGTATGACCGTTTCTTTACGCTTAGTATCAAAACTTCCATCCGCCAAACAGGGTGGGGACAGGTAAAAACGAATCATGACTGCCAGAGTTTATATAAAAAACTCCAGGAGTGTTATTTCCGTGGCTGGAAAATTCGTTTTTATCTGCGAGTGCCGATATATATCGGAATACATCAATAAAGGAGATAAAAATGTCATCTTTAGTAGACTACTTTTTGAAGATTGAAGGCGTTGAGGGTGAATCACCGGACCAAAATTATCCCGGATGGATTCAGCTTGATGCATGGCAATGGGCGGAAGAGAACGCCGGTCGCTGGGGAAACGGTAGCGGCGGTGGTACAGGTAAAGTTGAGATGAAAGACTTTGAGTTTCGTATGCTTAACAACAAAGCATCACCGAAACTTTTCCTGATGTGTGCCATGGGTGAACACATTCCGCAGGCGAAACTGGTTTGTCGTAAATCAGGCCAGGGCCAGAAAGACTTCCTGACTGTGACCTTCAGCAACTGCCTGGTATCATCATATAAAACGGTTGGTAATATGCCGATCGACCAAATTAACTTCCAGGAGGTAGATACCGCTCTGCCGACTGACCTTATTAAACTGAACTTTGCACGTATCGAAATCGAATACAAAGAACAGAATAATGATGGTTCTATGGGCGCAGTGATTAAATCTGGCTATGATTTGAAACTTAATGCTCGCATTTAATTTCTGTATTTAATAATCAATAGTTGCCCTGCAATGGGCAACTATTATTTCGGTGAAAACAATGAAGTCCTCGCAGCCTATTTTATTCGATAAATTAAGCGATAGAAAAAATCCTTTCAGGGATTCAATGTGGCGCGAAATTCTTCTACGTGATATCGAACGATTACTCAACGATGCTGCCCGCAGCGGGGAATTGAATTTAGAAAAATACGATTTTTGCTCCAATTCGGTACTCAACTATGGTTTGCCATCGCTGAGTAAGAAAATTCCAATCAGCACCGATGCATTAACGCTGGCTCAGCATATACATAAGATTCTGATCACATTCGAACCGAGACTGGATCCACGAACTATCCAGGTGAAACCGGTATTTGAAGATCGGCAGACCATGGTTCTGGCCATACTGTTTGATATTAGCGGTATTTTTTCGATTCCGGGTAATACCACAATGGTCAATTTGCGTATCGCCCTGGATTATTCCTGCGGTGCAATTCAGGTGCTATAGAGGGGGCGGATAAAATGCTAAATGATGATTTCCTGAACCTGTATAACGAAGAGTTGCGCTACTTTCGCCAGGCGGGAAAACAGTTTTCGATTGAAAACCCGCAGGTAGCTCGTCACCTTGGCATGCACAACGATGGCGTACTTGACCCATTTGTTGAGCGGCTGCTGGAAGGCGCAGCCTTCCTCAGTTCACGGATCCAGCAGCGACTTAACTATGAGCAGCCGGAGTTTGCTCTGAATATGCTGGAACGGCTGGCACCCTACTGGTATGCGCCGGTACCGTCGATAGCAACATTATCCCTCCGTCCTGATATGGCCTATCCGCAGTGGAATGCCCGCACCGAGCTACCCCGAGGCAGTAAGGTCGTGCTGAGCGATCCTTCACTGAACGGTAAACCAGCCACCTTCACCACAGGAACCACACTGCATGTCCAACCGGTGGTGATTGAGGAGGCCGAATATACCCTGCTTCCGCCCGGCTCACTGCCTGAACTGGTTATGCGCCATTTTCAGCATAACCAGGGGTATCTTAAAATACGCTTCAGCACCAGAGGGGTAATGCCCGTCTCGGAACTGAAGTTTTCACCTCTTCGCCTGACAGTGGTAAGCGATCTGGTAAAAACGCACCAGCTGCTGACGCTGTTGCTGAATCACACGCAAAAAATGGTGGCCTGGAGCAGAAATGGCGCTCAGACGATCGTCGGGGAGATTAGCCCGCAGTCGCTGCGACTGGGTGGGCTGCGTGATGAAGATTCGCTTCTGCCACAGGCCATCGGTGAACTGCCGGGGTGCCGCCTGATGCGTGAATATTTCGCCGCACCGGGCCGCTTCTGCACCCTGGAAATTGACGGATTAGCATCATTCCTTGCGCAATGCGATAGAACGCATGAGTTTGAACTTTATTTCCTGCTGGATAAGCGGATGCTGTCACTGATCGACCAGATACAGGCACAGGACTTTTCCCTGTTTGCCACTCCAGTCATTAATCTTTATCACCGCCACTGCAGCCCGATTCTACTTAGCCCGGACCGCGTCGAGCATCCGCTGGTAGTGGATAAGCTCAATATGTCGCTGTACGAAGTACATAGTATCTGCCAGGTCAAAGGCATTGATCGGGAGGATAACCAGGTACAACTTTCCGCCATGCAGGGCGATCGCCGCTATCAACATCAAGTCATCCCGGCGTGCTGGTCGCTCAGGCGCTGTCGTGAACCCCGGGCCTCCCGCTACCATAATGCGTGGCTCCCGGAAGAAAATCTGTTTTTGTCGCTATCAACGGGTGCCGAAGGTGTTGCGCCGAATTCACTGAAATCTTTGCTGGTCGAAGTCCGGGTATGCGAACGGCATTTAATTCCGACATATCTGCAGCAGCCAGAGTTTCAGCTGGAGCAGACGCTGCCGGTACATCAACTGGAGATAGTTCGCCACCCTTCTGCCCCGCGTGCAGTTCCCACGCTGGATATGGCCTGGCAGGCTTTACAGCTTATCGCAGTCAATCCGCTACGCTATGCGTTGCCGAGGGTTAACGACTGCTCAATGCTGCTGCGTGACTGGCTGAAACTATTTGCCGATCCGGGAGAGCAAAGCCACCAGCGGCGGGTGGAAAGCATTCAACGGGCATCGGTAAATTATCGTTTTGAACGTTATCGCGGTAGTGGCCCACTTGCCTGGACACGTGGCGCTGAGCTGGCTCTGGATCTTCGACGCAGCAGCCACTCTGACCAGGGTGGTGTGATCTTTGCCATGGTTCTGCATCATGCGTTGAGCCAGTACTGCGAATTAAATCAGAGTTTGCGCATGTCGCTATCAATGGACGGTGAACCACTGACGAACTGGGGGCCATTGAACAATGTCTGAGCTGCTTACTTCCGATGGATATTTCAGCGCCAGACAGGATTTTTTTGCTCTGATGCGCGAGTTGGAACGGGTGAGTCCCGGACAACCGTGTTTAGGTGAGGTGAACGATAACAGCCTCAGCCGGCTGCGTATTACCCAACCAGCAGATACGTCATTCGCTCCGAGGGAGCTGATAGAAGTGACGATAACGGGAGAACGCCTGGAGATTATGGCCCGCTATTTTGGGCTATTTGCACCTTATGGTCCGCTGCCTATCCATATTACCGAACATGCACGTTCCGAAGTGCTGCTACTGCGTAACCGCGCTTTTCAGGCGTTCGTAGCCATTTTCAGCCAGCGGCTGGCGATACTCAACTATCGCGCATGGAGCCAGCTGAACCCGGTCGTAGGCCACGATCGTACTCCGTCGAAAAATGCCTTCTTACAGCGGTTGAGAATGATAGCAGGCGTCAAACAGACCTCAGGCGATGAGCAGCATTTACATCAGCTACGTCAGACCTGGCCGGGTGCCTGGCTGCCAGGGCGTGGTTCGGTCAACGAACTTCAGCGCATGCTGACCCACTATTTCTCCGTGCCGCTGCGCATCCTGATTAATCAGGGGATGTGGATTGAAGAGCCGGAAGATTTTCAGCAGCACAAAATGGGAGCTCTGGGGGCAACAAGGCTGGGGCAGCGTTTTTACGATGCTCAACACGGAGTGCGGGTGGAAATTGGCCCGCTTGCAGCCCCAGACTACCAGCTTTATCAGCGCGGAGAGCCTCGTCTGCTCTGCCTGGCAAAAAGCTGTCAGGCATTTTTCCGCCATCAGTATGCCATTGAAATCCGTTTGCTTATCCGGACCACGCCGCAAATGGCCTGCCGGTTAGGGCAGGGAAAAACGGGTCGCAGCGGCTGGTTAAAAGCCAGGGAGGGGATTGTTCCCCAGTCAGTCTGGTATTCGGCAACCTGAAATAAGGAAGGTTTAAGGTGGATCAGCGTGAACGTTTGTTTTCCCGGTTGGGGCAATTTGCCTATTCAACCTTTGTTGATGCGACGCGTTTGTGCCGCACATTTCGTCATGAGTACGTTGAGCTGGAGCACTGGCTTAGCGTGCTGGCCAGCCAGGAGCGGGGTGATATACCGCTGCTATTTCGGCACTATGGGATTGATCAGGTCCGCGTTGCGGATTCATTAAAAAAAATCCTGCACACCATGCCTAACCGCTCCAGCACAGTCAGCGATCTCTCGGCAAAAGTAGAAAATGCCGTAGAAAGAGGGCTGGTGATTAGCCAACTGAACGATGACGGCGGTCCAGTGCGGACTGTACATATTTTACTGGGCATCTTACAGGATCCAATCGCTCAACGCGGCCTGTACCGGCTCAGTGAGGAGTTCAAGAAGCTGCCGATACCGCAGGTATTTGAACATTATGCGGCCCTGACGGAAGGCTCGCTGGAACAGGTTAAAAACAGCGTAACAAAAACCGGCACGCCAGCCGATACAGAGAACGATGTTGTTGATGGATCCGCACTAACGCGCTGGTGCGCCGATTTGACGGCACAGGCCGCCGCCGGTGAAATCGATCCGGTGATTGGCCGTGAAAAAGAACTGCGCCTGCTAATCGATATTCTCCAGCGCCGCCGGCAAAACAACCCGATCCTGGTCGGAGAGGCCGGAGTAGGCAAAACCGCGGTTGTTGAAGCCCTGGCAAGACATATAGCCGCTGGTGAAGTTCCACCAGGTTTACAGGGCGCCAGACTGCTGTCGCTCGATTTGGGCAGTATGCAAGCTGGTGCGAACGTTCGTGGCGAGTTTGAAACGCGCTTAAAAGCGCTGATCGACGCCATTCGCCATGCGAGCTGCACTATCATTCTGTTTTGCGATGAGGCCCACACGCTGGTTGGTGCAGGCGGGCAGGCCGGAACAGGGGACGCGGTAAACCTGCTGAAGCCAATGCTGGCACGCGGCGAGTTGCGCATGATTGCAGCCACAACCTGGTCCGAATACAAGCAGTTTATCGAACCTGATGCGGCACTGACCCGCCGCTTCCAGACGGTTCTGGTCAACGAACCTGATGAAGAACACGCCGTGGCGATGCTGCGAGCGATTGCACCAAAATTTTCGCAGCATCACCAGGTCATTATCCGGGAAACGGCACTGCAGGCGGCGGTGCGCCTGTCTCAGCGTAACCTACCTGCCCGCCAGCTACCGGATAAGGCGATTAGCCTGCTCGATACCGCCTGCGCCCGCGTGGCATTGAGCCACAATAGCAAACCACCGGCGCTCACCGACTGCCTGGCAGAGATTGAAGCACTGGTGCTTGAGCGCAGCAATCTGCTAGCAGAAAACCTGGCAGAGAACGGCACAAGGCGGCGGCTGGCGCAACTGGAAAAACGTATCGCTCAAAGGGAGGAACAACGGAATAAGCTGGCATTACAGTATCAGCAGGAACAGGAGGTTTTTCAGCAGTACTGCGCGATGCAGGACGCGGGGAAAAACCTGCCAGCTCCGGCTGAGCTATTTGCCAGCCTGAATGATACACCGCTGGTTTATCCGTGGGTTGATGAACGAGTGATCGCCGATGTGCTATCCGACTGGACCGGCATTCCTTCAGGACGCATGTTGCAAAGCGATATCGATAATGCGCTCCAACTGGAACCGCGGCTGTCGGAACATATTTTTGGCCAGACGGCAGCAATCAAGGAGCTGGCACAGGCTGTTCGTATTGCCCGATCCGGTATGCAAGCCCCGCAGCGGCCACTCGGCGTATTTATGCTTGCCGGTCCTACCGGGACCGGGAAAACGGAAACCGCAATAGCCCTGGCAGAAGCCATGTACGGAGGGGCGCAGAACCTGATCGTCTTCAATATGAGTGAATTCCAGGAGGCACACAGCGTTTCCGCACTAAAAGGGGCACCGCCAGGCTATGTCGGCTATGGCAAGGGCGGGAAAATGACCGAAGCTGTCCGGCGTAAACCTTGGTCAATTATTCTGCTGGATGAGTTTGAAAAAGCGCATCCGGATATTCATGACGTCTTCTATCAGGTATTTGACAAGGGGGTGATGGAAGATGGTGAAGGGCGACAGGTCAGCTTCCGCCACTGTTTCTTCCTGCTGACTTGCAATGCGGGCAGTGAGGCAATCATCGCAGCAGCAAGCGAACAAGAGCAGCTCAAACTATCCACACTACGACCAATAGTACATGAGGCGCTGAACCGCGTTTTCTCACCGGCGCTGCTAGCGCGAATGACATTACTACCCTTTGTACCGCTAAGTGAGGAAGCCATCCGTGATATTGCGGACAGTCATCTGAACAAGCTGAACCAGCGGCTGTTCGCCGAAACCGGTGCCAACCTGAATATTAGCGGTGATGTGGCGGGCTGGATTACTGCCCGTGCGCTGCTGCACCCTTCCAGCGGCCGCGCCGTGGAGGGGCTTTTACACCAGACCATTCTACCGCCGATCGGCAATGAAATATTGCAGCGCCAGCGTGACCGGCAAGAGCTGAATGAGATCCAACTCGGCATTGAGAATGATGACCTGATACTCACGTTTGCCTGATAAATATTTCACTAGTAGCAACATGGAGGTTGTATGTCACTGATTGAATTGAATAATGCAGAGTTAAATTCCATAGGTGCTTTCCCCCTCAGCTTTAAGTCTGAGGAGAGCCTGTCGCGGGCGTCCCGCTATCAGCTGGATTTTGAATGTAAACAGCCCGATGTCGATTTTGATCCCTTGCTGGGAAAAATGGTGACCGTATCCATTGAGGAACCTTCGGGCAGCAGGCGGCCATTTAATGCTTATATTATCGGTGGTGAAGATCGCGGCCAGCACGGTAATAAATATGTTTTCGGCCTGACGTTGAGCAGTTGGTTGTGGTTTTTACAGCAAAACCGCAACTGTCGTATTTTCCAGAATTTGAATGTACTTGAAATTATTTCACAAATTTTTGAGCGCTATGGTGTAGCCAACTACCGACTGGATATTGAAGGCACCTACACGGCGCGCGAATACTGCGTACAGTTTGCTGAAACCGATTTTAATTTTATCAACCGCCTGCTTGAAGATGAAGGCATTGGTTATTCGATTGAGCACACAGACGATGGTCACACCATGGTGATTAGCGATCGCCAGAGTTTCTCCGATCTGCCCGCACTCTACCAGACGCTGCTGTTCACTCCGGATGCAGAGGAGGGGCGCGCTATCAGAGAGGGGATACAACGAATTGAACGTCACCGCATTGTCAGCCCAAATGAAATTGTTCTACGGGACTTTGACTACCTTAATCCGCGTAAAAATCTACAAACTAAAGCTGAAGAGAATACTAAAGGACTCTCTGAAACCCCTCTGGAATGGTACGACTATGCTACAGGCTATACCGATACCGAACGCGGAGAATGGCTGGCCCGCGTGCGTCTGGAAGAACTACAGGCACAGGGACAGCTGCTGCACGGTGAAAGTAATGCGGTCGGCCTGTTGCCGGCGCGGCGCTTTGAGCTGCTGCTGCATCCCGATCTGCGCCGTAACCGTGGTTACAAGCTACTACGCTGCGACTATGAATTCGTTCAGGATGGCCCGGACAGCAGCAGCCAGGGACGCAATATTGTCTGCCGCTTCACCGCAATTAATGACGATGTAGCCTGGCGACCGCTGCGTATTACTCCGCCACCACGGATGCCTGGCCTGCAGAGTGCCACAGTGGTCGGTGCACCTGAATCGGAAGTGCACACGGATGAACATGCCCGCATCCGCGTGCACTTCCACTGGGATCGCTATAAAACCAGCGAAGAGGACAGCTCCTGCTGGATCCGGGTGGTTCAGGCCTGGGCTGGGAAAGGCTGGGGAGTACTGGCGATGCCACGCGTCGGTCAGGAAGTGCTGGTTACTTATGTCGATGGCGATCTGGATCGGCCGATGGTGACCGGTATTGTTTACAATGGCGATAACCCACCACCTTACCGGCTGCCGGAACAGATTAACTATTCAGGGATGATTTCACGCTCGCTAAAAATGGGTCAACCCCAGCACGCAAGCCAACTAACCTTTGACGATAAGCGAAATAATGAGCGGCTGATGATGCACGCTGAGCGCGATCTGCAAACTACCGTCGAGCGTAATGACGTGACGGATATCGGTCAGGATCAGTATGTGGTGGTAAAACGGACTCTGACAGCAGATACCGGCAATGAGATTAACTATCGTGTTAACCATATTAGCCAGACCGAAAATCGCGTGGAATCCCTTGCTAACCATGCGTCAACAATCGCTAATCGCGTTCAGAATATCACAGCCAGCACCAGTAATTTCGGCGTAAACACTAGTTTTAGCATGTTGGCTTCGGCCACGACCGCCATAAAAAGTGACATAGCCGGCCTTGGCAACAGCACGGTTGGGATCAACTTTGCGAATATCGGCATAGCAACTGCGATTACGGGAGTATCTACCTCCGCTACCGGCATAGCCACCTCGCTGACTGGTGTATCTACCTCACTTGCCGGTGCATCCACCTCTCTGGCGGGAAATGCTGTTTCGGCAATCGGCTCTAACATCGTCGCGACGGGGTCCAACATCAGCGCAATGGGATCCAACATCAGCACAGTGGGATCAACGATTGACGTGATAGGTTCCAGTATCAGCGTAATGGGAATGTCAATGGTTGTGGTTGGCTGTCAGATGGCGAATTAGCGTAAGGACAACACATGAGAATTATCAAACCGCAGCAGCTGGTATTGCTAAAAGCGGCCTATCAGCTAGGGCAACATAGTACGCTCGGTATCAGCGTGATTGCCGGATGCTACCTGACCCGACCAACGCAGTTCGCTACGGAGGCTAAAATCTGGCAGGCATGGAACGATGCACCGCATATCATGCCGATTATTGATAACGCTGAGCCCAAGCCTTTTGCCGAGTTTTTGCTGGCAGGGCATGTCCTTCGCGATCCCCCTGTGCCGACGGCGCATGCACGAGTGCGCGTCGGCAGGCTGGAAAGAAGCTGGAAAATAGTCGGCGATCGCCAGAATGAGGAAAGCCTTCCACAGCCGTTTTCCCGCATGGCGCTGGATCACTCCCAGACCTGGCAGGGTCCTGAGGGACGGCTTAATCCCGCCGGAAAGCCGTTGGCTAATATCTCGTTACTGACGTCATCCAACGCCGAACGGCTGGCGGCTCCATCGCCGGTGCCTCATCAGTTCCCAGCAAGATTGCAGTATATTCAGCAGGTTCAGCCATTTATGAATAGTGAGGAATATCTTGAGCAGGTCTTCCCCGGTCTACCGGAGAATATTGACCCACGCTATTTTCAAATGGCGGCCGTAGAACAGTGGCTGGACAGCCCGGAATGGCCGGCGGATGTCACCGTAGAGTTGGAAGGGTTACATAATGACAGCTCTCTGCGCTGCACCCTTCCCGCAGTGCAGGCGGTCGTATTGGCAAAGTATCGTGAGCGCCCCCCGGAAATGGTTAACCTGCAACGCAAGACGCTACTGCTGCTTCCTGACAGTGACCTTGCTCTGATTATCTTCACCGGTCAGCTACCCCTGGAGGAGATGCTGGATGAATCGGTAGAGACGCTGATGGTTGGCCTTGATAAGGCTGAACTTCCGCGTGATGAGCACCACTATCGGGGCGTTTTCGCACGACGGACGGCGGAAAAGGCATCGCAGTTTGAGTTTCTCTGCGATCCCGATCTTATGCCGCCAGAAAGCACGCTAGAGGTTATTGCCTGCGCGGAACACCATCCAAGCTTCCCGAATGCCGCCGTCGGACCTCAGGACCCAGCCATCGGCGCAGAGTTCTATCATCAGGTGCGTCTGTTAATTGAAGGGTACGGCGAGAATCCTCCCAAAGAGTCGGTAAAGCCTTTCGACTGGGGAAAATGGCCCGCAAATAGGGATCCCGCCACGCTAATTGATGAGCAGGATGAACTGGATAATAAAACCTTTTGCGACCTGAAGCTGGTCGAACTCCGTGGTAAGACATTTCGCTACTGTCGTTTTATTACCAGCAATTTTTCCTCGGCCACGTTACAGGATTGCGTATTTGAACATTGCCGGTTTGAACAGACTAACTGGCAGGGGGCGTGTCTAAAAAACGTCACGTTTGAGCATGCCACACTACAGGAAAACGATCTGCGATCCATTCGCTGGCTGCAGGTCACGGCCCGATATCTTATCGCTGAAAAATGTCGGTGCAGCGGTGCTGTGTTTAATCAGTGCGAATGGCGAAATTGCCAGATAGCCGAGAGCGACTTTAGTCGCAGTAGCTGGACGGAAAATCTGTGGGATAACGTCGCCCTCGACGATACACACATGGACTCAGCGCAGCTAAGCCGCTGCACGTTAGAGAAATGCATTTTCAATCAGAGCGTACTGAAGCAGTCGCAGCTGCTGCGCGTTAAGGCCACAGCAACCTCAGTTCTGGGAGGTAACTGGCAGAATGTCTCGTTCAGTGAGTGCCAAATTTCCAGCCTGACGGTGGCATTGGGAGCGGATTTATCCTCCAGCCATTTTTGCCACAGCAGGCTGGAGAAAATGGGCTGCAAAGGCGCTCAAATGAACGGTGCCGTCATAGAGCACTGCAGTGTTGATGTGGGAAATTTTGACCAGGCGACGCTAACGGATGCACGTTTTCTGTCCAGCGATATTGCTGGTGGCCGTTGGAAGGACGCTCTGCTGACCGGGTCAGTATGGCAGGCTTCCAGCCTGCAGCAGGGCCAGTTCTATCATGCGGATTTACGCAGCGCCAGTTTTCTGCAGTGTAACCTTGCCGGTGCGGCAATGGCGAGGATCAAGCGCGATGAAGAAACCTGCTTTATCAGCTGTCTGTTGACTGGGGCGATATGGCTACCGCGATCCCACTCGCAGGAGGGCTATATGGCAAAACCGGAGGAACACCATGAGTAATCTGGACCTGGAGTCATTTAGCAAGGCGCTGAAAAAAGTACCGGAGCTGAGTCGTACCATCAGCAAGCAGCACTTTTCGCCGGATGCCCCCCTGCCGGACGATCTGCACAAGCTGCATTTTATTGATTGCCAGTTCAGCCGGTTAGAGCTGTCAGCGGCCCATCTGAAGGAAGTACGTTTTGAGCGCTGTCAGTTTGACCAGATTGTGTTCGCTGGTGGCTCAATGCAGCAATGCATGTTTCTTGACTGTCAGCTCAACCAGTGCCACGCCCAGCACCTGCACGCGACGCAGATTTACTGCTTTCGGTGCGAATGGAAAAACGTCTTGTTGGAGCAGTGCCAACTGGAAAGAGTGGATGTTCAGCAGGGAAGTTGGTCAGAAAGTGAGGTCACTGCCTGTCGAATCGCCCTGCTCACGCTGGTGGAGGTGGCTCTCTCTCATCTGCATTTTGGCGTGATAACAGGGCAGGACTGGAATCTCTATCGCTGCTCACTGGAACAGTGCCACTGGCGCGAAAGCAGCATTCAGCGTTGGGTTTCTGGTAGTAGCGTATTCAGCAGCTGCTCATTGCAGCTTACGCCGGGAAAAGGCCCTGTCTGGTTTAAGTGCCAGTTGGAGGAGTGTGATATTAGCCAGCAGTCACTGCCGCTGGGTAGCTTTCACCAGAGCCAGCTCAGCGCATGCGATCTGACTGGCAGCGACTTCAACAGCAGTATTTTCAACGAAGCCACGCTGACCGACTGTCTAATGAACGGCTGCAATATGCAGGCGATTCAGGGAACGGATGCCCGCTTCACTCGCTGCAAATTAAGTGAGGCACGGCTGGAAAAAGCCCTGCTGCAGCGCGCGCAGTTTATTGATTGCACCGTCGATGGCTGCTGCTGGCAGCACGCGAACCTTCGTGAATCACGCATATCGGAAAATACCGCGATTGAATCTCTTTCTGGGGCTCGTTTGCACGATGCAGAAATACCGGGGACGCAGGGCGATCCCGTTACGGAAGCATTGATGGCTGACATCGAACGATGGTACGCACAGTTTCAGCCAGGACCGGACGCAGCCCTCTCTTTCCCTTCACTACCTTCAGGAGTAAGTCGTTATGTCTGATACTCGTTTTGCACCAACCGTTTGGTCTAATCTCTGCCAACGTGAGGCTAAATTAGAAATTGTCGCACCGCGAGATGTGACCAGCGAGGCTCGTGTCGCCACGCTGATGGTTGACACCCAGGGCCAGTTTTATATTGAAGGCTACCGCCATTACATTTTCAGAATAGCGACCAGCTGCCTGACACAGCCGGAAGAGGGCGATCGCGTGCGTTTTGTCGAAGATCTGGGCAACATCGTGGTGATCGACGTGCTCTACTGCGCCGATACAACGCGTGGTTTGACGCTCAGCAGCCACCATCATCAATTGACCATTCGCGCCGACGAACTGAATCTGGAAGGTCAGCACACTCTGGCACTCAGCACCCAGCATCTTTCGCTGGTTTCTCGCTCCTGTCGCTGGGTTTCGGAAAGCCTACGGCAGATAGCACAGGTATTTCAGCTGCGCTGCGACTATGCCGAACGCGTCGTCATGCAGGCCGATACGGTACAGGCGAGGCATATCATACAAGAGGCTCAGCAGAGTTATCGTGTGAATAGCAAGCTTGCGACGATCAACGCTGATGCGGTGCTGAAAATGGACGGCAGCCAGATACATATGGGGTGAATGATGACTGCTGCAAATACTAATGGTGCAGGTATGAGCTTTGTTGGTGGAGATCCGATGGTCCCGTCAACTGGACCGAATACTGCACCCAACACGACCGGAACTCCTAACGTCAGCAACTATTTCATGATGGGGAGCAATCAACAAAATATGGCTACGATCCGTACCTCAACAATTGACGCTGGCGCTACGCTGGGTACGGCATCGGGTACGAACTCAGCCCAAATGCAGCCTATGCAGGGGTCGAACAAATACTTTCTGCACTCAATGCCGACTACCAGACAGGGCGATATGAGTGTGACCAATAATAATAATACAGCCACTTCACAGGTGGAACCGAGCCAAACGAAGTACTTCGTCAACGCCTGAGGAGGGGGGAATGTGGGTTACGTTGTCAAGGATGACCATGCTGCTGGGCACGAGTGGAATGCTCTGTGCCTGTAGCCTGTTTTCATCTGCACCGGAGCAGATAAATAGCGTCCGCCAGCTCACACTGACTTTTACCGCCGATGCGATGATTAACCCCAATAGCAGCGGCGATGCGCAACCGGTCAGGGTTTGCCTCTATCAGACGCTACAGCAGGGCTGGTTACCGGATGGCGCGCTAACAGGGGCGCCCTGTGCCCAGGCCACGAGGAACGATGGGGGAACGGCTGGCTACAGCACCATTCTGCTCCCGGCAGCGCGGCAAACATTTCTGTTGAAGATGCCAGTAGAGCAGCCCGGTTGGCTGGTTGTTGCCGCCGAATTTCAGCAGATTAACGGCGCGAACTTTCTGCTGGAACTGCCCTGGCCGATGATACAGAAAACGGCTATCAACATACTAGTTTATCGCAATCGGATCGCTGCGATTACGCCTACAAAGGAATGATCATAATGTTTTCTAAACAACGTACGGCCTGGGTTGAAGGCATGCTGATGGAGCCGCAGCATTTTCAGCAGCAGGAGCGTTTTTTTGAACATACGCTGAACCAGCGCGTTAATGCGCTGAATGCATATCACTGGGGTTTTTGCGAGCTTGAGATCGATCACGCTCTACTTGAGCAGGGTAAAATCGCACTAAAAAAAGCTCGCGGCATCTTTCCTGACGGAACCCCCTTCAATCTTCCAGAAAATGAACCTCTACCTCTTCCTCTGGTAGTTAGCGAAAACAGTATCGGTAA
This sequence comes from Erwinia sp. GW821-FHT03D09, assembly GCF_059420805.1. NCBI lineage: Bacteria > Pseudomonadati > Pseudomonadota > Gammaproteobacteria > Enterobacterales > Erwiniaceae > Erwinia > Erwinia sp. GW821-FHT03D09. The sequence continues at coordinate 38,362 of NZ_JBWKUK010000013.1, forward strand.
ACAGGTCTGCCTGACGGTGTTAATGGATATGCCCGGCAACGTGCATCTCGATCTCGATCGCCGTCGGGAAAACAGCCGTTTTGAGCCAGTCGATGCGGATATTGCTGACCGTAACCTGGGCGGGGCCAGCGAAGGAACACCGCGCACTGTCACGCTGGAACTGGCGCGCCTCAGCTGCCGTTTACAGCTGCTGGAAAATGTCAGCAGTGCGGAAGCAGCCCTGCCGGTGGGGATAATTAGCGATCGCCAGCAGGATGGTCGTTTGCGCATGAACGATGAAATTTTACCCCCAATGCTGGACTTTCATGCTTCTTCCCTGCTGGTCGCCGCCACGTCTGAGCTGGTCGGATTAATTGCACAACGACTGGAGAATGTGTTTCGCACTGACGTCCCTTTGGCAGTCGGCGGCCTGTCAGAGCTTCTGGAGCTATTATTGTTGCAGTTACTCAGTGAGTACCATCTACGTATTACACACCTGCTGACAAACCCACAAACCCACCCAGAGACGCTTTATTTCACACTACTGGGGCTATTGGGACGGCTTAGCATTATTCCGGACGGAGAACGCACGTGGAACCGTACGGATCTGATCTACCAGCACAATGAGCCTCATCGCTGCTACTTCCCTCTACTAAGAGCCATTCGCCGGGCTCTGTCGCTGGTGATTGAAGCTCCTGCGGTGGCGCTAACCTTTACCGAGCGCGGCGACAATATCCTTATCTGCCAGAATGATGCACAACTGCGATTGGAAAAAGTGGTCTTTGCAATCAGCAGCTCGCTGCCGCCGGATATGCTGCGTAATTACTTCCCGGCACAGGTAAAAATGGGCCCGGTAGAAAAAATTATCAACCTTATCGATCTGCAGCTGCCCGGTGCACGGCTGATCCCGATGTCGTCGCCGCCGCGTCATATTCCTTACTACCCAAACAGTACCTATTTTGAAGTTGATTCGGCAGACCCAATCTTCAAAGAGATGATGGCTGCCTCAGCCATGGCATTGAGTATCGTCGGTGATTTTCCTGAACTCCGCTTAGACGTCTGGGGCTTACGCCAGGGAAGGGTAGGATGAATGATTTTGAAAAAAAAATTAAAGCCGCGCTGCATGGACAACATCTGCCGCCACCGAGAAAACCGCTGAATACCGGCAACCTTTCCCGTAATCAGGCGTTAATTGCTACCGGTGCCGCACTAGGCGCGGCAACCCTGGCATGGCAGGGAGGAAAGCAGCATACCGTTGCACAATCGTCTCTGCCACCGCTGACGGATGACCCGGCGGCGGCGACAGATCGGCTCGCGATAGCAGACGATCTACCCCACCGCAGCGCGCTTGCCCGCCCAGGGATCAGCGCGGGCACTTGGCATAATCCAATAATCAAGGCGGCCATGCCGTTGTTACTGCTGGTGGAACGCGTCAGGGGGCAGATGAAAAATGATGATGGTTCTCTGCGGGCACAGTTTGTTCGTGAGGCGCAGTATTTTCAGCAGACGCTGCTTAAGCAGCAATATCTGCCGGATGATGTCCATCATTTCACCTATCTGCTGTTCTCCTATATCGATGAAACTCTGGGGGATGTTAACGGCAAAGATTCGCTGAACCTGACGCTACTGGTGGAGTTCTATCAGGATGCCTGGGGAGGCGAAAAGTGCTTTGAACACCTACACCAATACTGGTCCGAACCTCAGCAGAAGACTGAGGTTCTGGCTTTTTACGATCTGATTCTGTCATTGGGTTTTAGCGGAAAGTTTCTGGTGATCGAGCGCGGGTCGGTATTGCTGGCTGATTTGCGCCACCAGTTGGATACGCTGCTCTACACAAAAAATCCGACGCAAACGTTAGCTCAGGTTGAACCGATAAACGTCGGTGGCAAGGTCAGGCACATGACGCCATTTCGGCTATTTTGCGGTGGCGCGCTGCTCCTGTTGATCTGCTACGGTGCCGCCACCTGGTATTTGCACGAGTCATCACGCAGTTTACGTAGCGCAATTCTGGCGTGGACTCCTCCAGAACCGCAGCGGATCAATATTATGACCACGCTGCCCCAGCCGTTGCCGCGGATTTTGCAAGAAGGCTGGCTGGAAGTCCGGGAAGACCCTCGCGGCTGGCTGCTGATTTTCACTTCAGATGGAGCGTTTGCTACCGGAAAATCAGTATTGTCGGCAGAGTTTCAGCGCAAACGCAATATCGAACGCCTTGGCGAAGCGCTGGCACCCTGGCCTGGCGATCTGGAAGTGATTGGCCATACGGATAATCAGCCGTTCCGCAACGATACCCAAGGCTCAAACCTCAGGTTGTCTGCAGCTCGCGCGGATACGGTGGCGACCAAACTACGCGAGGTGATGAGCCTCAACGAGAAATACCAGCGCGAAATCAGCTCGGTAGGCAAAGGTGATACAGAACCGCTGTCGGAAAACACCAGCGAAGAAGGGCGGCGTAAAAACCGACGTGTAGACATTCTGTGGAAGATTGGTAATCGCGATGATGTGATTGAAAACATTGAAGACGTTGAGATGAATCAGAGTATCAGAGACCTCATGGAAGCGATTCGCGAAACAAAAAATTCAGATAGCAAAGGGAATTGACATGATACGTCGAGCATTGATTGTGGTCCTGGCACTGATCCTTTGTGCCATTATCTGGTGGATTGGCCCACTCGTATATATCGGTACCTGGCAACCTTTTGCCGCCGTCTGGGTCCGCGTACTGCTCATCGTACCCATCGCCTGCTGGGCGTGCTGGCCCTTTGTCGCGCTGTTCATTGGCTGGCTGATCCACCAGGTACGTACCCCATTTGTAACCCGAAATAAAACGCTGTCGCGTGACCGCGTGACGGTACGTTTTTATGATGCCATCCGCACGCTGAAATATGTCGGCCTGTCGAAACAGCGTACGGGCTGGCAGCGTTTGCGTTACCGATTCAGCCAGCGTTACCTTAACGATCGTCCCTGGTTTATGATTCTCGGGCCGGAAAACAGCGGCAAAACCTCGCTGCTCAGCGAAAGTAACGAAACCTTTATCCTTGCAGAGCAGTATGGCCTGAAACAAACCGTGGATATTGGGCCGACCCAGGATTGCAACTGGTGGTTGACTGAGCGGGCAGTGTTTATTGATACCGCCGGAGAATGGACACAGCTTAATGGGTTGAGTGAAGAGACTGCGCTAGCTCAGACGCGACTGTTTAAGTTACTACGACGCTTTCGCAAACACCCGGTTTTGGACGGCATTTTCCTTTGCCTTGACGGTAGCTGGATCCTCAATGCATCCCTCACAGAGCGTAAGTCACTGGCTGATTCGCTGCGTGCACGCCTGCTGGAAATTGCGACTCTGTCTCGCTGCGATCTGCCTGTTTATATGATGATTAACCATATTGATGAACTGGCAGGAGGGAAAACGCTGCTGGCGTTCCTGAGCGATGAGCTGCTGCAAAAGGGGATTGGGTTTACCGTGGCGTTTGATCGGCTGCATCAGCAGGATTTATCCGCAGACGAATCACGCTACCAGCAAATGGTCAACCGCGTCAGCCAGTATACGCTGGAGTTGCTGCATGAAGTACCTTCCCCAGAGCACCGAAAACAGCTGCTGTTTTTTGTTGAGGCTCTCGGCGTGCTGGGCAAGCCCCTGTTTAATATGCTGGAGCAAATTTTCCCCGCCACGCCGGTGGGCTATGTCACCCGGCTGCAACAATTGTGGCTGGGCAGTACACAGCCCGTACCGGTAGAAAACACGCTGTTTAACCGTTCTGAAGCCGAAATTTATGAGGGACGCTCAAACGGTGCGCTATACCAGACGGCCTGGGATCAGGCGGTGGCAGGGCGCCATACACTTCAGCGCATCTCCTCGACCCTGCCTTGGCCGGAGCGTATGCGCCTGATGCTGCGCTACTGCCTGGTTGTTGCCCTGCTAGCGGTCGGAGGTTGGGCACTGGTCAGCCGATACTTCTGGGAAAATGATTACATCGCCTGGATCGGTGCACATTTTGATGAAAGCCGTCGGCTGGTGCGCGAAGTGCCGCTGACCAACCGCGTCGGGGACGACCTGATCGCGGCTTACGAGCAGCTGGGCTACATGAATGTTCAGGTACAGCAGATTCTTTCACCGCTGGGTAATCCCTACTTTGAACATCGTCTGATTAACGATGCCACAACGCGTACCTATCATCGCCATCTGCTGAAGTTTTTCTGGCCAGCGGTGGAAAATTATGTCGCCAGCACACTTTCCCGCGATGTCGCTTCAACGCGCGATGATGTTTACAATACGCTTAAGGTTTACATCATGCTGACAGAGCCAGAACATCGGGAAGAAGATGCTCTGACTAGCTGGTTCATGGCACGCTGGGAGCAGTTTGCACCAGCTGGTTATACAGACATGAATAAAGAGATATTCAGCTACCATCTACGACAGTTGTTTCTCCTGAAAGATACCCCCGCGATGAAGCCGGACTTTAACCTGATACGTATTGCACGAGTGAAGGCAGCCAATATTCCGCTGCAGCAGCGGGTGGTCAGGCGCATTGACGAGAAAAATCGCTCCTCTAATCTGCCTGACATCACACTGGCCAGTGCGGCGGGTTCCGATGTTACATTGACGCTACGCCGCAAGGGACAGGCAACAGTCAGCGATGTGGCGATATCTAAGTTCTATACCCGCGCCAGCTACCGTGATCTGTTTATGCCTCAGGTCCAGCTGATGGCGGAAAGCGTGATTAAAGAACAGGCCTGGGTAATGCAGGATGGCGGGGCGACCGGCAGCATCAAGACGCTGACCTCAACACAGAAGCTGACGGATGAAGCCCGTAAGCTGTATTTGCTGGAGTATGCCAATAGCTGGACTGCCTTTCTGAACGACGTACGCGCCCGCCCAGTGAACGGTCTGGAAGATGCGGCTCAGCTGGCGCGCCAATTGGGCGATCCCTCATCATCACTGGCAAATCTGGTTCGTTTTGCCACGCGAGAGACCGGCCTGACCGGTCGTGACCAGAGTGGTGCAACCAGCTGGTTTGACCGCCAGCGAACCAACCTGGAACGACAAAAGCGAACTATCGTTGATGAGATTAGCGGTGAACGCTCTCGTTTTCGTCTGCTACCAGAAGATGCCGTGGAAGATCGCTTCCAGCAATTACGCAGGCTTGGCCTTGAGCTATCCAACGTGCGTACCGGCGGCGGCGGCAGCGATCCGATGACGCGGGTTTTCGACGCGTTGTTTAATCAGATCTCCGCGCTGGCTACAGCGTTGCGCAGTGGCCAAACGATTCCACAGAACAGCGGGCTGGAGCGCTCACGTATTGACGCTGCACGACAGCCTGAACCGATCCGTAGCGTAATGATGGACCTGATCCAGCTTGGCAGCAGCGAAAGCCTGCAGCAGAGTCGCCAGAATCTCAGTAAAGGGGCGGCCTCAATTGCCTCCGGATTATGTAACGGTACGGTGAGCCAGCGCTATCCTTTCTCACGCGGTGCGCGCGGAGAAGTTGGCATTGAGGATTTTGCCCGCCTGTTTGGCAAAAACGGAGCGATGCAGACTTTCTTTGACCAAAACCTGGCTGGCCTGATCGATATGAATTCTCGCCCCTGGAAAGCGAAGGAGGGAGGGATGGTCAGTGCAGCAACCGTTAGATCGTTTGAAAATGCGGCACTCATCCGCGACACCTTCTTTGCCAACGGTGACAAGCCTTCATTCACCATGTTTATCCGCCCGGTTTCTCTGTCGGCAAATATTGAGGAAGCGGTTCTGGATATCGACGGTCAGCAAATAAATTACGGTCACGGTAGCAGCCAACCGGTACGCATTGACTGGCCTGGTCCGAAGGGCGGTAGCTATATCCGCCTGACCTTTAAAACTACCAGCGGCAGCATTCAGACCGCGATGTTTGAGGGGCCATGGGCTATTTTTCGCATGTATGACACCAACTCCTCCACCTCACTGGGTAGTGACCGGCGGGAGCTGACCATGGCAATGGCAGCGGTACCGGGTTATTTCCGGCTTGAGCTGCGTTCAACGATGAAGGATTTTCCTCTGTGGTCTCGTGCGTTAAAAAACTTCTCGTGCCCACAGGCGATGTAACTGACTGGTGGTAAGCCAGTCTTCCATAAAGTTAATTTAAGGAGTGAATGACCATGTTGGATGCTAATGCAATTATTTCCACGATCCTCAGCTCAATGAAATCTTCCCAGTCAGCGCAATCAAGCCTCTCTGAGGAGTTTATGTCAGGTATGAGCGCAATGAATCTGTCGGGAAGCGACACGGCGGCGTCGGTCATAAACAATACGATCGGTGGCTGTCAGGATATGACGGAAAAGATGAGAAATGTTTTTGCCAGTCTACAAAACGATCTAAACAACCATCAGAAAATGCTGCAAGGTGAAATGCCAGCGGACTTTAAAATACCTAAAGGAGATTTGCGCGATACGGTGTCAAGGGGATTCCCGGAAGAGAAAGCTGAATTTCTGACCGGTAAAAAAACGCTGTAGCTATAATATTATCCGGGCAGCCTGACCTCTGGCTGCCCGTTTTATCATCTTTGCCTGCAGGGATATAAATAACCCAGGCTGGCAAACAAACAAAGGGTATATCCCAGCAGCTCACTACCTTCTTCTGCCATGTTTTTCACCGTACGGTTATAACCGTCTGGCATCAGATGCCGCCATAACTCATTCATACCAAACAAGCGTGAAAACACCAGGATAGTGAGCATGCCGGCCACCATCATTCCCCAGGCAGGGTGACGCATAAAATCAGCCAGGCCCGAAATCAGATAACGAGGGTGCCTCAGCGCGGCGATAAGTGAAACAACCGTTACTGCCAGAGCAAACCAAAACCAACTTCCATGGCTGATTTTATCAAACAAAAAATCCAGCTCACGAATCAACATACAGCCAAAAAATCCAGCCACAAGAATGCGTATCGGCTGCTGATCCACCGAATCTCTGGCATGACGAATAAACAAAACTACAATCACGCCCAGCATTAATTCCTGAGTGATTTCCGTAAAGGAAGCTTCGTGCACCTCATCACTCATCCAGACAACATCAATAAATACTAATCCCATCATCGCACTGAGAAATGCTGCAAAGATAATAAAAACACAAATTTTATTTCTAATTGTAAGCAGGTCTTCAGACATTATTGCCCCCGGTAAGCTAATCTGCAGGCAATTATAGGGATGTGAAATCTGAATTCCTGGCATTCTATGCCGTGGACCATACAATGGCACAGAATGCCAGGGTGGCTGCCTGCTTAGAGATGGAGCCTGTTTCCGCTGGCCATCAATACTTAGCTTACCGGTATTTCGCTTCCTGAAGAGCAAACCAGCTGTCGGGAACATTGTAAGGAGGCTGGCCGAGCTGATGGATACCCTGTTCAATAATTCGATTGGCGGATTGCCATAGCGTTTGATTTCCAGCGGTAAGTAAAGCTATCTGCACGCGCTTTTCCACCAGATAGATACTGGCGAAAGGCGGATCGAAATGAATAATGGAACGGGTATTGTCGATAATGTCGGCCAGCTTAATCGTCTGGGCATCAGGTGACGCCGCCGCCGTATGGCGAAAGTGAGCGACTTTACGCGCAACGCGGTTCTGGCCGGGAAGATTTTCACTATCGGTAAGCATTGAAACCAGAGAGGCGACCCGTTCACCAAAACGCGCTTTAATATCACCGAGCGTGCCAGAAGTATCTTCAACGGTGTCGTGCAGCCAGGCGGCAGCCAGCATTTCTTCATCATTACTGACGCTGCGAACCAGTTCCACTACTGCTTCGGGATGGACGATATAGGGTTCATCGGTATACTTGCGTCTTTGCCCCGCCGCCGCATGTGCTTTAGCCGCATAGCGCCGTGCACGTTCTTCGAGTGTATACATTGTGATGTTCCCCTACAGGCTTCGAAAGGAGACGACTGTGTCGGCTGAACTGTTAGTTAACAAAAGACCATCACACTGCGTGATTAACGAACGGCCATGGTCAAAAGTATCGGCTTTTATCCTGTAAGAATAGTTTGTTTATAAAAGGGAATTTATGTTTATAGGTTTTTTCCGAACTCTCTGACAGCACCAGGGTCTGATAAATGTTCAGAATGTGTATAGATATTGTTTAGGTTACGCCAGGACTAAAATCCCAATGAATTATATTAAAATGCTTACCCAGCAAAAGTTATCTCTGTTGCTGGCCGTTTATATCGGTATTTTCCTCAACCTTTCAGTATTTTACCGACGTTTTGATCCTCTGTTTTCCAGTTTCAACCCCATGCAGTGGCTCTCCGCACTGGCCGAAGTGACCGCTGCGGTCCTGCTCACCTTCTTCCTGATGCGCCTGCTGTCGCTGGGTGGGAAATGGTTTTATCGCGTTACGGCAACCCTGCTGTTGCTGATATCCGTTTCGGCCAGCTATTACATGACCTTCTTCAATGTCGTTATTGGTTATGGGATTGTCGCGTCGGTCATGACCACCGATATCGACCTGTCCAAAGAAGTGGTGGGATTTCACTTCATTCTCTGGATGGTGCTGGTCAGCATCGTGCCGCTGGTACTGATCTGGACCAATAAACAACGAATGACGCTGCTGGAACAGCTCAAAACCCCAGGCCAGCGTATTAAACCACTGCTGACGCTGCTGCTGGCCGTCGCTCTGGTCTGGCTGCCGATTCGCTACTTCGACAAGCTGCAAAGCGCCAATGAGAAACTGACCAATATTGACCTGCCAAGCTACGGTGGAGTGGTAGCCCACTCTTATCTGCCGTCAAACTGGCTATCGGCGCTGGGGCTGTTTACCTACACCAGCTACGATGAAAAAATGGAACATGATGACCTGCTCGATCCGGCGAAGAAATTCACCTACGTTGCGCCTTCTGCAGGTCTGGATGATACCTACGTTGTATTTGTCATTGGCGAAACCACGCGCTGGGACCACATGGGCCTGTTGGGCTATGAGCGCGATACCACACCTAAGCTCTCCCATGAAAAAAATCTGGTCGCCTTCCGCGGCGAATCCTGTGATACCGCCACCAAGCTTTCTCTGCGCTGCATGTTCGTTCGCGAGGGCGGCACCATGGACAACCCGGGACGCACCCTGAAAGAGCAGAACGTCTTCGCCGTGCTGAAAGAGCTAGGATTCAGCTCTGAGCTGTTCGCTATGCAGAGCGAAGTCTGGTTCTACAACAATACCGACGCCGACAACTATGTCTTCCGCGAACAGATTGGCTCAGAGCAGCGTAATCAGGGCAAGTCGGTAGATGACATGCTGCTGATCCCGGAGCTGAAAGCGTCGATCGATCGCCATCCCGAGGGTAAACATCTGGTGGTGCTACACACTAAAGGGTCCCATTACCTTTACTCACAGCGCTATCCACGTGAGTACGCGCGCTATCAGCCGGAATGTATGGGCGTAGATGACACCTGTAGTAAAGCCATGCTGATTAACGCCTTCGATAACTCGGTGCTGTACACCGATACGGTACTGGATAGCGTATTCGATCAGCTGCGCGATAAGAAAGCCATCGTGTTTTACGCATCGGATCACGGTGAATCTATCACCGACAATATGCACCTGCACGGCACGCCGCGCAATATGGCCCCACCGGAGCAGTTCCGCGTGCCGATGATTGTCTGGGCGTCGGACAAATATCTGGCTGATGCCAACAATAAAAGTGCATTTGAGCGCCTGCAGGAGCAGCAACGCGCGGGCAAAACACATCGCCACGTAGAGTTGTTCGATACCATTATGGGTTGCCTGGGCTATACCTCACCCAACGGCGGTATTAAGCAGGCGAATAACTGGTGCGCGGACCCGAAAGCAGCGGCAGAACCTGCCGCGGCGAAATAGGCCCCTCTGGCTTAGCTATCCCACACTCAATCACGTCGATGGACCGGCGTGGTGCTGGCTCTAAGGGGCTACAATCGTTTTGCCGTCCACCCGGACAGGAGCAATTACCCTGCCCGTTCCCTTTCCCACCGACAATATCCCCCTCCAACATAAAACTCTACTGTTGCAAAATTATCCACTGTTTCAACCCGCATTAAAAACGGCATAAAAATAACTTAACATCATGTTATATATGTAAATAACATCTTAATTCGCGACGAATTATATTGATGTCCGATTCACGTTGAACGACGATTTTTCACCGGACCGTTGCAGCATTTTTATCTATAAGTTATCCATATGGATAATTTTATCGCGCCACAGACGGGGTAATTCGGTTCATTTTAAAGGTTTTTTCTCAACGCGATCCGCTGGATACCTGCGGCGCATTTAGCGGTTAATCTGGTTTTTTTACTTGGTAATAAGTTTTTAATCCGCAAAACAGAACTAATCGTTTTTTTAATATTTGCATGCGGTTTCTCACACTCTGCGTAAATACACTACGATTGTATTGACGTTCCCTGAAACTGTTGACAAATTGAAACCCCAGCACAAAAGGTAAGGAGATTTGTCTGAAGGTTTCTCAATCGTATGAAAACCGCAAACTCCGCTCCCCGGACTGACGCCGCAAGGCATTACGCCAGACCACACAAAAAAATTATCGGTCGGCACGCAACACACAACATCACTATTGGAGCTAAGCATGAGTATTTCCCTGACTAAATCCGGGATGCTGAAGGTCGGTTTCAGCGCGATCGCACTAATGATGGCCGCCAGCGTACAGGCGAAAACCCTGGTTTATTGTTCTGAAGGCTCGCCGGAAGGATTTAACCCACAGCTGTTTACTTCCGGCACCACCTACGATGCCAGCTCGCGTCAGATCTATAACCGTCTGGTGGAATTCACCATCGGTACCACTGAACTGCATCCGGCTCTGGCGGAAAAATGGGACGTCAGTGAAGATGGCAAAACCTACACCTTCCATCTGCGTAAGGGCGTGAAGTGGCAAACCACCAAAGACTTTAAACCGACGCGTGACTTTAACGCCGACGATGTGGTCTTCACCTTCGAACGCCAGCTGGATAAAAACAACAAGTATCACGGTGTTTCCGGCGGCAGCTACGAATACTTTGAAGGCATGGACATGCCTAACCTGATCAGCAAAATTGAGAAGGTTGATGACAACACCGTACGTTTCGTCCTGACCCGTCCTGAGTCGCCGTTCCTCGCCGACCTGGGAATGGACTTTGCCTCTATTCTGTCTGCGGAATATGCCGACAATATGCTGAAAGCAGGTACCCCGGAAAAAGTCGATCTGAACCCAGTTGGCACCGGTCCGTTCCAGCTGCAGCAGTATCAGAAAGATTCACGTATCCTCTACAAAGCCAACGCCGACTACTGGGGCGAGAAGCCGAAGATTGACCGCCTGGTGTTCTCCATCACCCCTGATGCCTCGGTGCGCTACGCCAAGCTGCAGAAAGGCGAATGCCAGGTGATGCCGTATCCAAATCCTGCTGACATCGCCAGCATGAAGAAAGACACCAAAATCAACCTGATGGAGCAGCCGGGTCTGAACGTCGGCTATCTGTCGTTTAACGTTGAGAAAAAGCCGCTGGATAACCTGAAAGTTCGCCAGGCGCTGACCATGGCGGTAAACAAGCAGGCGATCATCGATGCGGTTTACCAGGGTGCAGGACAAGCGGCGAAAAACCTGATCCCACCAACTATGTGGGGCTACAACGACGCGGTACAGGACTACGCTTACGACCCGGAAAAAGCCAAAGCCCTGCTGAAAGAAGCCGGCATGGCCGATGGCTTCGCGATCGATCTGTGGGCAATGCCGGTGCAGCGTCCGTATAACCCGAACGCCCGCCGCATGGCGGAAATGATCCAGAGCGACTGGGCGAAGATTGGCGTGAAGGCCAAGATCGTCACCTATGAGTGGGGCGAGTATCTGAAGCGCGCGAAAGCCGGTGAACACCAGACCGTGATGATGGGCTGGACCGGTGATAACGGAGATCCGGATAACTTCTTCGCCACCCTGTTCAGCTGTGCGGCAGCCAAAGACGGTTCGAACTATTCACGCTGGTGTGACAAATCGTTTGAAGATCTGATTCAGCCGGCACGTGCGACTGAGGATCACAACAAGCGTATTGAACTGTACAAGCAGGCTCAGGTGGTCATGCATGACCAGGCTCCGGCACTGATCATTGCCCACTCAACCGTGTATGAGCCAGTGAGCAAAAAAGTGTCGAACTACGTGGTTGATCCACTGGGCGGACACTACTTTGCCCAAGTCGATATCGCTGAGTAACGGACCCGATAAGGGGTTGAAGAGCTGCACCGGTGGCTCCCCAACCCCTTTCGATGTTTCGAAGCCCGTTTAATCCTTGTTTATTCAGGTCAAGGCGCAGTTCGCTGCGTCGTGGCCGGGTCTACCCGGCTACAAGATGTGAGCAATAATAATCCCGCAGGCTAAGACCGGCGGGAAACAGAAGAGAGTACGGAATATGCTGCAGTTCATACTCCGACGGCTGGGACTTGTTATCCCAACGTTTATTGGTATCACCCTGTTAACTTTCGCGTTTGTCCACATGATCCCCGGCGATCCGGTACTGATCATGGCAGGCGAGCGCGGGATCTCCGCTGAACGTCACGCTCAGCTGCTGGCCCAGCTCGGTCTGGATAAGCCCCTCTGGCAGCAATATTTCACCTATGTCTGGAACGTGCTGCACGGCGATTTAGGTATGTCGCTGAAAAGCCGCATTCCGGTATGGGACGAATTTGTTCCGCGCTTCAAGGCGACAATGGAACTGGGCATCTGCGCCATGCTGTTTGCAGTGATCGTCGGTATCCCCGTTGGCGTGCTGGCCGCGGTTAAACGCGGTTCAATCTTCGATCACACCGCGGTAGGCATCTCCCTGACCGGTTATTCCATGCCGATTTTCTGGTGGGGTATGATGCTGATCATGCTGGTTTCGGTGCAGCTCAACCTGACCCCGGTTTCCGGGCGCATCAGCGATACGGTCTTCCTCGACGATACGCTGCCTCTGACCGGCTTTATGCTGATCGACACCCTTATTTGGGGCGAACCGGGCGACTTCATTGATGCCGTCATGCATATGATCCTCCCTGCCGTGGTGCTGGGCACCATTCCACTGGCGGTGATTGTGCGTATGACGCGTTCGGCGATGCTGGAAGTACTGGGCGAGGATTATATCCGTACCGCGCGCGCCAAAGGGCTGACGCCGATGCGGGTGATTGTGGTTCACGCACTGCGCAACGCGATGCTGCCGGTGGTGACGGTAATTGGCCTGCAGGTCGGCACGCTGCTGGCAGGCGCCATCCTGACCGAAACCATCTTCTCCTGGCCTGGCCTGGGTCGCTGGTTGATCGACGCACTCCAGCGCCGCGATTACCCAGTCGTACAGGGCGGCGTGCTGATGGTTGCTACGCTGATTATCCTCGTTAACCTGCTGGTTGATGTGCTTTACGGCGTAGTCAATCCGCGCATACGCCACAAGAAATAAGGGGCCACTATGTCTGTTGTAGATCCGGGCAGCGTCCCCGCTGTACCCAAGCCGATGACCCCGTTACAGGAATTCTGGCACTACTTTAAACGTAACAAAGGTGCGGTGATCGGCCTGGTTTACGTCGTCGCAATGATTTTAATCGCTATTTTTGCCAACGTTCTGGCACCACATGCACCGGCAGAGCAGTTCCGCGATGCGCTACTGCGCCCGCCTGTCTGGCATGAAGACGGCAGCTGGCAGTACCTTCTTGGTACGGATGATGTTGGCCGCGATGTCCTTTCCCGTCTGATGTACGGCGCACGTCTCTCGCTGCTGGTCGGCTGCCTGGTGGTCGTCCTGTCGCTGATTATGGGCGTGGTCTTCGGCCTGATTGCGGGCTACGTCGGCGGCGCGATCGATGCGGCGATTATGCGTCTGGTCGATATCATGCTGGCACTGCCGAGCCTGCTACTGGCGCTGGTGCTGGTGGCGATCTTTGGCCCGTCGATTGTCAACGCCTCGCTGGCGCTGACCTTCGTCGCCCTGCCGCACTATATCCGCCTGACCCGCGCGGCGGTGCTGGTAGAAGTGACCCGCGACTACGTCACCGCCTCGCGCGTGGCGGGAGCAGGGGCGATGCGCCAGATGTTTATCAATATCTTACCAAACTGCCTGGCACCGCTGATCGTGCAGGCGTCTCTTGGCTTTTCCAACGCGATCCTCGATATGGCCGCGCTGGGTTTCCTGGGTATGGGCGCACAGCCGCCTACGCCGGAGTGGGGCACCATGCTCTCCGACGTACTGCAGTATGCGCAAAGTGCCTGGTGGGTGGTCACCTTCCCGGGTGTTGCCATTCTGCTGACGGTACTGGCATTTAACCTGATGGGCGACGGTTTACGCGACGCTCTTGACCCGAAACTCAAACAGTAGGCAGCGAGATGGCACTATTAACTGTAGATAAACTCTCGGTGCATTTCGGTGACGAAAAAGCACCGTTCCGCGCCGTAGACCGCATCAGCTACCAGGTTGAACAGGGGCAGGTGGTCGGTATCGTCGGCGAGTCCGGCTCCGGTAAATCCGTCAGTTCGCTGGCGATTATGGGGCTGATTGACTATCCCGGTAAGGTGATGGCAGACCAGCTGGTCTTCGATCAGCGCAACCTGCAGCAGATTTCCGAGAAAGAGCGCCGTCAGCTGGTGGGTTCAGAGGTCGCGATGATCTTCCAGGACCCGATGACCAGCCTGAACCCCTGCTACACCGTGGGCTACCAGATTATGGAGGCCATTAAGGTGCATCAGGGCGGCAATCGCCGTACCCGTCGCCAGCGCGCGATCGACCTGCTGAACCAGGTGGGCATTCCCGATCCGGCCTCCAGACTTGATGTCTACCCGCATCAGCTCTCGGGCGGCATGAGCCAGCGCGTCATGATCGCGATGGCGATAGCCTGCCGTCCTAAGCTGCTGATTGCCGATGAACCCACTACCGCGCTGGACGTGACCATTCAGGCGCAGATCATCGAACTGCTGCTGGACCTGCAACGCCAGGAAAATATGGCGCTGATCCTGATCACCCACGATCTGGCGCTGGTGGCAGAAGCCGCACAGCACATTATTGTGATGTACGCCGGGCAGGTGGTGGAAACCGGTAAAGCGGTGGATATCTTTAAAGCACCCCGGCATCCCTACACGCAGGCGCTGCTGCGCGCGCTACCGGAATTTTCCACCGACAAAGCAAGACTGGCCTCGCTGCCGGGTGTGGTGCCGGGCAAATATGACCGCCCTGACGGCTGTCTGCTGAACCCACGCTGCCCGTATGCCACTAACCGCTGCCGGACGGAACAGCCGTCACTGCGTGATATTGCTGGGCGTCAGTCCAAATGCCACTTCCCACTGGATGATGCCGGGAGACCCACTTATGAAGCCTGAAGCAACGAATTCGCCCCTGTTGATGCAGGCGATCGATCTGAAAAAACACTATCCGGTTAAAAAAGGCCTGTTTGGCCAGGAACGACTGGTGAAAGCGCTGGACGGCGTATCGTTTAACCTCGAGCGCGGCAAAACGCTGGCGGTGGTGGGAGAGTCCGGCTGCGGTAAATCCACCCTGGGCCGTCTGTTGACGATGATCGAAACGCCAACCGAAGGCCAGCTGTTCTATCAGGGACAGGATCTGTTGAAGCACGATCCGCAGGCTCAGCAGATGCGGCGACAGAAGATTCAGATTGTCTTCCAGAACCCGTATGGCTCGCTCAATCCGCGTAAAAAAGTCAGCCAGATTCTGGAAGAGCCGCTGGTGATCAACACCAGCCTGACTAAAGCTGAACGCCGGGAGAAAACGCTGGCGATAATGGCGAAAGTGGGCTTGAAAACAGAGCACTACGATCGCTATCCGCATATGTTCTCCGGCGGCCAGCGTCAGCGTATTGCTATTGCCCGCGGCCTGATGCTGGACCCGGACGTCCTGATTGCCGACGAACCGGTTTCCGCGCTGGATGTGTCGGTACGGGCACAGGTACTGAATCTGATGATGGACCTGCAGCAGGAACTGGGGCTTTCCTATATCTTTATCTCTCACGATCTGTCGGTGGTGGAGCACATTGCCGATGAAGTGATGGTGATGTATTTAGGACGCTGTGTAGAGAAGGGAACCAAAGAGGAGATTTTTGCTAATCCGCGGCATCCTTATACTCAGGCGCTGCTTTCAGCGACTCCACGCCTTAACCCGGACGAACGACGCGAGCGTATCAAACTGACCGGCGAGCTGCCCAGCCCGCTGAATCCGCCACCGGGATGTGCCTTCAACGCTCGCTGTCATCGTCGGTTTGGTACCTGCACCCAGCTGCAGCCGCAGCTAAAATCCTGGGGCGGGCAGCAGGTTGCCTGCTTTGCCGTTGAGCAGGATGAGAGCGAACCGGCAGCCTGAAAACGACCATAATGCCTAAGCGGAGATTATCTCCGCTTTCTTTTTCACAATGCCGAAACTGTACCCACCTTAAACACTCAAGATAAGTAAAAGAGTCAATTAATCGGAAATTACTATTTTTTCCAATATTGATAACGAGTTAACGGATAATATTAATAAATTAAAGGGAAATTAAAAAAGAGGTTAATAAATATTTTTAATCTTTTTCAATTTTGTAAAATAAAAATCTTTAACCCGGTAAATTATTCAATATTAATATAGTTACTATTATGACAATGTTGTTGTCAATAAATAATTTTTCAAGTAACTCGTTGATTTTCTGATTAGTAACCAGTAAATTTCAAGCTGAAAATAAGATTTATCTGAATCTTTCATAAAGAGTGTGCTATATTAACGTAAATATCCTCCTTCTGCGCGATCTCTATGAAAAGTTATGATGACTTGCAGCGTTTTAAAGAAAAGACGCAAACAAACCACATCGAATTCAAAGATATGTCCGAGCAGTCACCCCATTCTGACAGCTCTAACTGGGCTATTATCAAGCAGTTGCTCAGTGATGGCACCGATCCGGTGCTGGATAAGAGTCAGAGGATTGATGTTGTTGCTCTTCAGCCTATCGATCCGTCGGTGCTTCTGGCTCCATCGGTGGGCGCATCGCTATTCGGCAGCATTTCATCATCGCTGAAGCCGGGCGCGCAGCCTGAAGTACCCGTTCCGGTGACACCGCAGCCGGAAGTTCCGTCTGTTGCACCAGCGAAACCGGCGGTGCAGCTGGCCAAAGTCGCCGATCTGCGCCCGGAATCTGTCGCGCAGGCGTCAGGTTCACTATTCGATCAGTTGGCGAAGTCGCAGCCAAATACCGCTCAACAAAAGCATGATGCACCGCCTGAACAGCCTGCTGCACCACAGCTCAACGCACTGTTACAGCAGCAGGAGCCAGCTCAGTCGAACGCTCAGCCGCTGCTGCAATCGGGTTTCCCGCCTCAGCCTGTGCAGCCGCAGCTGAATTCGCCGCCGGTAGCACCACAGCCACAGCAGGTCGCCGCGCCGCAGTCGGTACCGCAGCTCGTCGTGCAGCAGCCATACTATGCGCCACAGCAGGTTCCGACTCAGCCGCTGCATCATTCGCAGCCTCAACAGGTCGCGCCACAGCCCGTGTATCCACAGCAGCAGGCTGCACCGCTTTATCAGTCGCTGCCACCGGCATCCTCGCCGCTTTTTTCAAGCGGTCAGGCGATACAGCCGCACGTGCAACCTGCGGCAACAGCGTCAAATATCAGCTATAAACAGTTATTCAGCCCGGCCCACGGCTCGGCTGAGCAGATCGTTTCTAAAGAGATGCCATTACAATCCCTGCTGGAGAAAATTGCCTCATGCCGTTAGTTTGCGTCTGTTCCCCTAAAGGCGGTGTGGGTAAAACCACCATGGCAGCCAACCTTGCCCACGCGCTTGCCCGCAACGGTAGCAAAGTGCTGACAATCGATTTTGACGTGCAGAATGCGCTGCGTCTGCATTTTGGTGTACCGCTGTCGGACGGACGCGGTTTTGTCGCCAAATCTGCGGAATCTTCCGACTGGAGCCAGTCCATTCTCACCACCGGCGGTAACATTTTCGTCCTGCCTTACGGTAATGTCACCGAACAGCAGCGTATGCAGTTCGAAGATAACCTGACCCACGATCCCAACTTTATTATTCGTGGTCTGAACACCGTGTTGAATTATCCCGGCCTGGTGATTATCGCTGATTTCTCTCCGGGCCCGGGCCCGGCACTGAAAGCCATGGCGGCACTGGCCGATATGCACCTGGTGGTGATGCTGGCCGACACGGCTTCGCTGTCGCTGCTGCCTCAGGTGGAAAATGAAAAACTGATTGGCAGCGCGCTTAATCACCGCAAAGGGCATTATTTTGTTCTGAACCAGAGCGACAGCCGCCGCAATATCAGCCGCGACGTGACGCTGTTTATGCAGCAGCGCCTGGGTGACAGGCTTATCGGCGTGGTAAACCGCGATGAAAGCGTGGCCGAAGCCAATGCCTCGCAGCAGTCTATTTTTGATTTCAGTCCTGTATCCGCTGCTGCGTTTGACATCGAATTGATCAGTAAACGCCTTTCCGCGCTGCTTGATATCAAAGTCGGCGACGGCGAGATGCATGCTCCGCTTCAGTCGCGCTAGCGGGTCACAGGAATCTGGCACGGATGCCTGAAGACGCGTGGTGAAGTGAGCCACGAAGAATTATACCCACACGTGTTCAGGATGACTTATGAATAAAGTCCTGTTTTATCTTCTCTTACTCATCTTACTGCCCGTTGCGGCGGTTATCATCATCACCCCGATGGATAGCCAAAAACAATATACCTTTGGTCTGATTTCCATCGGTATTGTGTTCCTGCTGGGCTTTATTAAAAGCAAGCCGGTGTCGCTGATCATGGTATTTCTTTCCGCGATCATGTCCACCCGCTATATATACTGGCGTGCGACCGAAACCCTGCACTTCAATTCAGAAGTCGAAGCGATCCTGGGTATCGGCCTGTTTATCGCCGAACTTTACGTCTGGCTGATTTTAATTCTCGGTTATCTGCAGACGTCCTGGCCGTTGAAACGCACGATTGAACCGCTGCCCGATGATATTTCACTCTGGCCGACGGTAGATGTTTACGTTCCCAGCTATAACGAAAGTCTGGATGTGGTGCGCGACACTGTGCTGGCCGCGCAGTGTATCGACTATCCGCGTGACAAATTAAAGATCTACCTGCTGGATGACGGTAAGCGCAGTGAGTTCGCCCGCTTCGCCGCTGACGTTGGCGTGGGTTATATCACCCGTGACGATAACCGCCACGCCAAGGCCGGTAACCTCAACCACGCGATGAAAATCACCAAGGGCGAACTGATCACCGTTTTTGACTGTGACCACGTTGCCACCCGTACCTTCCTGCAGGCCACCGTCGGTGCCTTCCTGAAAGATGACAAGCTGGCGCTGCTGCAAACGCCACACTATTTCTACTCGCCTGACCCGTTTGAACGTAACCTGAAAGCCGCCCGCGAAATTCCAAATGAAGGCGCGATGTTCTACGGCCCGGTACAGCAGGGTAACGATAACTGGAACGCAACGTTCTTCTGCGGCTCCTGCGCCGTTATCCGCCGCTCCGCGCTGGAAGAGATCAACGGTTTTGCGGTGGAAACCGTCACCGAAGATGCGCACACCGCATTGAAAATGCAGCGACTGGGCTGGGGATCGGCGTTTCTGGCCATCCCACTAGCGGCAGGTCTGGCCACCGAGCGTCTGGGTCTGCATATCGTTCAGCGTACCCGCTGGGCGCGCGGCATGACGCAGATTTTCCGCGTGGACAACCCGCTGCTGGGCCGGGGCCTGAAATGGCAGCAGCGCCTGTGCTACCTCAACGCCATGCTGCACTTCCAGTTCGGTCTGCCACGCGTGGTGTTCCTGACGGCACCGCTGGCCTACCTGCTGTTTAACCTGAATATTATTCACTCATCAGCCAGCCTGATCTTCGCCTACGTGCTGCCGCACCTGGTACTGTCGCTGTACGTGAACTCCCGTATGAATGGCCGTTTCCGCGCCACCTTCTGGGGTGAAATTTATGAAACGGTGATGGCATTCCACCTGGTTATCCCGACTTTGCTGACCATGATTTCGCCGAAACACGGCAAATTTAACGTGACGGATAAAGGCGGCGTGCTGGACGTCGGCTTCTTCGACTTCAACATCGTCCGCCCGCACGTCATCTGCGCCCTGCTGCTGGCAGCCGGGGTGATCAGCGGCATCGTACGCGCCACCGCTCACGACTACTTCGGCGTTGACCCTTACGTTATTGCGCTGAACGTTGGCTGGGCCACCTTCAGCCTGGTGATTCTGATGGCGGCGATTGCCGTGGCGCGAGAAACCAAACAGGTACGTAAAACCATTCGTATCGATGTGAAAATTCCGGCCATCGTCCACTATGCCAGCGGTATCTCCTCACGCAGCCATACCCTCAACCTGTCGATGGGCGGCGCACAGCTGACCGCACCGGATCAGCGCTTCGAGAATGATGAGATTGAAGAGATCGAACTGATGCTGCACTCCGGCGCTATCTCGATTCCGGTCCACCTGATCAGTGCTGATTCCGGCGTTCTGCGCTTCCAGTTCAAGGATATCCCGCTGTCTCGACGCCGTGAACTGGTGCGCGTGGTGCTGTCCCGTGCGGATGCCTGGCTGAAACCGGAAGGGCCAAAAGATAATCCGCTACGCTCGCTGGTGAATATCATTCGTACAGTATTTGAGCTGTTCTGGCTGACCTGGAAAGATCGCCGCGCGAATAAAAAACGCCGTATGCGTGCTGAGAAGGATGGAGTGACATGAAGCAATTGATACTTCACGCATTGTGCCTGAGTACTGCGCTGACGCTGAGCAATCTCAACGCCGCAGATACGGCAAACAACAATTCGCAGTTTGGCAACTTACTGAATAACTTTGTCCCCGCTAACCAGGGTAACGGCGCGGAAGCAGAAGAGAACGATCAGCCCGCGGCAGCATCAGACAATTCGGCATCGGCAACGGGCGCGGAAAACAGTCTGCCTGCGGGCAACGAACCGGCACTACCGCCGGGTTCAGTGGCTGAACTGCCGGGGCTGCCTCCGCTTCCTGCACCACCTGCTGACACCTCACCGATGGTGTCTTTGAACCATCCGATCTCCAGTACGGTGACGGTTGCACAGATGGGCCAGCCGCAGGGCGTGCTGCTGACCGGTGGTCAGCTACAGTCCGGTATCACCTTTACGCTACCGGGCGATGAAGTCATTACCCATGCGCGCCTTAACCTGTCGCTGAAGGTCTCTTCCGCACTGGCCGCGCGTAATACCTCGCTGCAACTAATGATGAACGGTCAGCCGCTGGGAACCCTGCCGCTAAGCGCGTCGGATAAAGAAAGTGAAGATTATCAGCTGGATATTCCGGCGGCGATGGTGGTCTCAAGCAACAACCTGAGCTTCAAAATTAACGATGCCGACCAGCTCCTGTGTGAGCGCGACAGCGAAGATCAGTATCAGGTGACTATTCTGCCAACGACCACGCTGTCGCTGGAAGGCCAGCAGCTGAATATCGGCACCAGTCTGAGCAATTTCCCGCGACCATTCCTCGATCCGCTGCGGATGAATTCCTCCAGCGTCGCCATGGCGTTTGGCGAAAATATTCAGCCGGGCGAAGTCAGCGCGGCGGCAATATTGGCGTCTTGGCTGGGCATTCAGGCGGACTACCGTGGGATTACCTTCCCGGTGCTTCGCAGCCAGCTGCCGGAGAAAAACGGCGTGGTGTTCGGCCACCCGGGTGAAGTGATCTCCAGCCTGACGCTGCCGGAAACCAGCATACCGCTAGTGAAAATCGTCGATAACCCGGACAACCCGGTCTACAAACTGCTGCTGGTCGTCGGTAAAGACGATCTGCAACTGCGCCAGGCGGCAACTCGTCTGCTGCAGCCAATGAAGGTGGACAGCGCCCAGCTGGAAGTGGGCCAGCAAACGCTGCCGCTGCGTAAACCTTATGACGCCCCGCGCTGGATTAATACCGAGCGCCCGGTTCGCCTTAGCGAGCTGCTGCGCCAGGATCAAAACCTGACTGCCAACGGCATCTGGCATGATGCGCTGCGGGTTAACTTCCGCGCGGCACCGGATCTGTTCCTGTGGGACGGCGATACGCTGCCGCTGCAGCTGAACTATCGTTTCCCGTCTGAAAACTGGATCGATGAAGATAACTCGGTGCTTAACGTCACCCTGAACGGCACCTTCCTGCGTAATCTGACGGTCAATAAACTCGGGCTGCTGGAGAATATCTGGCACCGCCTGGGCGGCGACACGCGCCAGGAAAAATACACGCTTAAACTGGACCCGTATCTGATTTACGGTGATAACCAGCTGCAGCTCTATTTCAATATCAAACCGAAGGCCAACGCACCCTGTAGCGTTCTGACCAACAACAATATTAAGAGCCGAATCGAAGAGGACTCCTCGATCGATCTGAGCCACACACGTCATTTCGCGATGCTGCCGAACCTCTCCTATTTCGTCGGTGCCTCGTTCCCGTTCTCGCGTCTGGCTGACTATTCTCAGACCGTACTGATGCTGCCTGAGAAGCCGGCTAATGCCGAAATCAGCGCGCTGTTAAACATGGCAGGGCGTTCTGGTAATGCCACCGGTGTCGCACTGGCCTACAACAACGTCGTTTTCGGCGTACCGGGTGGCGGCGCCATGCGCCAACGCCTGGAAAACAGCGATGTCCTGGCGGTGTCCACGCTCGGTCAAACCGCGTTTAACGAGTCGATACTGGCCGCTTCGCCGTATGAAGTTCACGGTCATTCGCTGGGCGTGAAAGTACAGGGGACGCTGGAAAAACTGCGCAGCTGGCTGACCGGTGACTGGTCACGTCAGTCGCTGGATGCCGACCGCTATCTCTCTTCTAACGAAGACTGGCGTGGGTTTGTCAGCTATCGCTCACCGTGGAACGACAGCCGTCTGGTGGTGATGACCATCGCTACCGACGACGATCAGCTGAACCGTCTGAGTAACGATTTAACCCTGCAGCGCATTAACGCCGGTATTCGCGGCGATACGGCTATCATTACGGATGAAACTGGTGTACGCAGCTTCCGTGTTGGCGCCCGGTTCCCCAGCGGGCAAATGCCGTGGTACATGATGGTGGTCTGGTATGTCAACCAGCACCCTGTACTGATGGCCCTTGCGGCACTGCTGTGTTCGACATTAGTGGGATTAAGTACCTGCGTGCTGCTGAAGCGCCACTCATGGCGCCGTCTGCATCCGCCGAAACCGTCCCGTTCCTCTGGCGAGAAAAAAGAATGATGAAAACACAACTCACACAGTTAAGCGCCAGAATTCGCCATCGCTGGATGATCGGCGGCAGCCTTGCGCTGTCGGTGATCTCCCTGCAGTTGATGGCGGCTGATAACAACCCGGCCATTCAGGCGCTTTTTGACCAGGCGAACTACTGGCATCAGAAATCGCACGACAATCTGGCGCGTGAAGCGTTACAGAAAGTGCTGATGGTGGACGGCAACAACACCCAGGCGATGTATCTGATGGCCCTGTGGTCACAGCAGAATGACGACACGGCAGGCATGACCAAATGGCGTACCCGTCTTAGCGAAGTGTCGCCGCAGGACCCGCGTCTGGTTGAGCTGGACAATGCCCGCCAGATGCAGTCGATTCCGGCGGCACAGCTGTCGCTGGCGCGCCAGCAGGCACGGACCGGCAACACCGCCGCCGCGCTGCAAACCTGGCGCAACACGTTCAGCGGCAACCAGCCGCCTGCCAGCGTGGCGGCGGAATACTATCTGACGATGGCGGGCGACCGAAACATGCTGCCGCAGGCGATCGATAACCTGCGCCAGTTCAGTGCTCAGAATCCGCAGGACAACGCCGCCAAGCTGGCGCTGGCCAAAGCGCTAACCTATCAGGAATCCACCCGTCGCGAAGGCCTGCAGTTGCTGGAAACGATGGCTCCGGCGAATCCGGACGCCGACCGCTCGCTGCGCCAGGCGCTGCTGTGGCTGGGCCCGAAACCGACCGATGATGCGCTGTATCAGAACTACCAGCAGCGCCATCCGCAGGATACGGCGGTGATGGCCTACTACCGTAAAAACGTCGGCGGCGAAACTAAAGGTCAGGGCTTTAACGCACTGAACAGCGGCGACGTTTCCGGCGCGCAAAACGCATTCAACCAGGTACTTCAGGTTAACCCGGAAGATGCGGATGCGCTGGCCGGCCTGGGCTACGTTGCCCTGCGCAACGGTAATTATACTCAGGCCGCCGACTACCTTGAGCGTGCGGCTAAACTAGGCGGAAACAACAGCCAGCAGCGTCAGCAGCAGGCGGAAGATGCCCGCTTCTACGGCCAGCTTGCCACCGCTCAGCAGGCGATGAAGTCGGGCAACACCGCGCAGGCGCTGTCGCTCAGTGAGCCACTGACTCAGGCCGCAGGCGAGAAAGGCGTTTCTGCCAAGCTGTTCCGTGGCGATGCGCTGCGACGCAGCAACCAGCTCGATCAGGCGGAACAGACCTTCCGTAGCGTGCTGGCAACCGATGCCGACAACCGCCCAGCCAAAGAAGGTCTGTTCTACGTGCTGCGTCAGCAGAATCGTACGGCGGAAGCCAATACGCTGCTGGCTTCGCTGCCGGCCAGCGTTCGCGCGGCGGTCACGCCGCGCCCGGTCGCCACCAGCGATCCGGTGCGCAACGAAGCTAAGCAGGCGCTGGCCGCGGGTAATCCGCAGCGCGCGGTATCGATCCTACAGCAGGGAATGCAGCGCTTCCCGTCAGATCCGTGGCTGCGCCTCGATCTGGCGCGTATCTATGAGCAGCAGGGCAATTCGGCTCAGGCCGCAGGTGTAATGCAGCCCGCTTACCGCAACGGTGCCTCCAGCAATGAAGTTTACGCCGCCGCGCTATTCGCCAGCGAAACGGGATCGTGGGCGCAGGCCAATAGCCTGCTGTCACGTATTCCGGCCCGCAGCCAGAACCCCGACATGCGCACGCTGGCACAGCGGGTCAGCTTTAACCAGCAGATGGATGTTGCAAAACAGTACCTGGCTCAGGGCAATAGTGCCGCCGCCGCCAATACGCTGAAAGTGCTGGCAGCTAACCCGCCATCCAGCCCGTCCGATGCCGGTAATCTGGCGAAAGCCCTGGCCCAGGCGGGCGATATGAGTACCGCCGTATCGGTCGTGCGCGGCAATATGCGCCGTGGCGTGCAGGGCAACGCCGGTGACTATGCCGCACAGGCCGCCGTGCTTGAGCAGGCAGGATTAGGTGCCGAGGCGCAAAGCTTCCTCAGCAGCCCGGAAATTCAGTCGCGCAGTACGCCAACCCAGCTGGCCGGTATTCGTAACGGTGTGGTGATCAATGAAGTTGACCGCCTGCGCGAGCAGAAGCAGTACGCGGCCGCCTACGACAAGCTGATTACCGCCCTGCAAAAAGATCCGCAGAATATCGACCTGATGTTTGCCATGGCGCGGCTCTATCAGTCTGGCAAAATGAACAAAGAAGCGGGTGTGGTCTATGACTACCTGATGACCCGCGATACGCCGAATCAGGATGCGCGCGAAGGCGCCATCAACGTGGCGCTGGCCTTAAACGATGTGCCACGTGCGCGATCGCTGAGTACCGGGCTGCGCGGTCAGCAGTCGCCCGAGCGCCTGCTGCTGCTGGCACGCGTGGCGAACGCCGACGGCGACCATAACGAAGCGCTGAGCTACCTGCGCACGGCGCGCGGCAAGGTGATCGGTCTTTCTGGCGCAGATACCGGCAGCACAGCGGGGATTGGCGGTCTGGCCATGTCAGATAACCCGTTTATCAACCGCACCACGCTCTCGCCGCGCCCTTCACCATCAACCTACGGCAAAACCATGCCGTGGCAGCTGTCGCCGACCTATCGTGATTACCGCGATATTCCAGGCGCCACCTTCACCATGGGCAATGCACCACTGTTGCGCGAAAATCAGACGCTGGCGCAGATTGATACCATGATGGCCGATCTGGAAAAAGACACCGGGACCTGGATTCAGGCCGGTGTACAGATCCGCAGCCGCGACGGTGAGAACGGCCTGAGCAAGCTGACCGAAGCCAAAGCGCCGCTGACCTGGACCAGTTCCCCACTGGGCGACGCGCACTTTGACTTTACCGTTACGCCGATTAATCTCAGCGCGGGCAGCGCCAGCGGCGACGCCTATCGCCGACTCGGCTCCGGTGCAACCGAGCAGGCGATCGGTAACCTGCTGGAAACCATCAAGAGTGAACAGACCTACATCAGCACGCTTAACGCGACCGATCGGGCGACCTTCAACACCACCAACCCGGGTGTGGCGACAGCGCTGACCGCGCTGGATGGCATTACCTTTGAAGAGTTGAACCCGCTGACCGCCACCGGATTGAGCAACCTCACCAGCCTGAACAACAACACCGCGCTGAAAAATTATCTGGTCGCCTCCACGCGTAAACCGAGCGTGGACAGTGCCAGTTCCGGTACCAACGACTCGCAGAACGCCAGCGGCGTTGAGCTGAACCTGGCGCTGACCGGCACCAGCTACAAGATCGACCTCGGCAGCACGCCACTGGGTCAGGACTTGAGCACCATGGTCGGTGGCGTGAAGTGGGCACCTAAGCTGACCGATTATCTGACGCTGATCCTCACCGGTGAGCGCCGTGCCGTCACCGACAGCCTGCTCTCCTACGTCGGCGTGCAGGATAAGCTCTCCGGCAGCAACTGGGGCCAGGTGACCAAGAACGGCGGTAACGCGCTGCTAAGCTATGACGATGGCGATGCCGGGTTCTACGTTGGTGCAGGGGTCTACAGCTATCTGGGTGAGAACGTGGCCAGCAACCAAAGCCTGGTCGCTAACGCCGGCGCCTACGTTCGTCCGTACCACTACGACGATCGCGAACTGAAAACCGGTATCAGCCTGAGCTGGATGGATTTCAAAAAGAACCTCAGCTACTACAGCTACGGTCAGGGCGGCTACTTCAGCCCGCAAAACTTCGTCAGCGTCGCCTTCCCGATCGACTACTCGCAAAGTTATGACGATCTGAGCGTACGCATCGGGGGTTCGGCGGGTTATCAGGCCTATACCCAGGATCGCAGCGCCTATTATCCGAACAATCCTGAATGGCAATCTGCGCTGGAATCAGCAGTTACTGCTGGTTTTGCCAAAGAAGCCTACTATTCCGGCGGCAGTAAGAGCGGAGTTGGCTATAATCTTCATGTGGGTGCGGATTACAAGATTAATAAAAACATCACCGTCGGTGGTCAGCTGGGTTATGACACCTTTGGTGAATATAACGAAAGCACAGCGCAACTTTATTTCCGTTACATGCTGGGAGGTAGTCAATAAGCATGAGCCAGTTACAGGATCGTACCCTGCAATATTATCGTCAGCAGCAGTGTCAGCCAGGCTGGTTTGACCTGCTGAGCGTGATGATCGGCGGCATGATGGGCAACGCCGGCGAGCGTGAAAGTCAGGCTTTCCTGCAACAGATGGGGGACAGCCTCGCGGGCCGTTACCCACTGGGCAAAGCGGCAACCGTTGGCGATTTGGAAACGCAGATGAACCAGGTTCTGGCGCGATTTAACTGGGGCTTTATTGATATTCAGCCTTCTGACAGCGCAATGATTATTGAACATCTGGCGCTGCCTGCGGTAGATGGCGCACTGCCGCTACATCAGTGGCACCTTGCCCTGAGCGCAGTTCTGACCGGATTGTATGCCCGCTGGCTGCATGAGCAGGGAGGATACGAGCGCGTTTCGCTGAGCGTGGAAGCGACCAGCGATGTGTCACTCCGCTTCCGCTATAAGGTCTGAGTGAAACGATGATTCCGATGTTGAGGGCGACTGTAATTATGCTGGTACTGGCGCTGGGGTGTACCCAGGCCTTTGCTGCGGACGGCTGGGGCAGTTTTAAAACGCGCTTTATGGCCAGCGATGGTCGCATTCAGGACACCGGTAACAAAAACGTCAGCCATACGGAAGGGCAGGGCTATGCCATGCTGATGGCTGTGCAATACAACGACCGCACCAGTTTTGACAAGCTGTGGAACTGGACGCAAAACACGCTGAAAAACCCGAATAACGGCCTGTTTTACTGGCGTTATATCCCGACTCAGGCTGACCCGGTGGCAGATAAAAACAATGCCTCCGATGGCGATGTGCTGATCGCCTGGGCTCTGCAGCAGGCCGGGGAAAAATGGCACGTGCAGGCCTACCTGAAAGCGTCAGACACCATCCAGCGGGCCATTCTGGCACAGAACGTAGTGCCGTTTGGCGGCTACACGGTGATGCTGCCGGGTGCCCAGGGCTTCAATAAAAACAGCTACGTTATCCTGAATCCTTCCTACTTTGTCTTCCCCGCCTGGCGTGATTTCGCCCGGCGCAGCCATTTGCAGGTGTGGAATCAGCTGATTACAGACGGGATAGAGCTGCTGGCGCAGATGCGCTTTGGCGATACTAATCTGCCGCTGGACTGGGTTGCGCTTAACGCCGACGGCACCTTTGCCCCGACTGCCGCCTGGCCGCCGCGCTTCAGTTACGATGCCGTCCGCATCCCGCTCTATCTGCACTGGTATGATGCGCAGAGTTCGCAACTGGTTCCGTTCCAGCGCTTCTGGGGCGGCTTCCAGCGTCTGCAAACACCGGCATGGATCGATGTGTTAAGCGGAGAGAAAGCGCCGTACAATATGGCCGGTGGCCTGCTGTCAGTGCGCGACCTGACGCTGAACGAAACGGGTTATCTCAACGATGCGCTGGGGAGTAACGAAGATTACTACTCTTCCAGCCTGCATCTACTGACCTGGCTGGCATTTCTGCAACAGCAGCAGTAACTGGCTCTCAGGAGCCAGTCGCCTGTCCACTCCGGAGAGGAAAACGATCGGAAAACGCTTAAACCGATAGTCGCAGAGCGTGAGTGCTTAACAAGCGGTTGCCATAGGATATACTCAGGGCAGTTTTTTGCCTTATGCGCCACGAATCCGGGGATTCAGGCTTTGGAGAACAGGCTTGCGCGTCAGTCGTTCACTAACGATTAAGCAAATGGCGACAGTGTCGGGTATTGCGGTCGTCACTATCTGCATCTTTATCGTTATACAGCTTTTCCACTTTGTGCAGCAGCGCAGAATCGACTACGCCCAGCAAATGGAAAATGTTGCCCGTACGGTACGCCAGCCGCTGTCTCAGGCGGTGCTAAAGGCGGATATCCCACAGGCTGAATTTATCCTTAACTCCCTGCGTCCCGCAGGTATCCTGGCCAGAGCCGAAGTGGTGTTACCCAACGGGCTACAGGCACTGCATACCGACTTTGAGCCGGAAAAACCGGTGCCGCAGTTTATTGCCACCCTGTTTGAGCTGCCGGTGCAGATCACCGTGCCGCTCTACTCCGTTGAGCCGGCGAATCCTAAACCGCTGGCGCTGTTAATCCTGCAGGCCGATTCCTGGCGGGTGTACCAGTTTATCCTCAGCGCCGTTTCAACCATGGTCACGACCTTCCTGCTGCTGGCGCTGATCCTCTCTGTCGCCATCAGCTGGTGTATCAATCGCCTGATCGTTCGCCCGGTGCGTAAAATCGCCCAGGACCTACAGGACCTCACGCCGCAGGAGCTGCTGAACCACCAGCTGGTGCTGCCGCGCTACCATCGTAACGATGAAATCGGCCTGCTGATCCGCAATTACAACCGCAACCAGCTAACGCTGGGGGCGATGAACGAGGATATCAGCCGTCTGAGCACGCATTACTCGCTCACCGATCTGCCGAATAAAACCCTGTTTCTGGCACTGCTTGAACAGCATTTGCGATCGGTAAAAGGCGGTGGCGTCTTTACATTGCTGGTGCTGCGTATTGAGACGCTGCTGGATGCCAACGGCATCGTTAGCGACAGCGAACGTGATGTGCTGACCCTGACGCTGGTGGATAAAATCCGCAGCTGCATCGATGGACAAACGGTGCTGGCGCAGCTGTCCAACTGTGACTTCGCGCTGCTCGTTAAGCAGGCAGATAATCCATTCCGCGCACTGCGGCTGGCCAATACACTGCTACAGACACTCAATCAGCCGATCAGTCTCCAGCACATGCAGCTGCGACCCAACGTCAGCATCGGCATGGCGCAGCGGGCGGAAGCTCAGCAGAACGCCACTGAACTACTGGGGCGTGCCGTCTCCGCAATGATGTCCGCCCGCCATCAGGGCAAAAATCAGATCCTGTTCTTTGATTCTGAGCTGGCGGAAAAAGCCGAGAAGCGCCTGACCCAGGAGTTCGATATTTTGCAGGGGATCGAAGAGGGGAAATTTGCCCTCTGGCTCCAGCCGCAGATCGATATGCGCAGCGGCGAAGTGATTGGTGCAGAAGCCCTGCTGCGCATGCAGCAGCCGGACGGCAGCTGGTGCCTGCCGAGCGACCTGATTGTGAATGCCGAAGAGATCGGCGTGATTAACTCGCTGGGGCGCTGGGTCTGCGAAGAGTCCTGCCGCCTGCTGGCAGACTGGCAGCAGCGGGGCATTGGACTGACGTTGAGCGTTAATCTGTCGCCGATTCAGCTGCGCGATGCCGATATGGTCGCCCATCTGCGTGAACATATCGATCGCCACAATATTACCCCCGGCAGTCTGGTGCTGGAAATCACCGAGACGGCCCAGGTGGGCGAGCCCGATCGCGCGCTGCATCTGCTGCAGGCGCTGCACGAGGCGGGGATCTCCGTGGCGCTGGACGACTTTGGTATGGGCTATGCCAATCTGAACTGGCTGAACCAGTTTAAATCCCTGCCGATCAGCAAGATTAAAATCGACCGCAGCTTTGTTTCTGCACTGCCGGATGATGACACCATGGTGAGAATTGTGGCGTCGATAGCGTCTATCAGCAATCTCGAAGTGGTAGCTGAAGGGATAGAAACCGAGGCGCAGCGTGACTGGCTACTGGCACGTGATATCTCTATTGGCCAGGGCTATCTTTATTCAGAACCTTTACCGCGTGGCCAGTTCGACCGCTATTATTTTTCCCTTGGAAAGGCGATAAATCAGCGCGAAGAATGTTAATTTACCTGAAGGTTATAGGAATCTTTTGCTGAAGTGATTCAGTTCATAAATTCGCGTTATGGCTAACCCCGTATTCCCTCCAGTTATATCAATCCCGTTACCCGAGTGTTATTTTCGCCCTACCAAATTCCCGCCAATAATGGATATTTTATGAAAACTTCCCTGTTTAAAACCCTGTATTTTCAGGTGCTGACCGCCATTGCTATTGGCATCTTGCTGGGCCATTACTATCCCGAACTGGGTGCACAGATGAAGCCGTTGGGCGACGGCTTCGTTAAGCTCATTAAGATGATTATTGCTCCAGTCATCTTCTGTACCGTGGTAACCGGTATTGCCGGTATGGAGAGCATGAAAGCCGTAGGGCGCACTGGTGCGGTGGCGCTGCTCTACTTTGAAGTGGTCAGTACTATCGCGCTGATTATCGGTCTGATCGTCGTCAATGTCATACAGCCCGGCGCGGGGATGAACGTCGATCCCTCAACGCTGGATGCCAAAGCCGTAGCCATTTATGCCCAACAGGCCGAACAGCAGGGCATTGTCGCCTTCCTGCTGGATGTGATTCCCGGCAGCGTTATCGGTGCATTTGCCAGCGGTAATATTCTTCAGGTTCTGCTCTTTGCCATACTGTTCGGCTTTGCCCTGCATCGCCTGGGTGATAAAGGCACGCTGGTATTCAACTTTATTGACAGCTTCTCGCGGGTGATTTTCGGCATCATTAATATGATTATGCGCCTGGCCCCGATTGGCGCATTCGGCGCAATGGCGTTTACCATCGGTAAATATGGTGTCGGTTCGCTGGTACAGCTGGGCCAGCTGATCGTCTGTTTCTATATTACCTGCGTGCTGTTTGTCGTCATCGTGCTGGGTTTAATTGCTCGCGTGGCCGGCTTCAATATCTTCAAGTTTATTGCCTATATCAAAGAAGAACTGCTGATCGTACTGGGTACTTCTTCCTCCGAATCGGCGCTGCCGCGCATGCTGGATAAAATGGAGAAGCTCGGCTGTAAGAAATCCGTTGTCGGGCTGGTGATCCCAACCGGCTACTCGTTCAACCTGGATGGGACGTCTATCTATCTGACGATGGCGGCAGTGTTTATTGCCCAGGCCACCAATAGCCATATGGACATATTCCATCAGCTCACCCTGCTGGTAGTGCTGCTGCTCTCTTCCAAAGGCGCAGCAGGTGTCACCGGCAGCGGCTTTATCGTGCTGGCAGCAACGCTATCCGCAGTGGGGCATCTGCCGGTCGCCGGACTGGCGCTGATCCTCGGCATCGACCGCTTTATGTCCGAAGCACGCGCGTTAACCAACCTGGTGGGTAACGGCGTGGCTGCCGTGGTGGTCGCGAAGTGGGTCGGCCAATTGGATGAAAAACAGATGAAAGCGATGCTTAATGCTGATAAGAGTCAAAAAAATCTCACTGATAGCGCTAGTTAAGCACTTAATTCATTAAAATTTCACAGAAATGCTCGACGCGACTTGCCCTCGCGGCGGGCATTTGCATAATAACATCCAACACTTTTTTATGATTTTTTACTCCGCTGTGTGACATCCTCGCCGATGCGTGGTCTAACAAGCTGTTCCTTTAAAATACAGCGGCTTCCCAGGGTTATTGACCGGCTGAAACGTCGCGGGCAGCAGGTAACAGATCACCAGTGATTCTTTTTGGTTTGTGATTGAGTAGGGGTTCACATGCAGGGCACCAGAATTCGTCTTTTGATTGGTGGGGTAGTACTGGCAGCAGCCAGCTGCACGGTACAGGCTGAAACCCTCCAACCCGATCCCGCCTGGCAGCAGGGAAAACTGGACAACGGTTTCAGCTGGCAGCTATTAACAACGCCACAGCGGCCCAGCGATCGTATTGAAATTCGCCTGCTGGTGAATACCGGATCGCTGGTTGAAAGCGCCCAGCAAATTGGTTACAGCCACCTTTTGCCACGCCTGGCGCTGGTGCACAACGCCTCCCTTGAACCCGCACAGCAGCGTTCTCTCTGGCAGCAAAGCATCGATCCACAGCATCCACTCCCTCCGGCCATCACCTCGTATAACTACACGGTTTATAACCTCAGCCTGCCCAATAACCGCCCGGAAATGGTGAAAGAAGCCCTGAACTGGCTGGCGGCGACCGTGGATAAAATGACCATCAATACTGAGGTGGTTAACGCGGCGCTGAACGCCGACGATCCTATCGGTACCTGGCCCAGTAATACTCAGGATGTCTGGTGGCGCTACCGCCTTAAAGGTTCCACGCTGCTTGGCCACGATCCGGCTTCAGCGGTGAAAGTGCCGGTCGATCTGGCCCAGCTTAATGCCTTTTATAAACAGTGGTATACGCCGGATGCGATGACCCTTTTTGTCGTCGGTAACGTTGACAGCCGCAGCCTGGCCGAGCAGATCAACAAAGTGTTCTCGCCGCTGGAAGGTAAACGTGAGCAGCCCGCGCCTCTGCCAACGCTTTCTCCACTGCCGCCGCAGCCGGTAAATCTGGTCAATCCGGCGCTCGGCCAGGTCCGCCTGTCGCTGGTCTGGGACAATCCCTGGATGCCGATCCGCGAATCACAGAATTTGCAGCGCTACTGGCAGGGCGATCTGGCGCGCGAAGCGCTGTTCTGGCACGTTCAGCGCGTGCTGAGCGAAAATAAAGCCCAGGGCGTTCAGGTTGGCTTTGACTGCCGCGTGCTGTATCAGCGCGCCCAGTGTGCCATCAATATTGATTCGGACAACACGGCGCTCAGTAGCAACCTCGACCTGATCGCCAAAGAGATGGCTAACGTACGTGATAATGGCCTGACCCAGCAGGAATTTGATACGCTGATGGCGCAAAAAAATACCGAGCTGAACAAGCTGTTCGCTACCTATGCCCGCACCGATACCGATGTGCTGATGAGTCAGCGCCTGCGTTCACAGCAAAACGCGGTGGTGGATATCGCCCCGGAACAGTACCAGAAGCTGCGCCAGGCATTTCTCTCCGGCCTGACGCTGGGCATGCTGAACCAGGAACTGCGCCAGCAGCTGACCCAGGACATCACCATGATGCTGATGCAGCCGCAGGGTGAACCGGAAATTAATGCCGGGCAGCTGCAAGAAAGCTGGCAGAAAATTATGAAGCCGGTTGAAGCCACGCCTCAGGCCGCCGCCACGCCAGCCGACCCGGCGGTAGCAACGGATGCACCAGCGCAGTAACCGCAGGGCGGCCTTCCAGGGTCGCCCTTTTTCTTTCCGCAGAATGATTCCCTTCCTGCTGCTGTTCCTTTCGGCTTTCTCTTCTGGGCGTTACGCGCAGGGCCAATGCCCTCATTAACGACAGCGATCTGGCTCTGAACCGCCAGCGTTTATCACAGCAGCAGGCACCTGAACCCACGCTGTCGGCCTGGCAGGCGCTGCATCGCGCGGCGGATAAAGCGCTGAAGCAGCCGCTGGAGCTGGCTCGCACCCGCTCGTTTCACTACAGCTGGTTTAACCTGCACGCGCTAACCGCACTGGCTACCGTTGCCAGCCAGAGTGGAGCAGGGGATTTATGGCGCTACCGGACGCCGCAGGGAGCCGGGCTGTTAACCGCGCTGGATTTCATGGCCCCCTGGAGCGACAGTGGGAAACACTGGCCGTACCCCAGCCTCGACCATGTTGGCGTCAGGCTCATTCCGCTGCTGGTACAGGCGGACAACCGTCGGCAAAGCCAGCGCTACCGGCAGAAAATTGAACAGGCAGACTGGGCGCTGCCTGAAGCCAGAGCCGCACGCGGCGCAACGCTTGATGCGCAGCGTCACAGCTGGCTGCTGGCGGTGCCGGCATTCAGCCGCTGACGAGTGGCTGCATCGATTTCAATCGCCGCCGATACGCCTATACCGGCATCGCTTCACGCGGAATAATCGCACCGCGATGCTGAATCACCGTGCTGGCGGTCAGATGCCCACGCTTAGCAGCGTCTTCCGCGCTACCGCCGGTCAGGCGCACCGCCAGATAGCCCGCACTGAACGAATCCCCGGCAGCGGTGGTATCCACCACGCTGTCGGCCGACAGGCGCACCGCCGGTATCTCCAGCAGTGGCTCCGCGCCGGTATCCACCAGGCAGGCATCGGCACCGCGTTTAATCACGATTTCCTTCACCCCCGCCGCACGGGTACGGTGAATCACCTCTGCGCTATCGGCCTCGCCCCACAGCAGCGTCTCGTCATCCAGCGTCAGGAAAGCAATATCGGTATAGCCCAGCATCGCCTGATAGGCCGACTGCGTCTCTTCCCGGCTTTGCCACAGACGCGAACGATAATTGTTGTCGAAGATAATTTTGCCACCGTTGGCGCGGCAGGCGGCCAGCAGGGCATACAGTTTTTCGCGGCTCTGCGGGCTGAGGATCGCCAGGCTGATACCGCTCAGATACAGATAGTCGTAGTGTGCCAGCTGCTGACAGATCGCTTCGCCCTGCTCGCTATCCAGCCAGAAACGGGCGGCGGCATCGTTGCGCCAGTACCAGAAAGTCCGCTCGCCTGCGGCATCCGTTTCAATCACATACAGTCCCGGCAGCTTGTTTTCCAGCCGCTGGATCAGATCGGTATGCAGCCCTTCGCCCTGCCACGCGTCAATCATCTCGTTACTGAAGCTGTCTTTCCCTAACGCGGTGACATAATCCACGCGCAGCGCCTGGGGTTGCACCTGGCGGGCGACATAAACGGCCGTGTTCAGCGTATCGCCGCCGAAACCCCGGCTCATATCGCTGCCGCGCTGGGAAAGCTCAATCATGCATTCGCCGATTACGGCAATTTTCTGTTGTGTCATTTTTCTCAACCCGTGGAAAATTTTTCACCAGTCTCGCCGCCCGGCGCGGCCCAGTCAATATTTAAAACAATGTTTTATTTTTATCGTGATATCAGTTTAATTATTGCGCTCACGGATGCCGCCGCTCTCGTGGATGCCAGATCCCTCCCCCTGAGCTATCTTTACATAAGCGCAAAAAGGGTAAGGTGAAGCGAATGTCGCGTACCGGGAAAATAATCAGCTGGATCGCAGGCGTATTGGTCCTGCTACTGGTGGCTCTGGTGGTGCTGATTGCCACATTTGACTGGAACCGTCTGAAGCCGACGATCAACCGCAAAGTTTCGCAGGAAATTAACCGTCCGTTTGCCATCCGTGGCAATCTGGGCGTCGCCTGGGAACGCAACCGTACCGAGCCAGGCTGGCGCAGCTGGGTGCCGTGGCCGCACATTCATGCTCAGGACATTATGCTGGGCAACCCGCCGGAAATCCCCGACCTGACCATGGCACACCTTGAGCGCGTGGATGCCTCGATTTCACCACTGGCGCTGCTGGGCAAGGAAGTCTGGCTACCGTGGATCAAGCTGCAGCAGCCGCAGGTGAAGCTGGTGCAAACCGCCGATGGCAAAAATAACTGGACCTTTAATCTGGCCGGTAGCGAAAACAAAGACCCGAATCAGCCGCCTTCCGCCTGGTCATTCCGTCTGGACAATATCGTTTTTGACCAGGGAACCATCGGCTATCGCGACGCGATCAACAAAGCCGACATTAAGGTAACGGTCGATCCGCTGGGTAAACCCGTGCCCTACGCCCAGCTCGCTGGCGGCGATGACAAGCAACAAGGCGCTGCTAACTTTGTTTTTGGCTGGCAGGCTAACGGCACCTATAACAAAGAAAAACTGACCGGTGAAGGCAAGATCGGCGGCATGCTCTCGCTACGCAGTGAAACAACGCCGTTCCCGGTGCAGGCCGACGTACGCAGCGGAACAACCCGGGTTCGCCTGGCGGGGACTATCCAGAATCCGATGTCTCCCGGCGGCGTTGACCTTCGGCTGCGCTTCTCCGGCGACACGCTGGCAAATCTCTACGGCCTGACCGGCGTGCTGCTGCCGGATACCCCGCCGTATGAAACCGACGGCCACCTCAGCGCCCGCTTCCGCGAAGCCGGGGGCGCAGTGTTCCGCTATCAGAACTTTAATGGTCATATTGGCGACAGCGATATTCGTGGCTCGCTCACCTACAGCCAGACCAGGCCGCGGCCAAAACTGGAGGGCGAGCTGGAATCCCGCCAGCTGCGGATGGCCGACCTGGGTCCGTTAATTGGGGTGAACTCGGGCAAAGGCAGTGAGAAAACCGAACAGGCGAAGAAGAAACGTGGTGATGTCTCTACGCAACCTGCCGATCGCATTCTGCCGCACGACAAATTCGACAGCAAAAGCTGGAGCGTGATGGATGCGGACGTGCGCTTCAGCGGCAAACGTATCGAACACGGCAGCTCGCTGCCGCTCAGCGATCTGTCTACCCACCTGAAACTGAAAAACGGCGATCTGCGCCTCGATCCGCTGCGCTTCGGCATGGCGGGCGGCACGATAAACTCGACCATCCATCTGGAAGGGGATACAACGCCGCTGCAGGGGCGGGCCGATGTGCATGCGCGCAGCCTTAAGCTACGCCAGCTGTTCCCGGACGTGCAGGCGATGCAAAGCGCGCTGGGGCAACTGAACGGTGATGCCACGCTGAGTGGACGGGGAAATTCGGTGGCCGACCTCCTGGCAACCAGTAACGGCAATCTGAAGCTGCTGATGAACGATGGTCTGATCAGCCGCAGCCTGATGGAAATTGTCGGGCTTAACGTCGGCAACTACGTGGTGGGTAAACTGTTTGGTGACGACGAAGTGAAGATCAACTGTGCAGCGGCAAATTTGCAGGTCAAAAACGGGTTGGCTTCGTCTCAGCTGTTTGTTTTTGATACGGAAAATGCGGTGATCAATATTACCGGCACTACCAACTTCGCTAACGAACGGTTGGATCTGTCGATTGATCCGGAAAGCAAAGGCATCCGCATTATCACCCTGCGCTCGCCGCTGTACGTACGCGGTACCTTTAAAAATCCGGATGCCGGGGTGAAAGCCGGCCCGCTGATTGCCCGGGGAGCCGCCGCGGTGGCGCTGGGCGCCGTTGTCGCTCCGGCTGCGGCCCTGCTGGCGCTGATTTCGCCCAGCGAGAATGACCAGAATCAGTGTACGAAAGTCCTTGGGCAGATGAAGGGGAAATAGCCAATTCAACGTGACGCGTTTTAGTCAGAGGAAGCGCGGAGAGCTGCGGACTAAAAACTAAAAAAATCACCGCCACAGCAATGTGGCGGCGAAGAGGGTTGATTCATGCTTCAGGCGGCATAACCACCGGAAGGTTTAATCAAACAGTGATTCGTGACGGGTTTCGCGGCATTTGATCAGCGCAAGCAACGTCAGGAACGCCATGGAAGCCAGGTAAACGCCAACGTAGAACAAACCGTAGGTGTGTGCTAACCAGGTGGCGATATACGGTGCCACGGACGCGCCAAGAATTGACGACAGATTGTAAGAGAAAGAAGCACCGGTATAGCGCACTTCGGTCGGGAACAGCTCCGGCAGCAGCGCACCCATCGGGCCAAAAGTCAGGCCCATAATGCTCAGACCGCACAGCAGGAACGCCATCACCAGCGCCTGGTTACCTGAACCCAACATAGAAGGGAAAATCAGCGCGAAAGCGATAATCATCAGGGTAATCACAATCATCGTCTTACGACGACCAAAGCGGTCGGCCAGCATACCGGCAATCGGTACCATCACGCCAAAACCAATCACCGCAACCATCAGCATCCACAGGAAGGTATTACGCGGAATACCCAGCCCGTTTGGTGCCGGCGTGGTGCCAAAGGTCATCGAGTACACGGTCATAATGTAGAACAGGGTGTAGGTCGCCAGCATGATAAAGGTGCCAAGCACGGTCGCGCCCAGGTGCTTGCTCAGTAGCGTACCGATTGGCACTTTAACCTGCTTTTTCTCTTTCTGGACTTTGGCAAACACCGGCGACTCATGCAGCGAGACGCGAACGTACAGACCAATCAGCACCAGTACGGCAGAGAGTACAAACGGTACGCGCCAGCCCCAGTTCATAAACTGTTCATCGGTCAGCAGCCAGGAAAGCAGCAGGAAGGTGCCGTTGGCAAAGAAGAAACCGATCGGTGCGCCGAGCTGTGGGAAAGAACCATAAAGCGCGCGTTTTTTCGCAGGCGCATTTTCGGTGGCCAGCAGAGCAGCACCGCCCCACTCGCCGCCCAGGCCCAGACCCTGGCCAAAACGCGCCAGCGCCAGCAGCATGGGAGCAAACACACCAATGCTGTTGTAGCTCGGCAGCAGGCCGATGATGACGGTAGAGATCCCCATGGTCAGCAGCGAGGCCACCAGCGTAGCTTTACGGCCAACGCGGTCGCCGAAGTGGCCGAAGAGCGCAGAGC
Organism: Erwinia sp. GW821-FHT03D09; assembly: GCF_059420805.1. Classification (NCBI taxonomy): domain Bacteria; kingdom Pseudomonadati; phylum Pseudomonadota; class Gammaproteobacteria; order Enterobacterales; family Erwiniaceae; genus Erwinia; species Erwinia sp. GW821-FHT03D09. Next base: position 77,465 of record NZ_JBWKUK010000013.1, read on the forward strand.
CGATTGGACGGGCCACAAAGGCGATCGCAAAGGTAGCCAGCGACTGTAGCGTGGCGACGGTGGCATCACCCTGCGGGAAGAAAATATGCGGGAAGACGATCACCGCGGCGGTGGCATAAATATAGAAATCGAAGAATTCGATAGCCGTACCGACCAGAGAAGCAACCACCACTTTACTACGGGAGTTTACGGGTGCAGCGTCTTCAGCGGCGATAGATGGAGCGATAGAGGCTTGCATAATTATTTCTTTATTCTAATAAACGAAAAAGAATCTTACGCAGAGGTTTAATCGCATTCAATGGTGAAAGTGCGCACTGTCTTTATGGTTTCCGCTGGAAAAGAGGATAATGTTTAATATGCGATATTTGCGAGAACATGGCAGGGAAAATAAAATGTTTTTCGGAGTTAATCACTAAAAAATGGCAAATAAAAGTTAGGAGCCAGTGATAAACGCCTGTCTTTGGCTAAATAGTGACCTTTAACCAGGGTTTTTGACTAGTTTTCACCTCACATTCGCCATCTCTATTTCTATGCAGGTGGCTTAATTATATTTTAAGTCAATTAATGCCGACCAATTATTAATTAAAATACGCTCTCCGATGGCATAAAAAATCTGTAGTAAATATCAACAATCACCAGGGAAAGGTCATTATGGATAAAATTACTGGCAGTGATACCCGCGTCCTGAACAACGCTCATTCCGCCCTATCCGATAAACATCGTGAACGCGTGCTTTCGATAGGGATCTTTTTCGACGGCACCGGAAATAATGCAAATAACACACTGAAACGGCTGGATATGTGCTGTAGTAAAACCAATGGTGACTCTTGCTTTTCGGACACTCCTGACGTGGCCAGGCCCGGTGATATCTCCCGCAATAGCTATGATAAGCATTACACCAATATTTATCGACTGTTTACTCTCTATAACTCTTCCGGGGACGACCAGGCTAAATCTCAGCTGGGTTTATATATCAGTGGGACCGGCACACATTCAGGTGAAGCAGACAGCATTAGCGGTTTTGCCATCGGTGAAGGGAAAAGTGGCATTATTGCTAAAACGGATGAGGCAATTGCCACACTCTCTGCTGAGCTAAAGAAAATAATACGTCGGGATAAAAAAAAAGAGCAGATCGCCCGACTGACGTTCGACCTTTTCGGCTTCAGTCGTGGTGCGGCGTCGGCGCGCCACTTTGCTAATCGTGTTGCAGGGCGAGATCCGCTACTGACTGCCGCTATTGTTGAAGGCTTAAAAGAGAGTGAATATCACGCTCTACCGACGATCGAGACTCGCTTTATCGGGCTGTTCGACGGCGTGGCCGGTATTGCGAATATGGCCAACGAATTCGATACCCACAGCCCACACGGCAGCGGCCTTCATCTGGCATTACCGCCGGGCGTTGCACACCGGGTCTTTCAAATTGCCGCAGCGCATGAGTATCGCTATAACTTCTGCCTGCAAAGCATTGCGCCTGATTATCCCGAGCTGACTCTTCCCGGCGCGCACTCGGATATCGGTGGCGGTTACAATCCGCAGGAAGAAGAGCATCAGTTCCTCAGCCAGCCCAGGTTCACTTACTTACCTGCCGATACTCCGGACGGAATGGCCGATGTCGTGCGCGAGGCCAGTGAAATGATGCAAGTTCTGCAGGACAATCCGGCGCTGGAACCGCTGTTGAACAGTGGGGTGCTAAAGGTTGAAAGCTGGCATGACAACTGGCTGCCTCCCAGCCAGGAAAGGCTTCCGCGCAAACGCGTGGGGGCCGCCGTGGTTTTTCGCCGTCGTCTGAGCAACGACTGGGCGAAGCTCTCACTGCGAGTGATGGTGGATGCTGCGCAGGAGGCCGGGGTGATGCTGGCAAAAATTGATGAGGACGATCCCGAGTTCAGCCTGCCGCCGGAGCTGGTACCGCTGTGCGAATTCGCCCGCGAGCAGGGGAAACGGCTAAGAAACGGCAAATCGCCGCAGCCCTTCAGCCATGATGACCTGCGCATCGCAGGCCGCTATCTGCATTTTTCAGCCAGCTGGTGTGCCGTTCAGGAAGCGTTTGTCTGTCGCGATGGCGAATGGCTGACCACCGTTTCCAGGTCGGTCAGGCGGGAGGCATTAATCAATTATCCCGACCGCCCGGACGAAAACTGGACGCGAACGATTTATCCCTCAGCAAGGCCGTGAACGGACGTTTTACACATTCGTTAATAAACAGTTTAGGAAAAAATCAGCAGATCTTTCACGCAGATGGATGTTTATTTAAATTAAATCAATTAGTTACCTTTATAATCTTTATTACTCACCGTCATTAATCTCCGGGTTTACATTGTGTAGCCTGGCGATTAGAATCTCGGCAAATTACTAACGGAGCCTGCATTTCATTGGACAGTCACCCCTTACCTGAACATTACTGAAGGCAGGTTCACTCCGTTTAATGTGTGCCTGCCGTAAAAACGGCGGGCCATGCTACAACTCTCTTCCGAGCTGTTTCATCCCGTATATCAATTTCATTCGATCTGGTCTTCGCCAGCGGCACGGCTGCGTGGCTGACTATCAGAGCATCCCTCTGCCATGCAGGCGAATTTTGCTGCCCGGCAGATTAACCAAGGAGCACACGATGAAAGAACCTCCGTCACGAGAGAGGCGATGGCAGGATGAACCCGGGAGGATAACGCACTAACGTTTCTCTTCCTTTCCGTCTGCCTGCCACGCCTCCTTCCCTGAATTTTCTGACAAAACCTCGTTTGCAGGGGACGTTCTCCTGCACGTAAAAAAACTTCATTCAAGGAGCAGGCAGATGAAAATGCATCACGCTGACCTGAAAAAGGCACGCGATCTGGCGATCGCCAGCGCAGCCAGCCGGAGCCAGGAACACACCCTCGCTCAACTTAATACTCAACGCCACGGGCTGACCTCTGAGGATGCCGCAGAGCGCCTGGAACACTACGGCACCAACCAGGTCGCCAGCGAAAAAGCCCCGGCAGCCTTTGTACAGCTGGTTCAGGCGTTTAATAATCCGTTTATCTGGGTGCTGACCGCGCTGGCGGCCATCAGTTTCGTTACCGATTACCTGCTGCCGCTGAATCGCGGTGAAGATACCGACCTGACCGGCGTGATCATCGTGATGGTGATGGTCAGCCTCAGCGGCTTACTGCGTTTCTGGCAGGAGTACCGCACTAACAAAGCGGCGGAAGCGCTGAAATCGCTGGTACGCACCACCGCCACGGTGATTCGACGCAGCCATGCACACAGTGAAGCGGTGGAGATGGAAATCCCGCTACAGCAGGTGGTGCCGGGCGATATCGTACGGCTGTCGGCGGGGGATATGATCCCGGCGGACGTGCGCCTGCTGGCCTCGCGCGATCTGTTTGTCAGCCAGGCAGCGCTAAGCGGTGAAGCGCTACCGATCGAGAAATATGACACCCAAAGCAGCCCGAACGTTGCCGGGCCGGTCAGCGAACAGGAGCTGCTCAGCCTGCCCGGTATCTGCCTGATGGGCACCAGCGTTGCCAGCGGCAGCGCGACGGCGGTGGTCGTAGCGACCGGCGGCCATACCTGGTTTGGCTCACTGGCAACCTCACTGCTGGGTAAGCGCCCGCAAACGGCGTTCGATCGCGGCGTGAACAGCGTCAGCTGGCTGCTGATCCGCTTTATGCTGGTGATGGTACCGATCGTACTGCTGCTCAACGGCTACAGCAAAGGTGACTGGAGCGATGCACTGCTGTTTGCGCTGGCGGTTGCGGTGGGGCTGACCCCGGAGATGCTGCCGATGATCGTCAGCTCTAACCTCGCCAAAGGGGCGATTGCCCTGTCGCGACGGAAAGTGGTGGTAAAAAAGCTCAATGCGATCCAGAACTTCGGCGCAATGGACGTGTTGTGCAGCGATAAAACCGGCACGCTGACGCAGGATCGCATCATTCTGTCTCACCACCTGGATCTGCACGACCGCAGCGACGAACGCGTACTACAGCTGGCGTGGCTGAACAGCCGCCATCAGACCGGGGTGAAAAATCTGATGGACAAGGCCGTACTGGCCTTCAGCCAGGGCAATATGGCAGTTAACGATCTGTGGCGCTATCGCAAAATTGACGAGCTGCCTTTTGATTTTGAACGCCGTCGCCTGTCGATTTTGCTGGCTGACCAGAACCAACAGCAGATGCTGGTCTGCAAAGGCGCGGTGGACGAAATGCTGGCGGTTTCCCGCTACTGGCGCGACGGCGATGAAATCCGCCCGCTGGATGACGACGCGCGTCAGCGCCTTCGCGATCAGGCAGAGAGCTATAACCAGCAGGGCTTCCGCGTGCTGGTGGTGGGCTGGCGAGCTATTGATGGCGGCCCGCTCTCACTGCCGCTGAGTATCCATGACGAGCGCGAACTGATTATCAGCGGCGTGCTGACTTTCCTCGATCCACCGAAGGAGAGCGCGGCAGAGGCAATTGCTGCACTGCACGAAAACGGCGTGACGGTGAAAGTGCTGACCGGCGATAACGCGATTATTACCAGCAAAGTGTGCCGGGACGTGGGTCTGGAGCCGGGAGAACCGCTGTGCGGCAGTAAAATTGCCCAGCTCAGCGATGATGAGCTCAGCCTGCTGGTTGAGCAGCGTACGCTGTTCTGCCGCCTGACGCCGCAGCAAAAAACCCGCGTACTGCAGGCACTGCAGCACAACGGACATACGGTCGGCTTCCTCGGCGATGGCATTAACGATGCCCCGGCGCTGCGCGCGGCGGATATCGGCATCTCTGTGGATACCGCCACGGATATTGCCAAAGAATCCGCGGATATCATCCTGCTGGAAAAAAGTCTGTTAGTGCTGGAGCAGGGCGTGATGACCGGGCGCGAAACCTTCGGCAATATCATTAAGTATCTGAACATGACCGCCAGCTCTAACTTCGGCAACGTATTTTCCGTGCTGGTGGCCAGCGCGTTTATTCCATTTTTACCGATGATGGCGATCCATCTGCTGCTGCAAAACCTGATGTATGACCTGTCCCAGCTGGCGCTGCCCTGGGACAAAATGGACAAAGAGTTTCTGCGCAAGCCGCGCCGCTGGGATGCGAAGAATATCGGCCGGTTTATGCTGTGGATTGGGCCAACGTCATCCATTTTCGATATCACCACTTTCTGGCTGATGTGGACGGTGTTCGCCGCCAACAGCGTGGAAAGCCAGGCGCTGTTCCAGTCCGGCTGGTTTGTGGAGGGGCTGCTGTCTCAGACGCTGGTGGTGCATATGCTGCGCACCCGCAAAATTCCGTTTATTCAGAGCCGCGCCGCGCTGCCGGTGATGCTGGCCACCGGGCTGGTGATGATTGCCGGGATTCTGATCCCGTTCTCGCCGCTGGGTCACGCCGTTGGGCTGGTGCCGCTGCCGTGGAGCTACTTCCCGTGGCTGCTGGCCACGCTGCTGGGCTACTGCGTGGTCGCACAGGGCATGAAGCGCCTTTACATCCGCCGTTTCGGCCAGTGGTTCTGAGGAGGACGAGATGAAGAAAGATAATTCAGCGGTGGCGATCGTGTTGTTTTTTGTCGGCGTGGTGATTTTTTCCGGGGCGATACTGATGATATTTAGCGAATAGGGGGGATGGGTTGAGGTTGCTGCATGTTCTGCGCATGGCTTATCGGGGCTATCCGGAATGCGGACCTCCATGTACGCTCGACCTCGCACCTCCCTGTGCTCGGACGGTCCGCTTATCCGGATAGCCCCGATTGCCTGCATGCTTTGGTGTTGCTGCTGGAACAACTGATTTCTTCTGGCAGCAACGTAATGAATTGAAAGGGGAACCGTTGCGGGACAGGTTAGCCGGGTGGCTGCCGCAGGGATGCGGCAGCCAAGCCCCCAGGGAAGGATTCACAGCGACCCGGCGTTCTGCCCGTAACGTTAGCCCCATTTCGCAGATCCCACCGCGGCCTGCCCCGTAACGCTTAGAAAGGACTACTCCTTCGCGATCGGCGTCTCGCTAATCGCCACGGTTTCATCCCCCTGGATTTTCTGCACCCGCTGCTCAACCTGCTGCACCACGCTGGCATCCTTCAGCAGGGAATAGGTCAGCGTAAACTCGGTGCTCTGCCCCGGCTGCAACTGCTTCACGCGGCCCTGCTCTTTCTCAATCGCCACCGGATAAGCATAGTTCGTGCCCGGCTCAATCCCGGTCACGTAACCCTGCTTCTGCGTATCGGTGTTTTTCCACATGGTCAGCAGCGTGTAGATCACGCCATCTTTAGACCACAGATTAACGCCGTAATTACCTCTGCCAGAAGTCTTTTTTTCATCATATTATCCCTTTTGCTGAATTGATTTAGCTTTAGAACGCATCAAGACTACAAATCAGCGCAAGATAAAAATGTGACAGTCATCACCGCATAACCCTTTGATCATTTTTAGTCGAATAAACGTGATTTTTCTCACTTTAAAATGCACACAGAGATCGTCTGTTTCATTATTAATGCGATTCTGAGCCAGTTACCTCTCACAAAAGACTTAACGATTCAGCTATTTTTTCAGAGCCAGTGAAAAATCGTTATCGCCCGGCAGGCTTTCCCGACCACGTGCGATCCCTGCTGCTCGAAGATTGCATCGCACCGGTGCCAGCGTTAAGGTGGTCACCCTCAGTGAATAACAAGTGATTAACAGGATATGAGCTTCTCGGCTTTCGGTGACAAATTTACGCGCCACTCAGGCATTACGCGCCTGATGGAAGATATGGGTGAGGGGCTACGCACGCCGGGTACGGTGATGTTAGGCGGCGGCAATCCGGCGCAGATCCCCGCTATGAATGACTATTTCCACCAGCTTTTGCAGCAGATGCATGATGAAGGCAAGCTGACGGATGCGCTGTGCAACTACGACGGCCCACAGGGGAAAAGTACCCTGCTGAACTCCCTGGCTGAACTGCTGAGTAAAGAGCAGGGCTGGCAGATTTCGCCGAAAAATATTGCCCTGACGAACGGCAGTCAGAGCGCCTTTTTCTACCTGTTTAACCTGTATGCCGGGCATCGCGCTGACGGCCAGAAAAAGCGCGTACTTTTCCCGCTGGCTCCAGAATATCTTGGCTATGCCGATGCCGGATTGGATGAAGATCTGTTTGTCTCCACCCGACCGAATATCGAAATGCTGCCGGAAGGTCAGTTCAAGTATCGCGTGGACTTTGAACATCTGCATATCGGCGATGATACCGGCCTGATCTGCGTTTCCCGCCCAACTAACCCGACCGGTAATGTCATCACCGATGACGAGTTGCTGAAACTGGACGCACTGGCGCAGCAGCACGATATTCCGCTGCTGATTGATAATGCTTACGGCGTTCCCTTCCCGGGCATTATTTTCAGCGAAGCACGCCCGCTGTGGAATCCGAACATCATTCTGTGTATGAGCCTGTCCAAGCTGGGGCTGCCGGGCTCACGCTGCGGCATCATTATTGCCGATGAGAAGGTGATCTCGGCCATCAGCAATATGAACGGCATTATCAGCCTCGCCCCCGGCAGCATTGGTCCGGCGATCGCTCATGAAATGATTCAGCGTGGCGACCTGCTGCGCCTGTCGGAAGAGGTGATTAAACCGTTCTATCAGGAACGCGTTAAGCAGACAATCGCGGTTATTCGCCGCTATCTGCCGGAAGATCGCTGCCTGATTCATAAACCTGAAGGGGCGATATTCCTTTGGCTGTGGTTTAAAGATCTGCCGATTTCCACTGAAATCCTTTACCAGCGGCTGAAGCAGCGCGGCGTGCTGATGGTACCAGGGCATTTCTTCTTCCCGGGCCTGGAGGCAGAGTGGCCGCACACGCATCAGTGCATGCGCATGAACTATGTGCCGGATAGCGAAGTGATTGAGCGGGGCGTGACGATTCTGGCGGAAGAGATAGAGCGGGCGTTAAGCGAAGGATAAACAACAGGGGCCGCTTAACGGCGGCCCCTGCATCAGCATTATTTCAGAATTTCAATGCGGCGCGGTTTATTGGCTTCCGGCACCACGCGTTCCAGGTCGATGTACAGCAGACCATTCTCCAGGCGAGCATCCCGCACGTGGACGTGCTCCGCCAGCTGGAATTTACGCTCAAAGTTACGTTCCGCGATGCCCTGATACAGATAGGTGCGCTGCTCCTGCTCTTCAGGATGCGAGCCGCGAACGGTCAGCAAATTGTCGTGGGAGGTGATTTCCAGCTCGCTTTCCGCAAAACCGGCCACGGCAATCGTAATACGATAGTGGTTTTCCGCCACCAGCTCCACGTTGTAGGGAGGGTAGCCGCCGTTGTTCCCCTGACCCTGGCTGGTTTCCAGCAGGTTGATGAGACGGTCAAAGCCGATTGATGAACGATACAGTGGGGCAAGGTCGAAATTACGCATGATTAAGCTCCTGATATACAGCGAGTTATTAAGATATCAACTCTCCACTATGGACGAGTCGCTGGCTCAGTAGGTACCGCCCTGTCGGCGCAGGTACCTCACTGACCGTACTAGTAAAATGGTGACATCAGTGACGCTTTCAAGAGGAAATTGTGATTTTTTTAACTCGATCGCACTAAATGTCATACACTCAGGGATGAGTTCGTCGGCCTTGGTGCCAGCCACCGCAGAGTGGACCGGGATTTCCCCGCGTTTGACGACAGATCTCAGCAGGCTGCAACGACTGAAGGGATAATAGATGATGAAAGCATTAAAGAAGTATACCGCTGCAGGTTTGCTAACCTGCGCCTCGCTTGGCGCGACCAGCGGCTGCTCGAGCATTATGACCCATACCGGCCCCAGTCAGGGCTATTATCCGGGCACCCGCGCCAGTGCCAGCGTGCTGACCGATGAAAACAGCAGCTGGGCGATGAAACCGCTGGCGGCGATTGATTTACCGTTCTCTGCCGTGATGGATACGCTGCTGCTGCCGTGGGATTACTATCGTACCGATGATACGGACTCACCGCGCGAGCGCGTGCGCCGTAGCGAACAGCAAAACAGGACCGCCGACGGACTGTCGCAGGCGGCCCCGATGGTCTCTAATTCACCGACGCCATAAAAATCTGCTGATACCCGTCGCGGCTGCGCAAATAGGCAACGTGCTGTCCGTCGGGAGAAAAGACCACCGCATCTGCCGAGGGTGCGGTTTCACTGCGCGGTGTAATACGGCGCAGTTTTCCCGTTGCCAGCGTACAAAGAGTCACGCTGTTGTCGCAGACAAACGCCAGGCTTTCGCCGTCGGGATGCCAGCTGAAGGCGGACTGAATGCCGCTCTCCGACCGGGTAATCTGGCGCGGTTCGCCCCCCAGTGGAGACACCGTCCACAGCTGGGCCACTCCGCTATCGTCCTTCATCAGAAAAGCAATCGCGCTGCCATCCGGTGCGCTACGCAGCCAGTGTCGCGGGGTGCTGGCCAGCCCGGGATAACGGCGATGATGAGTGAAGGTGACACGCCGCTGCTGAACGCCGAGCGGCGGAGCAGGGAGACGCGTCGCCGTACCTTCCAGCGGTAATGTCCCCGCGACGGCAAAATCGGCATTATCTTCAGGCAGATCGACGACGAAAACTTCCGCCACTTTCTCACCGTTTGTCGCCAGCGTATCGCCAATAAAGGCCAGCGCCCAGCGCTGCCGCTGCGCGCCGCGCTGATAGCCTCGGGTTCCGATCCAGCCCTCTTCGTAAGCGCGATTGATCTCATCACTGCCCGGTTTCGGCGTTGGCGTGGTCTGGCTGACCAGCACGCAGTAGTGGCTGCCGTCGTATTCACGCGGGTGACTTTTCGGTGGACACACCGCATGCAGCGGTACGGCAACGCCAACGTTGCGTAAATCCTGAGTTTTATCCCACTCATGCATCACATGATCGTTGTAGGTAAAACTTAAGCGGCTGCCGTCCGGGCTGAAGACATGGACGTGGGAACCGCCGCGCAACGCGCCGGGCGTGAAGGGTGGTGTAATATCGCAGGCGTCCAGATTTTCAGCCACGCCGTGCTGAATAATCACTCCGCGCCGGTAGTGAAAATCATATTTCCACAGGCTGTCGGGATGCTCAGGTCCGTGAATACAGACATAGCGCGGCGGAAGATCCGGACTGACGGTCACCACGCCAACATGCGCACCGTCCCGCGCCTGATACAGCACCTCCACCGCGCCGCTACTGACGTTGACCCGCTCAATAGTCAGGCCGGTAAAAGACGCCCCGGAAGGGCGTACGTCATAGACCAGCCACTGGCTGTCGGCGGTCCAGACGTTAATGTTGGTCAGCTGATGATGCCAGGGGGCGAAGGTGATCTGTTGTTCACTCATCGGGCAGTCCTTTTACAGAACAAATTTCTCAATAGCCACGGCAACGCCGTCTTCACGATTGGAGGTCGTAACAAACTGGGCGATTTCTTTCACCACCGGAATCGCATTGCCCATCGCCACGCCCGTACCAACGAATTCCAGCATTGCCAGGTCATTTTCCTGATCGCCCAGCGCCATCAGCTCGTCGCGCTGCAGGCCAAGACGTTCCGCAAGCAGCTTAACACCGGCGCCTTTGTTCACCTCTTTATTGAGGATTTCCAGGAAGAACGGCGCGCTTTTCATGATGGTATTACGTTCGTAAGCTTCAGCAGGAATGCGGGCAATCGCCGCGTCCAGCCGCTCCGGGTCATCGATCATCATAATTTTTGGGAAGATAAGCGTTGGGTCCATCTCTTCCACGGTACGGTAGCGCAACGGCATTCCAGTGAGACCCGCTTCGTGAACGGTATAGCGGCTGATATCTTTGTTAGCGGTGTAGAGGTGACTCTGGGTCAGCGCCTGGAAGTTTACCCCCAGTTCGCGGGACATCTGCTCATAGTAGAGGTAGTCTTCGAAGGTCACCGGCACTTCGGCCACGCAGCTGGCATCGTTCGCTTTTTGCACCAGTGCGCCGTTGTTGGTGATGCAGTACTGGCCTTCTTTCTCCAGGCCCAGCTCGCGCAGGTAGCGCTGTACGCCGAGGAACGGCCGTCCGGTAGCCAGCACCACCGCCACGCCTTTATCGCGCGCCGCCTCAATCGCCGCCTTCACGCGCGGGGTGACTGCATGCTGCGGGTTAAGCAGCGTCCCATCAATATCAATCGCTATTAATTTAATCGCCATGCCACACTCCTTAGCTTCTGTTTTGTTCCATGCTAGCGCGATTCAGCTGACGATCTCCAGCAGGTTGCACAGTTAGTTGTTAACCCAATGGATTACGGAAAAAATGGCGAACGCTGGCGGACGCGTTTGGGATGCGGGTAAGGCAACTGGAACAGCAGAAAAAGAATCAAGACCGGGCAGCAGAAGCAGAAGCAGAAGCAGAAGCAGAAGCAGAAGCAGAAGCAGAAGCAGAAGCAGAAGCAGAAGCAGAAGCAGAAGCAGACG
>NZ_JBWKUK010000013.1:88887-151738 GCF_059420805.1 Erwinia sp. GW821-FHT03D09
GAAAGGTTATTCAGGGGCGGCCTGAAAACAAGCCGCCCCTGCACCCGAGATTAGATATCGATGTTTGCCGCCCGCAGGGCGTTTTCTTCGATAAAGGCACGACGTGGCTCAACCGCATCACCCATCAGGGTAGTGAACAGCTGATCGGCCGCAATCGCATCTTTCACCGTCACGCGCAGCATGCGGCGGCTGTCCGGGTCCATGGTAGTTTCCCACAGCTGTTCCGGGTTCATCTCACCCAGACCTTTGTAGCGCTGGACGGACAGGCCACGGCGTGACTCTTTCACCAGCCAGTCCATCGCCTGCTCGAAGCTGGCTACCGGCTGACGGCGCTCGCCACGTTCGATAAACGCATCTTCTTCAATCAGGCCGCGCAGTTTTTCACCCAGCGTACAGATTTTGCGGTATTCGCCGCCGAGCATAAACTCGGTATCCAGCGGATAATCGGTATCCACGCCGTGCGTACGCACGCGGAGCACCGGCTCGAAGATATGCAGTTCGCGGTTTTCGCGCACTTCACCGAGGTAGCTGCTGCCGTGCTGCTCTTTCTCGTTCAGCCAGTTGACCAGACCGTCGAGCCAGCTTTGCACCGCAGGCTGTGCCGACAGATCGCTCAGCGTCGGGTTATAGATCAGCCCGTTAAGCAGCGCGACCGGATAGCGGCGCTCCATACGTTTGATCATCTTACGCGTGCCGTTGAACTCCGCCACCAGCGACTCCAGCGGCTCGCCGCCCAGCGCCGGGGCATTGGCGTTGGTGTGCAGCGTGGCGCCATCCAGCGCGATAGCGATCTGGTACTGATCCATCGCTTCGTCGTCTTTGATGTACTGTTCCTGCTTGCCTTTCTTCACCTTATACAGCGGCGGCTGGGCGATATACACGTGGCCACGCTCGATGATTTCCGGCATCTGACGATAGAAGAAGGTCAGCAGCAGAGTACGGATATGCGAACCATCGACGTCGGCATCGGTCATGATGATGATGCTGTGATAGCGCAGCTTATCCGGGTTGTATTCGTCGCGGCCAATGCCGCAGCCCAGCGCGGTGATCAGCGTCGCTACTTCCTGCGAAGAGAGCATCTTGTCGAAACGCGCTTTCTCAACGTTCAGGATTTTACCTTTCAGTGGCAGAATCGCCTGGTTTTTACGGTTACGACCCTGCTTGGCGGAACCGCCTGCAGAATCACCCTCCACCAGGTAGATTTCAGACAGCGCCGGGTCGCGCTCCTGACAGTCGGCCAGCTTGCCCGGCAGGCCAGCCAGGTCCAGCGCGCCCTTACGACGGGTCATCTCACGGGCACGGCGTGCGGCTTCACGCGCACGCGCAGCATCAATAATTTTACCGACCACGATTTTCGCGTCGCCCGGATTTTCCAGCAGGTACTCGCTCAGCAGTTCGTTCATCTGCTGTTCAACCGCCGATTTCACCTCAGAAGAGACCAGTTTGTCTTTGGTCTGTGAGGAGAATTTAGGGTCCGGCACTTTCACCGACACGACCGCAATCAGGCCTTCACGCGCATCGTCACCGGTGGCGCTGACTTTGGCTTTCTTGCTGTAGCCTTCTTTATCCATGTAGGCATTCAGCGTACGGGTCATCGCCGCACGGAAGCCGGCCAGGTGCGTACCGCCGTCGCGCTGAGGAATGTTGTTAGTGAAGCAGTAAATATTCTCCTGGAAGCCGTCGTTCCACTGCAGCGCCACTTCCACACCAATGCCGTCTTTTTCGGTAGAGAAATAGAACACGTTTGGGTGAATAGGGGTTTTATTCTTGTTCAGATACTCCACAAACGCCTTAATACCGCCTTCGTAGTGGTAGTGATCTTTCTTATCGTCGCGCTTGTCTTCCAGCTTGATAGAAACGCCGGAGTTCAGGAAGGAAAGCTCACGCAGGCGTTTTGCCAGGATCTCATATTCGAAATCGGTAACGTTGGTAAAGGTCTGGTGGCTTGGCCAGAAGCGCACGCGGGTACCGGTGAGTTCGGTTTCTCCAGTGACGCTCAGCGGGGCCTGCGGCACGCCGTGCACGTAGATCTGCTGGTGAACCTGCCCGTCGCGACGGATGGTCAGTTCCAACTTTTCAGACAGGGCGTTAACCACTGAGACACCCACGCCGTGAAGACCGCCGGAAACTTTATAAGAGTTGTCATCAAATTTACCGCCTGCGTGCAGCACGGTCATGATCACTTCGGCAGCGGAAACCCCTTCCTCCGGGTGAATACCGGTCGGGATACCACGGCCATCATCCTGCACAGAAACAGAGTTATCGGCATGAATGGTAACAACAATATCAGAGCAGTAACCGGCAAGTGCTTCGTCAATGGCGTTATCCACGACCTCGAAGACCATGTGATGCAGACCGGTACCGTCATCCGTATCGCCGATATACATACCAGGGCGCTTGCGTACAGCATCAAGTCCTTTAAGAACTTTAATACTTGAGGAGTCATAAGAATTCGACATCAACGTTTCTCGCTCATTTAATCTTCAGGTTGAACCGCTATTTTACCTTGTTCCACGTGGAACATCTTGCCCTTTTCGTCAGCCATATCGAACACATGTTCAGTACCAATGGCACTAACGAAAACCTGGGCCTGAGTGGCTTTCAAACGCGACGCCAGCAGCTGACGACGCGTCTCATCCAGTTCAGAGGCAAAATCATCTATCAGATACAGGCAACGACGCCCGCTCTGTCGGGTGAGAAACTCACCCTGCGCCAGCCTCAGGGCGCACATCAGCAGCTTAAGTTGGCCGCGTGAGAGTAAATCTTCCACCGGCGTCCCTTCGGCACGAATGCGGAAATCCGCTTTGTGAGGGCCGGTGGCGGTATAGGTCAGCGCGCGATCGCGCTCGAACTGACGTTCGAGCAGTTCCGCATAGTCACTCTCTTTATCCCAGCCGCGCTGGAAAGAGAAACTCAGTTCGAACTCGGGTAAAAACTGCGCGCAGGTCGTATTGATATCGGCGGCAATCGCTTCGCTGTAGGCCGCACGCCATGCGCTTATCTGCTCGGCAAGCGGGGCCAGTTCACGATCCCATGCCTGAATCTGCTGGTAGCGCGTTACCTGACGCAGCGCGGCGTTGCGCTGCTTTAACAGCCTGCGCAGATTGTTCCAGGCGTTAAAAAAGCCCGGCTCGTTGTGGAAGCAGCCCCAGTCTATGTAGGCGCGGCGAAATTTCGGCCCGCCGTTCAGCAGGGTAAACCCCTCCGGCGTAATCAGCTGCATCGGCAGCATCTGCGCCAGCTCGGCCACTTTATGGCCATCGCTGCCGTCAATGCGGACTTTACTGTCCCCGGCACGATTTTTGGTCAGGCCAACCGAGATCTCGCGTTCAGCGCCGCCAATGCGGCCATGTAGCACAAAGGCGTCCTGATCGTGGCGGATCACCCGCCCGGCCTGCAGGCTGCGAAACGCACGCCCGTGGCCAAGGGTATAGATCGCTTCCAGCACGCTGGTTTTGCCGCTGCCGTTGGGGCCCACAAGGAAGTTAAACCCCGGGGCCAGCGTCAGATCCGCATTTTCGATATTACGAAAATCTTTAATAAGAAGGCGGGTTAAAGCCATAGCAGACGAAATCCCAATACCGGCGATATAACAGCACCCTGTCCTTTCTGTACGTCAGGCCAGTGCATTAACGGGCAACGTGCAGGTTAGCCCGGAATTATAACCGCATTGGCATAACAACGTAGGCCGCGCTCTGGCTTGCTGCATCTTCAATCTGCACGCTGGAAACCGAATCCGTCAGCAGCAGACGCACGTTCTCGCATTTCAGCGCGTTCAGAACGTCCAGCACGTAGCTGACGTTGAAGCCGATTTCGAGATCGGTGCCGCCGTAGCTCACGTCCAGAATCTCTTCTGCTTCTTCCTGTTCCGGGTTATTGGCGGTGATTTTCAGCTGGTTTTCACTGATATACAGACGCACGCCGCGGAACTTCTCGTTAGAAAGAATCGCCGCACGGGAAAACGCCTGCTTCAGCAGATCGCAGCTGGCATCCAGGGTTTTGTCCGGATTTTTCGGCAGTACGCGGCGATAGTCAGGGAAACGGCCGTCAACCAGCTTCGAGGTGAAGATGAAGTCACCAACGTGTGCGCGGATATTGTTACTGCCAATTTGTACCTGCAGCGGCGTATCGCCACCGTCGAGCAGACGAACCAGTTCAATCACCCCTTTACGCGGCACGATCACCGAATGGTTGGGCAGAGACTGCCCCACCGGCATTGAACAGACCGCCAGACGGTGTCCGTCGGTGGCCACGGTGCGCAGCTCTTCGCCTTCGGTTTCAAACAGCATACCGTTCAGGTAGTAGCGGACGTCCTGATGCGCCATCGAGAACTGCGTGGCTTCGATCAGGCGCTTCATGGTCGCCTGCGGCAGGGTGAATTCCACATCGATCTGCCAATCGTCCAGGTTCGGGAAGTCACTGGCGGGCAGAGTGGAAAGTGAGAAGCGGCTGCGACCGGAGCGCACCAGCATTCTGTCACCGTCCAGAATCACGGTGATCTCCGCACCTTCGGGCAGGCCACGGCAGATATCAAAGAATTTACGTGCCGGAACCGTGGTGGCGCCTGGCTGATGATCCTGAGTCAGGGCCACACGCGCGACCATTTCCATCTCAAGATCGGTACCGGTCAGCCGCAGAGTGCCTTCATCGACCTGCAGCAGCAGGTTACCGAGGATTGGCAGAGTAGGGCGGCCGCCTAACGGGCTGCTGACCTGCTGTAATGGTTTAAGCAAACGCTCACGTTCTACAATAAATTTCATAGTCAGGAAGATAATGTTCTGATTAGATTTGAGAAATCTTCTTTAATGTCGTGACTCTCTTCACGCAGCTGCTCAATTTTACGGCAGGCATGTAGCACGGTGGTATGGTCACGACCCCCGAAAGCGTCGCCGATTTCCGGCAGACTGTGGTTGGTCAGCTCTTTCGCCATCGCCATCGCCATCTGGCGCGGACGAGCTACGGAGCGGGATCGCCGTTTAGACAGCAGATCGGCCACTTTAATTTTGTAGTATTCGGCAACCGTCTTTTGAATGTTGTCGATAGTGACCAACTTTTCCTGCAGTGCCAGCAGATCGCGCAGCGCTTCACGAACGAAATCAATAGTGATGGCACGCCCGGTAAAGTTAGCATTGGCGATAACGCGGTTCAGTGCCCCTTCCAGCTCGCGGACGTTAGAACGCAGGCGCTTGGCAATAAAGAATGCCACTTCACCCGGCAGACGGATGTCATTCTCATCCGCTTTTTTCATCAGAATCGCGACGCGGGTTTCCAGCTCAGGCGGCTCGATCGCCACCGTCAGGCCCCAGCCAAAACGGGATTTCAGACGATCTTCTACCCCGTTGATCTCTTTCGGATAGCGATCCGAGGTCAAAATGATCTGCTGATTGCCTTCCAGTAGCGCATTAAAGGTATGGAAGAACTCTTCCTGAGAACGCTCTTTGTTGGCAAAGAACTGGATATCATCGATCAGCAGCGCATCGACCGAACGATAGTAGCGTTTAAACTCTTCGATAGCGTTGTTTTGTAAGGCTTTAACCATGTCCTGTACGAAACGCTCTGAGTGCATATACACCACTTTGGCGTTGGGCTTGCGCGCCATAATGCCGTTGCCGACCGCATGCAGTAGGTGCGTTTTACCTAAGCCCGTACCGCCGTACAGAAACAACGGGTTGTATGCGCCGCCGGGATTATCGGCCACCTGACGCGCCGCCGCGCGTGCCAGCTGGTTTGATTTACCCTCAACGAAATTATCAAAGTTGTGCTTGGTATTGACGTTCGAGCGGTATGACAGTTCCGCCGGAGCAGGTACGCTGTCCCAGCTTGGGCGAACCGGAGCCGCACGGCTGCCGAAACCCGGCGCACTGGCGTGCGCGCTAGCCATCACCGGCTGGCTAACGGGCTGTATCACCGGTTTGCTACCCACTTCAAAACGCAACAGCGGAACGTTCGGCCCACAGAAGTCATTTAGCAGTGCATTGATATTATTCAGGTATTTATCCCGAACCCAGTCGAGTACAAACCGATTTGGTGCGTATAATGCCAGCGTGTTGTCATTCAGTTCGGCCTGCAAGGGGCGTATCCACATGCTGAATTCTGTGGAAGGTAGCTCATCCTGCAAACGGGCAAGACACTGTTGCCAAAGCGTAAGTGACACGGCGGACTCCACTCGAAAAAAATTCGATAAGAAATAATAAGGGCGCTGAAGCGATAATTTCATCATTGTTGACGCATGCCGATGAGACGCATGCGAACCGTTATCTACGGTTACTCCACTCTTGCCCGGCATCCTGGAAGCATGCGGTTAGCAAGACGACCCGGAGGATCGTTAGCGGAACGGCGGATCATAGCGTAAACCGTCGCAGAGATCTTCACTTTCTACACAGTTTTGATCCAATTTATCCACAGGCGCATACAACGCAGATTAGTTTACGCCACCTTGCGCAAAAGACATTCAGGATCGTCTGCATTCAGTGAAATTTAATGGTGCCATCACGTTATTGCCGCAAAAACAATGTAACGGGATCGCGAGATGATCCTGCACGATCCTTGCGCTTTTTAGCAGAGGCCGTATAATTCTTGCCCTGGCGTGCTGCGCCGTGGCCCTTATGGCTGTTTTTGCGGGTCAAAACGGGCAATCAGGGCGCAGTTTTCACGCGAAGTAAATTGACTCTGGACTGTACAATTATTACAATCCCGCCTCTTTAATTTAAAGATACACTGAGGCGTCGGTCGGTTTATCGGGCCAGTTAACGCGTCACTAAGTGAAATTATTCAAGTTTAGGTAGAAATCGCCATGAAACGCACTTTTCAACCGTCCGTACTGAAGCGTAACCGTTCACACGGTTTCCGTGCTCGTATGGCAAATAAAAATGGTCGTCAGGTTCTGGCACGTCGTCGTGCTAAAGGCCGTTCTCGTCTGACCGTTTCTAAGTAATAAAAGCTAACCGCTGAGTGGTTAAGCTCGCATTTCCCAGGGAGTTACGTTTGTTAACTCCCACTCATTTCACTTTCGTCTTCCAGCAGCCACAACGGGCTGGCACGCCGCAAATCACCATTCTCGGCCGCCTGAACACGCTGGGGCATCCCCGCATCGGTCTGACCGTCGCAAAAAAACATGTTAAGCGTGCGCACGAGCGTAATCGGATCAAGCGATTGACCCGTGAAAGCTTTCGCCTGCGCCAGCATGAACTTCCCGCAATGGATTTTGTGATTGTGGCGAAGAAAGGGGTCGCTGACCTGGATAATAAGGCGTTGACGGAAGCGTTGGAGAAATTATGGCGCCGCCATTGTCGCCTGGCTCGCGGTTCCTAATCGCGCTGATTCGCGTCTATCAGCGCGTAATCAGCCCGCTATTAGGACCTCACTGCCGATTTCATCCTACCTGCTCGCAGTACGGAATTGAGGCATTGCGCAGGTTTGGAGTGATAAAAGGGAGTTGGTTGACGATGAAACGCATATTAAAATGCCACCCTTTGAACCCAGGTGGCGACGATCCGGTACCGCCAAACAACCATTGATACCAGAGAACATTAACGATGGATTCGCAACGCAATCTCTTTCTCATCGCTTTTCTGTTCGTGTCTTTTATGATCTGGCAAGCCTGGCAGACGGATAATAATCCTCAGCCATTGCAAACTCAGACCACGCAGACCACGACAGCAGCGGGTGATGTCGCTAATCAGGGTGTTCCTGCCAGCGGCCAGGGCAAAACGATCACCGTTAAGACCGATGTCCTGTCTTTAATCATTAATACGCGCGGTGGTGATATTGACCAGGCACAGCTGCTGACCTATCCGGACTCACTGGGTTCCGATAAGCCTTTCCTGCTGCTGGAAAATACGCCTGACTTCCTGTACCAGGCACAGAGCGGCCTGACCGGTCGTAATGGCCCGGATAACCCGGCCAACGGCGGTCGTCCTCTTTACACGGCTTCCCAGGATAGCTTCGAGCTGGCCGATGGTCAGAGCGAACTGCGTATCCCGCTGACCTTTACCGCTGAAAACGGCGCGGTCTACACCAAGACCTTTGTGCTGAAGCGCGGCGAATATGCCATTGGCGTTGACTATCAGATCAACAACGCCAGCCAGCAACCGCTGGAAGTGTCGATGTTCGGTCAGCTGAAACAGACTATCGATCTGCCTAAGCATCGTGATACCGGCAGCAACAACTTTGCTCTGCATACTTTCCGTGGCGCGGCTTACTCCAGCAGTGAGACCAACTACGAGAAGTATAAATTCGATAAGATCAGCGAAAACGAAAACCTGAGCACCACCACCACCAACGGTTGGGTGGCGATGTTGCAGCAGTACTTCGCGACGGCCTGGGTACCGCAGACCGCTGGCAGCAACACGCTGTACACCAGCAACCTGGGTAACGGCATCGCGGCAGTAGGCTTCAAATCTGCACCGGTGACTATCGCGGCAGGTTCCCAGCAGGAGCTGAAAGCCACGCTGTGGGTTGGCCCGGAAATTCAGGACAAAATGGCGGCGATTGCCCCACACCTGGATCTGACCGTAGACTACGGCTGGCTGTGGTTTATCTCTCAGCCACTGTTTAAGCTGCTGAAATTCCTGCACAGCTTTATCGGTAACTGGGGCTTCTCGATTATCGTTATCACCTTTATCGTTCGTGGCATCATGTACCCGCTGA
This sequence comes from Erwinia sp. GW821-FHT03D09, assembly GCF_059420805.1. Classification (NCBI taxonomy): domain Bacteria; kingdom Pseudomonadati; phylum Pseudomonadota; class Gammaproteobacteria; order Enterobacterales; family Erwiniaceae; genus Erwinia; species Erwinia sp. GW821-FHT03D09. Next base: position 97,537 of record NZ_JBWKUK010000013.1, read on the forward strand.
CTAAAGCGCAGTACACCTCCATGGCGAAAATGCGCATGCTGCAGCCGAAGATTCAGGCGATGCGTGAGCGTTTAGGCGATGACAAACAGCGCATGAGTCAGGAAATGATGGCGCTGTATAAGTCTGAGAAGGTTAACCCGCTGGGCGGCTGTCTGCCTCTGGTTATCCAGATGCCTATCTTCCTGGCCCTGTACTACATGCTGATGGGCTCGGTAGAACTGCGTCATGCACCGTTTGCACTGTGGATACACGATCTGTCAGCGCAGGACCCGTACTACATCCTGCCGATCCTGATGGGTATCACGATGTTCTTCATCCAGAAGATGTCGCCGACCACCGTGACCGATCCGATGCAGCAGAAGATCATGACCTTTATGCCGGTCATCTTCACCGTGTTCTTCCTGTGGTTCCCTTCAGGTCTGGTGCTGTACTACATCGTCAGTAACCTGGTAACCATTATCCAGCAGCAGCTGATTTATCGCGGCCTGGAAAAACGTGGCCTGCACAGCCGCGACAAGAAGAAAGCGTAAGAGTAAAAACACGGGGCAGCCTTTTTACGGTTGCCGCGTGCCAATAACAAACACACTGTTTACACTAAGGCGGTCACTCAGACCGCCTTATTTTTTTGCATCAAAAGAGAGTTAACCATGAGCCATAGCGATACGATTGTTGCCCAGGCAACCCCGCCAGGACGCGGCGGCGTAGGTATTCTGCGCGTTTCCGGCAGCAAAGCGGCGGAAGTAGCACAGCTGCTGCTGGGCAGGCTGCCTAAGCCACGCTACGCCGACTATCTGCCGTTCCGTGACGCCGACGGCAGCACCCTCGATCAGGGTATCGCGCTGTGGTTCCCCGGCCCTAACTCCTTTACCGGTGAAGATGTGCTGGAGCTTCAGGGCCACGGCGGCCCGGTGATCCTGGATCTGCTGCTGAAGCGCATTGTGGCACTCCCCGGGCTGCGCATTGCCAATCCGGGTGAGTTCTCCGAGCGCGCCTTCCTCAACGACAAGCTGGATCTGGCCCAGGCAGAAGCGATTGCCGACCTGATCGACGCCAGCTCCGAGCAGGCGGCACGCTCGGCCGTTAACTCGCTGCAGGGCGTTTTCTCCACCCGCGTTAACAACCTTGTGGAAGCACTTACTCACCTGCGGATCTATGTGGAAGCGGCCATCGACTTCCCGGATGAGGAGATCGACTTCCTCTCCGACGGTAAAATTGAAGCGCTGCTGCATAAGGTGATTGCCGATCTCGACGGCGTACGTGCCGAAGCGCGCCAGGGTAGCCTGCTGCGCGAAGGCATGAAGGTGGTCATTGCCGGGCGCCCCAACGCCGGTAAATCCAGCCTGCTTAATGCGCTGGCCGGTCGCGACGCCGCTATCGTCACCGATATTGCCGGCACCACACGTGACGTGCTGCGCGAGCACATTCATATCGACGGCATGCCGCTGCATATTATTGATACTGCGGGCCTGCGCGAAGCCAGCGACGAAGTTGAACGCATCGGTATCGAACGCGCATGGAAAGAGATCGAACAGGCCGATCGCGTGCTGTTTATGGTCGATGGCACCACTACTGGTGCAACCGAGCCTGCGGAGATCTGGCCGGATTTTATTGCCCGTCTGCCGGAGGCGCTGCCGATCACCGTGGTGCGTAATAAAGCCGATATGACCGGTGAGACGCTGGGAATTATGGAAGTAAACGGTCACTCACTTATTCGCCTTTCCGCCCGCACCGGCGAAGGCGTGGACGTGCTGCGCGAACATCTGAAGGCCAGCATGGGCTTCTCGGGCAATATGGAAGGGGGATTCCTGGCCCGTCGCCGACACCTGCAGGCACTGGAACTGGCGGCAGAGCATCTGCAGCAGGGCAAACATCAGCTGCTTGGCGCCTGGGCGGGGGAACTGCTCGCGGAAGAGCTGCGCCTGGCGCAGCAAAGTCTGAGTGAAATCACCGGGGAATTCAGCTCCGATGACCTGCTGGGGCGGATATTCTCTAGTTTCTGTATTGGTAAGTAATTAATAGAATACAAAAATGACACGCTATAGCCGTTAAGATTTAGTTCACCTGCTATAGCGTGTCATTTACATCCAAAAGTGAGCATTTACTGACTTGCATTAACGGACTGTTAATGCACATATTTTTCCACAAAAGGCTTCTAACGCAATATCTTTATCCGCTTTTGTTCTGCAATCCAGGCGCAAGAACGGGTAGGCTCAATTCGTCAATCATCTGGATAAACAGATCGCGCACTGGATCGTCCATTGAAGGATTCCATGCCAGTCCAATATCCCATTCCGTGTAGGGACCGCAGAGCGAGATCAACTCAATATCGGGACCAGCAAACCACGTTGCGCTATGAGGTACCATCGCGACACCCGCGCCTGCCGAAACCAGCGCTATCAGCGTCTGAATATCCCCGGCATGTTGTACCACATGGGGCGTGATCTGCTGAAACCTCAGCAAATGAGCAATCTGGCTGTCCAGCCCCGGCCCTCTGTCCGGCGTCAGCATCAACAGCGGCAATGTCGCCAGCACATCATAACCTTCATCCTTCAATCGGTTTGCGATACAGGTACCTCGCGGTACGGCCAGCACCAGTGTTTCACGCAAAACCAGTTGCGCAGTTAACGGCGGCTCGACCGGCAGGCGAGTAAACGCTAACTGCAACTGCCCATTCAGTAATCCAGCCGTTTGCAGCCGGGAGGGCATATTTTCCAGGCTGATGGAAACATTCGGGCAGCGCTGGCGAAATGCCGCAACCCAGCCGGGTGCTAATCTGATAGCAGAGATACCAAATCCGACGGCCAGGTTGCCTCGAGTTCCTTTCGCCAGGCTCAAAGCATATTGACTGATGAGGGATTGCTACCAGCGTCGGCCGTTACAACAGCATGGAGAGAGTGAAAAACTCGCCGTCAGTTTCCCACCATGAACCTCGGTCCCGAAAGGGATATAGACGAAATCAAAGAAATCATAAATTCATCACCAGATTTAGTTTTCGTCAGGCCATTAGATATGATTGATCATATTACTGGACTTCTTAAAAGTGAGAAAATCATAGCACTAACGCGAGGTAAAATGGAGTTCGGTGCAAGAGCACTTTGTCACAGAAGTATTATTTACCACGCACACAATCCAGACATCAACGTTTGGCTTAACGCTAAGCTTAGCCGAACAGATTTTATGCCGTTTGCACCCGTTACAACTGAAAAACTGGCAAAGATTTGTTTTAAAAACTGGAAGAAAGAAGATATATCATCTGAGTACATGACGATCACATACCAATGCAATAAAATAATGAATGAGAAATGTCCAGCTGTCGTTCACATTGATAATACAGCCCGACCACAGATTATTAATGAGAGCAAAGATCCTTTCATGTATCGACTAATTAATAAATGGTATGAATTATCAGGACAACCCTGCCTGGTCAATACATCCTTCAATCGGCATGAAGAGCCAATAATTAACACTCTAAGACAAGCTATAGCTGTTTTAAAAGAGAAAATCATAGACGTAATAATAAATGATAACTATGCGCTAACTATGAGGGAGGATACATGAACCAAAAAAATGGGAATATTATTTCTACTATTTTATTCGATCTCGATGGCGTGATTATCGATTCCAACGATGTCATCATTCGGGCATGGCGATATGCGGCTGGTAAGTTTGGATATTCTATTAGTGATGAAATGGTGGACAAGTTCATTATTGGCGCATCAGCGAAATATACATTATCAAAAATATTTCCAGAAGAGGGTCCTCAGCAACATCAGAAAATTCATCGGCTGGTAGACCAATTTGAACAGCAGGCTGAGTGCACACTCATTCCTGCCGTAGAGGGCTTCTTAAGGAAGCTGACCGGCTATTCGGTTAACATCGGGTTGGTCACCAGCAGTTGGCCAGCTAAAATCAATCACGTGCTTGAAGAGCATCATCTTGATATGTTCAGTTATATCGTCTCTCGTCATGATGTTTCCCGCAGAAAACCCGATCCAGAGCCTTGCATTACGGCGATCGAAAAATTCAACTGCCGTGCTGAAGAAACACTGGTTTTTGAAGATTCGGCTTGGTATTGATGCCGCACTTTCCGCGGGTACAGATTGCGTGGCAATTGGTAATAAGACTCAAACAGAAATGCCATACGTGACGGATTTTAATCAACTGGTCATCACTGACGAGAAACCAATATGGCTATTTAAAGAAAGTCGGTTCGGCATCGGGATACTCACGCCGTAAAAATAAAAAACCCCATGCAAATTTCTGATATGGGGTTCTGTTTTTGCGTATTAATCGGCTCACTTCATCAATAAGGTTACCAATTAATTCTCAGCCTGGCAGTTCCGCAGGGTAATGTTATTTTCCTTCGCCCAGGCGCTGGCGGATTTCTCAATGATCGGCCGTAGCAGTGCCCAGTCCGGTGAAATCCAGTCGCTGATCACTTTCCACTGGCTGCCGTCCCACTGCTGGAAAGTCACACGGCCCTGGCCTTCGTGGTCCTCGCAGGTCACGTTAATCGAGTGGAACAGGCCTTTGGCACCCAGCGCCTCCACACGGGCAGGATCAAGCTGCAAATGCTCGAAGCCCCAGCGAATTTCGTCGCCGGTCAGCGTGCGGTGGCCAAACTTCTGCTGCGTAATACGGATAGCCTCAACGTTCAGAATGCCGTTAACGGAGATTATGATAGACGCTGCCGATGCGTTTACGATCCTGCAGATTCCCTTTACCGGCACCGTACACCTTATCAATAATCTCTTTCACTACCGGATAGACCGAGCCGGAGGCCTGGGTGGTCAGTGCGATGTAACCCTTCGCCGCGTTCCCCGCCGGGATCGCGTCCTCTTCGGAGTTCGACCAGACGTTGCCGATAATATGGTCCGCCGGATAACCGACCTTCTGCGCGGTTTTCAGCGCCACCGGGTTCATCACGCCAAAGCCGCGCAGCACCACGTAATCCGGTTTCGCCCGGCGAATAGTCAGCCACTGCGACTGCAAACGCACCGCGAACCGTAATGATGATGAACAGCAGCTGGAATGACCGGTCCAGATTGAAACCCGCCGGTTCAACATTACGCAGATAGGTAAATGACCACAGCACGCCGGCAATACCGATAATGAAAGAGGAGAAGCCGAAGGCGATCATCCGGGTTCGCAGCACCGGTACGCCGATAGCCCTCGCCGCCAGTGGATTGTCGCGCACGGCGATAAAGTTGCGCCCGGCCGAGCTGTTAACCAGCCGCCAGACCACCGCCCACAGGCGGCCAATATTCAGGCCCACCGCCAGCCCGGCAAAGGCGTCATCCGCCACTGCACGAAATGCCAGGCCGGTGTGCGTATAGCGGAAGAACAGGCTCAGCAGCAGCACTGCATCATCAGCGGAAGGATATAGCGGGGAATGAGCAACATTTAGCTAATTTATGGTGTTTATGCTGTACAAATGGCATTAAAAGCGATGATTAACTGGCTGTTTTCCTATTACGTATTGATCTACTATGTTTAACCACTTAAGAAATAATATTAACCCGAATTTCGCCCCGTTAAGGGAATCACGGGTGAAAGTTCGTAGGATTATTCTTACAATAGAGTTGATGATTACCCGACCATTTTCATGGAGTGACAGATGGCAAGTCATTTTGCACGATGGACACTTGTCCAGACTACAGCACAGGTTCACCGACTTCCGTTGCAGCTGGTAGAGCATTCAGCCAGCCTGGCGGAGAGGCGCCGTCGCCGCTATCTCGCGGCCAGAACGCTGCTGGCGGAACTGATGCTACGGGTCTACGGCATCTCCCAGCTTCCGAATATTCGCCTTGCTGACGGCGGGCGCCCCTGTTTTTCCGATCCCGATCTTCCTGACTTCAGCATCTCCTACGCCGGAAATGTGGTTGGTGTTCTGCTGGCGGAAGAGGGTTGCCGTGCCGGACTGGATATGGAAATTTTTCGCGCGCACAGCCGCCAGACTCTAGAGCAGTACCTGCACTCTTTTTCATCCGGTGAAAAAGCCTGGATCAACGCCCAGAACGATCCTTCAGAAGCCTGTACTCAAATCTGGACTCTTCGCCAAAGCATTCTGAAGATGACCGGGGAGGGTAACGGTGGTTTTGATGCGCTGCGCCTGCATCCCGCTTCGGGAAGGCTGCGTTCTTCCACACTGGCCGATATTCAGGCTATCTGTGATGTGGAAGCGCTGATGGTGTGGTCGTGCGCGCTCTCACCGGGAACCGATCGGCTACATCTGTGGGAATATGATGATTCTGAAGGCTGGAATTCACTGCAGAGTATTAACGTCTATTCGTTGAATATGGGGCCACGGGCGCTGCGTTTAACCAGCCTGCCCGCCGAGAAGCAGCACTACTATTCCTGATAGCAGGGTGGCGCAAGGCCACCCTGCTATTGCAGAGCACTTAATGTGCGTCAACAAACACAATCTTCAGCACGAACAGCAGCGCCACCACCACCACGCACGGGCTGATTTCACGCCAGCGGCCGGTGCCCAGCTTCATCACGCAGTAAGAGATAAAGCCAAGCGCGATCCCTTCGGTAATCGAGAAGCTGAACGGCATCATCGCGGCGGTCACAAACGCCGGAACGGCTTCGGTCAGATCGTCCCATTTCACGCGTGCAAGGCTGGAAGTCATCAGTACGCCAACGTAAATCAGGGCACCGGCGGCCGCATAGGCAGGCACCGTACCGGCTAACGGAGACAGGAACATCACCAGCAGGAACAGAATTCCGGTGACCACCGCCATCAGTCCCGTGCGCCCACCGACGGACACGCCGGAAGAGCTTTCGATGTAGGCGGTAACGGAGGAAGTACCGATAAATGAACCGGCCACCGAGCTGATGCTGTCAACGTACAGCGCCTGCTTCATGTGTGGGAATGTGCCTTTCTCATCGGTCAGACCGGCCTTATCGGTGACGCCAATCAGCGTGCCGGAAGAGTCAAACAGGTTAACCAGCATAAAGGAGAAGATAATCCCGGCCATGCCAATGTTCAGTGAGCCGGCAAGATCTACCTGGCCCAGTACCGAGGTGACCGGCGGCGGCGCAGAGAAAATGCCGGTGTATTTCACATCACCAATCGCCAGGCCAATCCCGGTAGTCACCACGATGGAAACCAGTACCGCCGCGTGAATATTGCGGGATGCCAGAATTGCGATGATAAAGAAGCCCAGCGCACCCAGCAGCACACTGTGCGAGGTCAGGTTACCGACGCTGACCAGCGTGGCTTCGTTCGGCACGATGATCCCGGCATTTTTCAGGCCCATCATCGCGATAAACAGCCCGATACCGGCGGTGATCCCCACGCGCAGGCTGACCGGGATATTGGCAATCATCCAGTAGCGCACGCGGAAAATGGTCAGCAGCAGCAGGCCGGTTGCGCCCCAGAAGATTGCCCCCATGCCCACCTGCCACGAGATGCCCATCGCACCCACCACCACGAAGGCAAAGAAGGCATTCAGGCCCATTGCCGGTGCCAGCGCAACCGGAAGGTTGGCCACCAGCCCCATAAGGATGCTGCCAACAGCGGCGATCAGGCAGGTGGTGACAAACACCGCCTGCGTATCCATACCGGCCACGCCGAGGATCTGCGGGTTAACAAAAACGATGTACACCATCGTCAGAAACGTGGTGAAGCCCGCAATCACCTCAGTACGGGCCGTGGTGCCATGCTCCTGCAATTTAAAAATCCGTTGTAACAAACCGGGATTAGTCATTATGTGTTTCCAGAACGGAGAAAAAAGTCGATGGCTATCCTACCCCATAATGACGCATTTTGGATGGGGGGTAACCGGTTTTTTCGCAACCGATTGCGCTGTTTTCGCCGTCGAATCACCGCCATTAACCGTAATTGACATTTGCAGTCGCAATCCTGCTACAGTCGCGTAAAGTAGAAAAGAAAGCTTAACCGGCCTGAAGGACGCGCAGATGTCAGTGGAGTGTGTATTTTTTGATTGTGATGGAACGCTGGTAGACAGCGAAGTGCTCTGTACCCAGGGCTATGTGAATACCTTCGCGCAGTTTGGCGTTACGCTTTCGCTGCAGGAGATGTTCGAGAAGTATAAAGGCGTAAAACTGTATGACATCGTGGCCGATGTCTGCGAACAGCATGGCCTGACCACCCCGGTTGAGGTGCTTGAACCGGCCTACCGCGTAGAAGTAGCAAGACTGTTCGATCTGGAACTGAAGGCGATCCCCGGCGCTAAAGCGCTGGTAGAAAGCATTCAGGTGCCAATGTGTGTCGTATCCAACGGTACGGCACCGAAAATGCAGCACTCGCTGGGCCTGACCGGGCTGCTGCCGTTTTTCAGCGATCGCCTCTACAGCGGTTACGATATCCAGCACTGGAAGCCCGAGCCGGAGCTGATGCACCACGCCGCGCAGCAGATGGGCATCCCGATTGAGCACTGCATCCTGGTGGATGACTCCGAAGCCGGGGCAAAAGCGGGGATCGCCGCCGGGATCCCGGTATTTTACTACTGCGCGGACGCGCACAATCCCGCCATCGACCATCCGCTGGTCACCGTGTTTACCGGTATGGCGCAGCTGCCGGCGCTGTGGCGCGAAAAGGGCTGGCAGCTGACGCGCTAATCAGCCAATCGCACCCAGCACATCCTCGCTGCCCTGTTTTTTCGGCAGCAGGAACAGGGTGGCGATGATATCCAGCAGGTAAATCAGCGCCAGCAGGGTAATCGCTGCGGTGAAGGACCACTGCCCCACCAGCAGACCAATTACCAGCGGACCAAAACCGCCAACGCCGCGACCGAGGTTAAACAGGACGTTCTGTGCGGTGGCGCGCACCTTCACTGGATAGGTGTCAGAGATCAGCGCACCGTAGCCGCCAATCATGCCGTTAACGAACATCCCCATCAGTGCACCGGTAAACAGCATCACCGTCGGATCGCGCAGCTGGGCATAAACCACCACCATCACCACCGCACCAATCTGATAAATCAGGAAAATCTTCCAGCGCGCGAAGCGATCCGCCAGCAGGCCAAACAGCCAAATGCCAAAGGTCATGCCCACCACGGTCACGGCGGTCCACAAACCGGATTTGGTCAGCGAGAAACCAAAGTTGGAGGAGAGGTAGCTCGGCATCCAGATCATCAGCCCGTAGTAGCCGAAGTTCTGCACCGAACAGAGGATAAAGATGCCGATACTGGCCTTAGACGTCGCCCTGTCGGCAAACAGCAGCCGAATGCGCGCCGGGAACGACAACCCCTGATTCACATCGACATGTTTCGTAAAGGCTTCCGGTTCTCCCATACCGCGACGAATGGCAAAAGAGGCCAGCGCCGGGAGAAGGCCGACGAGGAACATACCGCGCCAGCCGATAATGTCCAGCAGGAACGGGGTGATAAACGCCGCCAGTAGCACGCCGAGTTGCCAGCCCATGCCCACCCACGCCGAGGCACGGTTGCGTTTATTCGCGGGCCAGGCCTCGGCGATCAGCGCCATGCCGATGCCGAATTCACCGCCTAATCCCATCCCGGCCAGCGTGCGATACGCCAGCAGATCCCAGTAGCCCTGCGCCACGGCGCAAAGTCCGGTAAACACCGAAAACATCAGAATGGTGAAGGTCAGTACGCGAATACGCCCCAGCCGGTCACTGAGGTGGCCGAAGACAATCCCACCAATCACCGCGCCGATCAGCGTCCAGGTCACCAGAGACCCCGCCTGAGACGCGTTAAGCACCAGCGAGGCGCTGATCGCCGGCAGCATAAAGCCGAGGATCAGCAGGTCAAAACCATCCATTGCATAACCGCTGACCGCGGCAACCATCGCTTTACCCGGCGTCACGCCGCGTTTAGCGGAAGGAGAAGAAGACATTATTTCAAAGCCATATCGTTCAAATTGTGCGCCAAGTATATACCTGAAATAAATCTGGTTGCATCAGTAGGGCGGCGGGTGGGGGAAAAGGGCTGTCGTTGCGGATAACTCGGAGGGATAAATCATAAAAGCGGGGCCGCGATTATCGGCCCCGCTGAGTATCAGGCTGGGTTGCTGTCGCTGTCATCACCGGCCAGCAGCTTATCCAGCTGATCGCCGCCGACGTGACGGAAATCCTGACCCTTCACGAAGTAGAAGATGATTTCGCAGATATTCTGGCAGCGGTCACCGATACGCTCGATGGCGCGGGCGCAGAACAGCGCGGTCAGCACGCTTGGGATGGTGCGCGGGTCTTCCATCATATAGGTCATCAGCTGGCGCACGATGCCTTCATATTCCTGGTCAACCTTCTTATCTTCGCGATAGATTTCAATTGCCGCATTCAGATCCATACGCGCAAACGCATCCAGCACGTCGTGCAGCATCTCAATGGTGTGGTGGCCCAGCGATTCCAGGCTCACCAGCAGCGGCTGTTGCTGCTGGGTAAATTTCTCCAACGCGGTACGGCTGATCTTCTCCGCCACGTCACCGATGCGTTCCAGCTCGGAGATGGTTTTGATGATCGCCATGACCAGGCGCAGATCGCTGGCGGTCGGCTGACGTTTGGCGATGATGCGCACGCAGGCTTCATCGATCGCCACTTCCATCATGTTGACCTTGTGATCGCCTTCAATCACTTTGTTGGCCAGCTCGCCATCCTGGTTATGCATAGCGGTAATGGCGTCAGTCAGCTGCTGCTCCACCATTCCCCCCATGGTCATCACCTGGGTACGAATATGCTCCAGCTCGGCGTTGAACTGGCCGGAGATGTGTTTGTTCAGATTTAAGCTTTCCATCTCAAACTCCAGACCTGTTTAAAACAGGCGTTAAGAACGCAGTCAGTTTGGGGGCGGGCAACCCGCCGCCGCAAATTGGCAAGAGTAACTGCCTGTTTTCAGCCATAGCGGCCGGTAATGTAATCTTCTGTTTGTTTCTGAGCTGGCTTGGTAAACAGCGTATCGGTATCGCTGAATTCAATCAGTTCACCCAGGTACATAAACGCGGTGTGATCGGAGCAGCGTGCGGCCTGCTGCATGTTGTGGGTCACGATCACCACGGTGTAATCCTGCTTCAGCTCGGTAATCAGTTCTTCAACACGGCCGGTTGAGATCGGGTCCAGCGCTGAACACGGCTCATCAAGCAGCAGCACTTCCGGGCGAATCGCGATGCCGCGCGCGATACACAGGCGCTGCTGCTGGCCGCCGGACAGACTGTAACCGCTCTGATGCAGCTTGTCTTTGGTTTCCGTCCACAGCGCGGCTTTGGTCAGCGCCCACTGCACGCGTTCATCCATATCGGCACGGGACAGTTTTTCGAACAGGCGTACGCCGAAGGCGATGTTGTCATAAATTGACATCGGGAACGGCGTTGGCTTCTGGAAGACCATGCCCACACGCGCACGCAGCAGGGCGATATCCTGGCTGGCATTCAGAATATTGTCGCCATCCAGCAGGATTTCGCCTTCCGCACGCTGCTCCGGGTAGAGCGAAAACATCTTGTTAAAGGTACGCAGCAGGGTGGATTTACCACAGCCGGACGGACCGATAAACGCAGTAACCTGGTTTTTGGCAATATCCAGATTAATGTTTTTCAGCGCGTGGAATTTTCCGTAATAGAAGTTCAAATCGCGAACCTGAATCATCTTAGCGGAAGTATTAATCATTTTGCTCTCACTTAGTCCGCGCCGCCGCAGCCGCGCTGCTTAATTAATGTTTACTCTTGGCGAAAATCACGCGTGCCAGGATGTTCAGTAACAGTACACACAGCGTAATAATCAGCACACCCGCCCAGGCCAGGCTCTGCCATTCGGCAAACGGACTCATGGCGAACTTAAAGATGGTGACCGGCATGTTCGCCAGCGGCTGCATCATGTCGGTACTCCAGAACTGGTTCGACAGTGATGTAAACAGCAGCGGGGCGGTTTCCCCGGCAATACGGGCAATCGCCAGCAGCACGCCGGTCAGGATGCCGGAGATTGACGCTTTAAGCGTAATCGCCGAAATCATCTTCCACTTTGGCGTACCCAGCGCGTAGGACGCTTCACGCAGGCTGTCAGGAACCAGCTTGAGCATGTTTTCCGTCGTACGGATAACGATAGGGATCTGCAACAGCGCCAGCGCAACAACGCCAGCCCAGCCGGAGAAGTGCTGCATCTGCGCCACCACGATGGTGTAGACGAACAGACCCACCACAATCGACGGCGCCGAGAGCAGGATATCGTTAATAAAGCGGATAATTTCAGCCAGCCAGGACTTGCGTCCGTACTCGGCCAGATAGATCCCCGCCATAATGCCCAACGGTGTTCCGAACGTGGTTGACCAGAAAATCAACAGGCCGCTGCCCGCCAGGGCGTTAGCCAGACCGCCACCCGCCGTGTTTGGCGGTGGGGTGTTTTCGGTAAACAGCGACAGGGACATGCCGTCGATACCACGAGTCACGGTGGCGAACAAGATCCACACCAGCCAGAACAGGCCGAAAGCCATGGTCAACAGCGACAGGGTGAGGGCGATACGGTTCTTGGTCCGACGCCAGGACTGCATTTTACGGCGTGATGCTTCCAGTTCAGCGCGAGCCTGCATTTCCATCGTGGTCATGAGCGCGCTCCTTCACTTTTCGCCAGACGCGTAATCATCATCTTGGAACAGGCCAGCACGATAAAAGTAATCATAAACAGAATCAGCCCCAGCTCCATCAGCGCAGCGGTATGTACGCCGGATTCGGCTTCAGCGAATTCGTTAGCCAGTGCCGAGGTAATACTGTTACCCGGCATAAACAGCGAGGCGCTGTCGAGCTGATAGGTGTTACCGATAATAAAGGTTACCGCCATCGTTTCACCGAGCGCACGTCCCAGTCCCAGCATCACGCCGCCGATTACACCGTTTTTGGTGAACGGCAGGACGATGCGCCAGATGACTTCCCAGGTGGTGCAACCGATGCCGTAGGCGGACTCTTTCATCATCACCGGCGTCTGCTCGAAGACGTCGCGCATCACCGAGGCGATATACGGAATAATCATGATCGCCAGGATGATACCCGCCGCCAGGATACCGATACCGAATGCCGGGCCGGAGAATAGCGCACCCACAATCGGGATGTTGGACAGAACATCGCCGACCGGCTGTTGGAAGTATTTCGCAAACAGGGGCGCGAAAATAAACAGACCCCACATGCCGTAAACGATACTTGGAATTGCCGCCAGGAGTTCAATTGCCACGCCAAGAGGGCGGCGCAGCCAGTTTGGAGCCAGCTCGGTCAGGAACAGTGCAATACCAAAGCTCACCGGAACAGCAATAATCAGGGCAATAACAGAGGTGACGATGGTGCCGTAAATCGGAACCAGCGCACCGAATTGTTCGTTAGGCGCATCCCACTCTTTGGTCCACAGGAAGGAGAAACCAAATTTATGGATGCTGGGCCAGGAGGAAAATATCAGGGAAACAATAATGCCACCGAGGAGGAGCAGAACAATCAGCGCGGACAGTTTTACCAGCGCACCGAAAATAATGTCACCCTGTTTGCCGGGGGCTTTGAATGTCGGCTTAGTTGCAGCCATAGTCTTCTCGATTTTGATACTGCGGATAAGTATCGGGTCAGGCGAACCTGACCCCAGGGATAGTCAGCCGAAGCTTAGTACAGCGCTTTACCTGAGCTGTCTTTCACGTTCGCTTTCCATGCTGCGCGGATCTGCGTTACCACTGACTCAGGCAGTGAAGCGTAGTCCAGGCCAGCGGTGGTTTTGCTGCCGTTTTTGTAAGCCCAGTCGAAGAACTTCAGTACGGCTGCGCCTTTATCAGCGTTAGCCTGCTCTTTGTGCACCAGGATAAAGGTGGCAGAGGTGATTGGCCACGCGTTGTCGCCTTTCTGGAAGGTCAGATCCTGGGCGAACGATTTACTCCAGTCTGCGCCTTTAGCGGCATCGCTAAAGCTCTTCTCGCCTGGCTCGATTGCTTTACCATCCGCATCCACCAGCTTGGTGTGCGCCAGGTTGTTTTGCTTAGCGTAAGCGTATTCTACGTAACCGATTGAACCCGGCAGACGCTGTACGAATGCAGCTACGCCGTCGTTGCCTTTACCACCCAGACCCACCGGCCAGTTAACGGTGCTGCCTTTACCGATTTTGCTGTTCCAGTCGCTGTTCACTTTAGACAGGTAGCTGGTGAACACGAAAGAGGTACCGGAACCGTCCGCGCGGCGCACCACGTTAATGTCAGAATCTGGCAGTTTCACGCCCGGGTTCAGCTTGGTGATCGCCTCGTCGTTCCACTTTTTGATGTTGCCCAGGTAGATGTCGCCAACGGTTTTGCCGTCAAGGATCAGCTGGCCAGATTTGATACCAGGAATATTAACCGCCAGTACCACGCCGCCAATAACTGTCGGAAACTGGAACAGACCATTTTTCTCAAGGTCTTCGTCTTTCATTGGCGCATCAGACGCACCGAAATCTACGGTTTTAGCAATGATCTGCTTAACGCCGCCGGAGGAACCGATCCCCTGATAGTTAACCTGAGTACCTGTTGCTGTGTTGTACTCAGCAGCCCACTTGTTATAAACCGGAGCCGGGAAAGTACCGCCAGCGCCAGTCAGATTGGTGGCTGCCATGGCAGAAACTGCGCTCAGAGACAGGGTTACCGCGACGAATTGAGCCAGGGTTTTGTGCATCAGTGTCATGTTCCCTCCACGGGATTAAAAGTCAGGCCAGTGCTGTGTTTATCTGATTAATGTTTGCTGCTGGAGGAAAAATAGGACAGTTTGGTGACAGTAAAATGTACAAAATATGACACTTTTATGACAACCTGCTTTGGACTGACTGGCGATTCTTCCACCGGCGTTGTTGGATTGTTGCGCACTGTTCGTGGAGATATCACTCGTGCAGGTTTTTAATCATAGATACGGCGATCTCTCCTCTTAACAATTTAACATTAACTGCGATTAGCAATAACATGTATGTTACATTCTTTTTTTCGGTGGTACGATTACCTTGCTAATAGTTACAATAGTTATTAAATGCAAGGAACTGTTATGAACGTTACCGCCGCCGTTATTAATGAAACCCACGCCCCCTATCAGCTGGAAGAACTGCAGCTGAGCGCCCTCCAACCAGATGAAGTCAAAGTGAAGGTCGTCGCTTCCGGGATTTGCCACTCGGATGAAGCCATACGCGTAGGGGATGGCCCCTACACATTTCCCGCCGTCTTAGGCCATGAAGGCGCGGGCATTGTTGAAGAGGTCGGCAGCGCAGTCAAAGGCGTTAAGCCCGGCGATCACGTGGTGATGTCCTATGCCTGGTGCGGGCACTGTCCACAATGTCGGCACGGGCATCCTTCCCTCTGCCATGACTGGATACCCCTGAATCAAGGCGGTTTTCGCCCGGACGGCAGCGCCATCTTCAGTAAAAAAGACGGTACGCCGGTAGCCAACTTCTTTTCACAGTCCTCCTTCGCCACCCATACCCTGACCAAATTTCACAACCTGATCGTACTTGATAAAAAAATGGACCTGCGCCTGGCTGCACCGCTCGGCTGTGGGCTGTTAACCGGGGCGGGTACGGTATTTAACGGCCTGAAACCCGCCGCAGGTTCAACCATCGCCATTTTTGGTACCGGGGCCGTTGGTCTTGGTGCGATGATGGCGGCGAAAATTGCCGGCTGCCGCACCATTGTTGCCGTGGATATCCATGATTCACGCCTTGAACTGGCCCGGTCACTCGGCGCAACTCATACCATCAATAGCAAACAGCAGGATGCGCTGGCCGTTATCAAATCCCTGACTCAGAATGACGGGGTCAGTGCATCCGTTGATACCACCGGCCAGTCAGCGGTAATGAAAACGGCGCTGGATGTCCTTGCTATCGGCGGCACGCTGGCTCCGGTGGCTGTGACCCGCCATGATATTTCCTTCAACACCATGCGTGATCTGGTGGCCTCCAGCCGACGTATGATCGGCGTACTGATGGGGGATGCCGTTCCACAAACCTCAATCCCACAGTTGATTGACTATCACCAACGCGGCCTGTTCCCCATCGAGAAACTGGTGAAGTTTTATGACTTCAGCGATATCAATCAGGCCAGCCAGGATTCCGCCAGCGGCGCAACCATCAAACCGGTACTGATTATCGATAAGTCATATCGCCCCTGAACAGACCGTTATCAGCCCATTAAAAAATCAAGGAACGAACGTCATGGATAAGCAAACCCAGCATAAAATGAGTGTGGTCTTTGCCGAACAGAAAAAACTTTTTTTGTCCGGCGTCACCCAAAGCAATGCGTTTAAAAAAGCACAGCTGCTCAAATTGAAAGAGGCCGTTAATCATTATCGTAACGAGCTTCGCCAGGCAATGGCGGTGGATTTAGGTCGCAGCGAAGAGGGCGTGGATAGCGGAGAAATTAAGCCGTTGCTTAATGAGATTGATTTTGCCCTGACCCATCTTGATGAGTGGACGCAGGAACAGTGCGTGCCCACACCCAGCGAACTCAGCCACACGCGGAGTTATATCAGTCGCGAAGGCTATGGCGTCGTCTATATTATTTCACCTTTTAACTATCCGGTTTATCTGACCGGCGGGCCGCTGGTGGGAGCGATCGTTGGCGGTAATACGGCAATCATTAAACCGTCAGAATCCACGCCAGAAACGTCAAAAGTCATTGAAAAAATAGTTAATAACACCTTCGACCCGACCTATGCTTACGTGTTCCAGGGCGCGCGCGAGGAAAACGAGTACCTGCTGTCATTACCGTTCGATCTGATCTTTTTCACCGGCAGTCCGCAGGTGGGTAAAATCGTCATGGCCGCAGCGGCTAAAAATCTGACGCCGGTTCTGTTGGAACTGGGCGGAAAATGTCCGGCGATTGTGCTGGGGGATGCCGATCTGGACCAGGCCGTGCAGGAGCTGGTGGGTGCCAAAATGTTTAACAGTGGGCAAACGTGCGTGGCGCCGGATTATATTTATGCCGATAAGCGGATTAAAGAATGCCTGGTCAGCAAGTTGAGCGCAGCGCTGAAAGCGAATTATCATCAGGCGGGCAGCAACGGTAGAATCATCACCGAACAGGCCTGGAACAGGCTGGAAAATATTGTCGCCACCAGCAAAGGCAAGGTGTTGCGCTGTGGTGACGCGGATAAAGCACAGCGTTATTTCAGCCCGATCGTTATTGATGATGCGAATTTCGATGACAGCTCAATGCAGGGCGAACTGTTCGGGCCGATCTTCCCGGTACTGACCTTTGAGGACGAGAGTGAAATCGCTACGAATGTGAATAGCCGACACCCGAAACCGCTGGCGGCCTATGTTTTTACTGTCGATCCTGAGCATGGCCGCGCGCTGATTGACGCCATTCCCTCCGGGGATGCCAGCATCAATACGCTGGTGATGCACGCATCAACGCCATGGCTGCCGTTCGGTGGCGTTGGGCCATCGGGGATGGGCAGCTACCACGGTAAATACTCCTATGAAGCCTTCACCCATCAGAAATCAATACGCGTCAGAAAAGTGGTGAAACCGGCATAAACCGCGGGGGAGCCGGATATTTCACTCCCCGTCTTTCTGGTATTTAGCGCGAACACTCAATTCCTTCCATTGCCTGGCAGATCACATCATCAAACTGGTGTGACTGCTGAAGTTTTTCCGGCCACTGATAGTAGGGCAGATTTGCCTGTCGCGACTGCTCCTTACTTAACGCCTGAAGTCGGGTAAGCAAAGGCTCCAGCGCCTCTCCGCCCGGCAGCGTGGTAGTGCGAAATACCGGATTACCGTCAAGATAGCGAACAGCCTCAAGCTCCGGCGACAGCGTGACCGTGCCGTATTTTTCCCTCGCAAGGCGCTGCCAGAAAGGCCAGGCGGAATAGCGCAGGGCATAAAGCTCAGCGCCTTTCAGCGGTGGCCGCGCCTGCAGTTTTTTCGACATGACGATTTCGCCGTTATACGCTGATTCGATCCAGCGCGTCATCCCCTCCAGCAGCCAGCCCACTTTAAACTGGGTGTAGCCGTACTGGTAAAGGTGAAACAGCTCGTGAGCCGGGGTGGGATTCAGGGGCTGATTGAGCTTAGAACTGATGCGGATGGTTAACGCACAGGGTAGCCAGCTGCCGTCCTCTCCTTTCACCCGCGTCACTTCATCAAACGCCATCCCGTTGCCTCGCGGCAGATCAAACAGATAAACATGAATGGCTTTTGCCAGCCGGTAACGCGGCTGTTCCAGCGGCGGAGTTAATCGCAGCATCTGTTGATAGTACTGATTGGCGGCCTGTAGCTGGATCGCCACGTTTTTGACGTAGTCCGGCGTGCCGCTGCCGGTGGTGTCATCCAGCGGTGGCGCATTGTCGCCGCTGCGGGTGTAGAAAATCACAAAAGGCTCCGCGCGCAGGGTTTCCGTCAGCGGATACTGCTGCAGGAAGGCACTGTCGCGGCATTCCCCGGGCGCATCTATCGCCACCTGCTGCGGGCGGGCTGCCTGCACAACGCCGGAAATGCCGATCAGTCCACCAAACCCCATCAGTATTGTCATCAACTTTTTCAGTAACATGTCCTGCTCCTGCAACCCGTCCGGATAATCCTGCTGCCGAAAGATAAAAAAAATCCAGCCAGCTGAGGGGCAGCGGGCTGGATTATATTTTAGCCGGGATCTGCGAACAGAAACGGTGAAGCAGAAATTATTCTACGGTGACGGATTTCGCCAGGTTGCGCGGCTGATCGACGTCGGTGCCCTTAATCAGGGCAACGTGATAGGAGAGCAGCTGTAGCGGTACGGTGTAGAAGATCGGTGCAATCACCTCTTCAACGTGCGGCAGCGAAATAATCCGCATCCCTTCGCTGCTGGCAAACCCGGCATCGACATCGGCAAACACGTACAGCAGGCCACCGCGCGCGCGAACTTCTTCAATGTTCGATTTCAGCTTCTCCAGCAGTTCGTTGTTTGGCGCGACTACGATCACCGGCATATCGGCATCAATCAGCGCCAGCGGACCGTGCTTCAGCTCACCCGCCGCATAGGCTTCCGCATGGATGTAGGAGATCTCTTTCAGCTTCAGCGCCCCTTCCATGGCGATCGGATACTGATCGCCACGGCCGAGGAACAGCGCATGCTGTTTGTCGGAGAAATCTTCCGCCAGCTCGGCAATCAGCTCATCCTGCGACAGCATCTGTTCAATGCGGCTCGGCAGCGCCTGCAGGGCATGCACGATATCGTGCTCAACCTGCGGGTCGATACCTTTCAGGCGGCCCACGCGCGCCACCAGCATCAGCAGCACGGTCAGCTGGGTGGTGAACGCTTTAGTCGAGGCCACGCCGATTTCAGTACCGGCTTTGGTCATCAGCGCCAGATCCGACTCACGCACCAGCGATGAACCGGCCACATTACAGATGGCCAGCGATCCCAGATAGCCCAGCTCTTTCGAAAGACGCAGCGCCGCCAGCGTGTCAGCGGTTTCACCGGACTGTGACAGGGTGATCAGCAGGCTGTTTTTACGCACTGCGGATTTGCGGTAGCGGAACTCAGAGGCGATCTCCACGTCGCACGGCACGTTGGCCAACGATTCAAACCAGTAGCGGGACACCATACCGGAGTTGTAGGAGGTACCGCAGGCCACAATCTGGATGTGCTCAACGTTAGCCAGCAGCGCATCGGCATTTGGCCCCAGCTCGGAGAGATCCACCTCGCCGTGACTGAAACGCCCACTGAGGGTGTTTTTAATCGCGACAGGCTGTTCATAAATTTCTTTCTGCATATAGTGTCGATAAATCCCTTTATCACCGGCGTCATATTGCACGTTGGATTCAATTTCCGCACGTTTCACCGCGTTACCGTCGCGATTGAGGATGATCACGTCACGGCGGGTGATTTCAGCAATATCGCCTTCTTCCAGATAGACAAAACGACGCGTTACCGGCAGGAGTGCCAGCTGATCGGAGGCGATGAAGTTCTCACCCACACCGCGACCAATCACCAGCGGGCTGCCTGAACGCGCCGCTATCAGCGTAGACGGATCGCGGCTGTCCATAATGACCATGCCGTAGGCACCGCGCAGCTGAGGTATTGTGCGCAGCACCACCTCACGCAGCGATCCGCCCTGTTTTTGCTCCCAGTGAACCAAATGGGCAACCACTTCGGTGTCGGTTTCGGAAGAAAATGAGTAACCGCGCTCGATCAACAGCTCGCGCAGCGGTTCATGATTCTCAATAATACCGTTGTGAACAATGATGATATGGTCGGAAATATGCGGATGCGCATTGGCCTCCGACGGCTCTCCATGAGTCGCCCAGCGGGTATGAGCAATACCGGTTCCCCCCACCAGCGGTGTTTCTTCCGCCGCTTCGGCCAGGTTAACCACCTTACCCAAGCGACGCAGGCGGGTGACATGTCCCTGCTGGTCAACAACGGCCAGACCGGCGGAGTCATAACCGCGATACTCCAGACGACGCAGGCCTTCAAGCAGGATTTCTGCAATATCACGCTGCGCTACAGCACCAACAATTCCACACATAGTAAATTTTCCTGACTTAATGGCATTTCGTATGCCATCAGCGTTGTCTTCTGACCTGATTTTCCGGCATTTTCCGGTTCCCCGAGCCTTGTAGAGAGTGGGGATTATTTTTATGTTTACTGCTTTTTATCGCGGAGCGGGGAGAACCCCAGCCCGTTAAAATACTATTTTTTCTTTACCGGGCGCTGCCAGCTGGCGTTCAGCTGCTGCTCTTTCCGATTGTAGACCAGCCCCGCTGCGGGCACGTCTTTCATAATAGTCGTTCCTGCGGCGATAGTGACGCCATCAGCCACCCTGACCGGCGCGATAAGCTGGGTATCGGAACCGACGAACACATCATCACCGATGATGGTTTTCGATTTATTCACCCCGTCATAATTGCAGGTGATTGTACCGGCTCCAATATTGACGTTTGTACCAATCTCGGCATCACCCAGATAGCTGAGATGCCCTGCCTTGGAGCCTTTGCCGAGGCGCGCTTTTTTCATCTCGACAAAGTTACCGACGTGGGCGCCTTCTGCCAGTTCGCTTCCCGGACGCAGACGGGCGAATGGCCCGACGGTGCAGGCTTCGGCCAGCTGCGCATCTTCAATGACGGTGTAGGGGCTGATAATGCTGTCGTCGGCGATGACGCTGTTTTTAATCACGCAGCCGCTGCCGATTTTGACCCGGTTACCCAGGGTAACGTGGCCTTCAATAATCACGTTGGTATCAATCACCACATCACGACCATGCTCCAGCGTACCGCGCAGATCGAAGCGCGCCGGGTCCAGCAGCATCACCCCGGCCAGCAGCAATTTTTCCGCCTGCTCGGCCTGCCAGACGCGTTCCAGCGTGGCCAGCTGCAGGCGGTTGTTCACGCCGTCGGTTTCCGTGGTGCGGGCAGGGTGCACCGCCTCAATATCGCGGCCTTCCTGATGCGCCAGCGCAATGATATCGGTGATGTAGTATTCACCCTGCGCGTTATTATTGGTGAGCTTGCTCAGCCAGCGCTTGAGGTCGGCACCGTTGGCGATCAGGATGCCGGTGTTGATTTCGTTGATCAGCAGCTGTTCCGGCGCGGCATCTTTTTGCTCGATAATGCCAACCACATTGCCACCTTCACGGATGATGCGACCGTAACCCGTTGGGTTATCCAGGATCACCGTCAGCAGGCCAATGCCGCCTTCGGGTTTAGCCGCCTGCAGCCGGCGCAGAGTATCCACCGAGATCAGCGGCACGTCGCCGTACAGCATCAGAATATCTTCATCATCGGCAAAATGAGGTGCAGCCTGCTGCATCGCGTGCCCGGTTCCCAGCTGCTCGGCCTGGAGCACCCAGTTCAGCGAGGCATCATTCAGCGTGCTTTTCAGCAGATCGCCTCCGTGACCGTAAACCAGATTAACCTGCTGCGCGTTTAACACTTTTGCAGCATCGATAACGTGCTGAACCATCGGTTTTCCGGCCAGCAGGTGTAGCACTTTTGGCAGGTCGGAGTACATACGGGTTCCTTTGCCAGCGGCAAGGATCACCACGCTCATCGGGCTGGTAGACATAGACATCCTGATTTGTGTTTTGATGAGGAAAGTAAAGCGGTTTAGCGCTAAGAATACTACATTTTTCTTGGCCCGAAATTAGCTTTCAGAACAGTGGAAATCCCAAACGGCAGGCAAAAAAAATGCCAGTCAGTTTCCTGACCGGCATTCTGCAGCTTAAACCTGAGTTACATCGCTTTCTTGGTCAACTCAATGACGCGTAGCTTAGCAATGGCTTTCGCCAGCTCAGCCGACGCGATAGCGAAGTCAACATCGCCGTGAGAGCTGTTCATATGCTCTTCAGCTTTGCGTTTCGCTTCCAGCGCGCGCGCTTCATCAAGGTCGGTACCACGGATCGCGGTATCAGCCAGCACGGTAACCGCGCCAGGCTGCACTTCCAGCACACCGCCGGAGAGGTAAATCACCTCTTCGTCACCGTGCTGCTTAACGATGCGAACCATACCAGGCTTAATGGCAGTCAGGAGCGGGGCGTGGTTTGGGCGAATACCCAGCTCACCTTCGCTACCTGATACCTGGATGCTTTGTACCAGACCGGAGAACATTTGCAGTTCTGCGCTGACAACGTCCAGGTGAAAAGTCATAGCCATAATTAACCTCCTGAGAAACTAACCCGTCATACTTCAGGCTGCATTGCTGCAACCTGAATGACTAAGGGTAAAAATTACAGTTTCTTCGCTTTTTCCACGGCTTCTTCGATGGAACCTACCATGTAGAAAGCCTGCTCTGGCAGATGGTCGAACTCGCCTTCCATAATGCCTTTAAAGCCACGGATGGTATCTTTCAGCGACACGTATTTACCCGGAGAACCAGTGAATACTTCTGCCACGAAGAACGGCTGGGACAGGAAACGCTGCATCTTACGAGAGCGTGCTACCACCAGTTTGTCTTCTTCTGACAGTTCGTCCATACCCAGGATGGCGATGATGTCTTTCAGTTCCTGATAACGCTGCAGCAGTGACTGAACGCCACGCGCAGTGTCATAGTGTTCCTGACCAACAACCAGTGGGTCCAGCTGACGGCTGGTAGAATCCAGTGGGTCAACCGCCGGGTAGATACCCAGGGAAGCGATCTGACGGCTCAGTACCACGGTTGCGTCAAGGTGCGCAAAGGTGGTGGCTGGTGATGGGTCAGTCAAGTCATCCGCAGGAACGTAAACGGCCTGTACGGAGGTGATTGAACCGGTCTTGGTAGAGGTGATACGTTCCTGCAGAACGCCCATCTCTTCCGCCAGCGTTGGCTGATAACCTACCGCAGAAGGCATACGACCCAGCAGTGCTGATACTTCAGTACCGGCCAGGGTATAACGGTAGATGTTATCGATGAACAGCAGTACGTCACGACCTTCGTCACGGAACTTCTCAGCCATGGTCAGGCCGGTCAGCGCAACGCGCAGACGGTTTCCTGGTGGCTCGTTCATCTGGCCATAAACCAGTGATACTTTGTCGATAACGTTAGAGTCGGTCATCTCGTGATAGAAGTCGTTACCCTCACGAGTACGCTCGCCCACACCGGCAAATACGGAGAAACCTGAGTGCTCAGCCGCGATGTTACGGATAAGCTCCATCATGTTTACGGTTTTACCCACACCCGCACCACCGAACAGACCGACTTTACCGCCTTTAGCGAAAGGACACATCAGGTCGATAACTTTAATACCGGTTTCCAGCAGCTCCTGAGAGTTTGACTGGTCTTCGTATGAAGGAGCCGCGCGGTGAATCGCCCAGCGCTCTTCTTCACCGATATCGCCTTTCATATCGATTGGCTCACCCAGCACGTTCATGATACGGCCAAGTGTTGCAGTACCTACTGGTACTTCGATCGGGTGCTCAAGGTCAACGGTTTCCAGACCACGCTTCAGGCCGTCTGAAGAACCCATAGCGATGGTACGAACCACGCCACCACCCAGCTGCTGCTGAACTTCCAGCACCAGACGAGCATCACCATTTTTAACCTCAAGGGCGCTGTACACTTGTGGTACTGCGTCCTGAGGGAATTCGACGTCAACTACGGCGCCGATTACCTGGACAATCTTTCCAGTAGCCATCTTGAATCCTCTACCTAATTCGTTTATACCCCGCCGGTTCGAAACGCAGCAGGGTATACCTGGTTAAACCGCGGAGGCCCCCGAGACGATCTCGGTAAGTTCCTGGGTGATGCTGGCCTGACGAGCCTTGTTGTATACCAACTGCAGCTCTTTGATCAGGTTTCCGCCGTTGTCGGTTGCGGCTTTCATCGCCACCATTCGCGCGGCCTGCTCGCTGGCCAGGTTTTCTACAACACCCTGGTAAACCTGAGATTCGACATAGCGACGCAGTAACGTGTCCAGCAGCGCTTTCGGATCGGGCTCATACAGATAGTCCCAGGTGCTCTTCTTCACAACGCCTTCCGAATCATCGGCTGCAGGTAACGGCAGCAGCTGTTCGATCTGTGGAGACTGAGACATGGTGTTGATAAATTTGTTGCTGACAATAAACAGCTTGTCCAGGCGGCCTTCATCGTATGCTTGCAGCATCACTTTGACCGGGCCAATCAGGTCGGAGAGGGCAGGTTTGTCGCCCATTCCGGTTACCTGAGCAACCACGTTGCCACTGACAGAACTGAAGAATGACAGACCTTTGGAACCGATAATGGCGAGATCGCTCTCAACGCCTTTATCCGCCCAGTCTTTCATATCCGCCAGCAATCTTTTGAACAGGTTAATGTTCAAACCACCACAAAGCCCGCGGTCGGTAGATACGACCAGATAGCCAACGCGTTTAACGTCGCGCTCTTCCAGGTAAGGGTGCTTGTATTCCAGATTACCTAACGCAATGTGACCAATCACTTTGCGCATGGTTTCTGCATAAGGACGGCTGGCCGCCATGCGTTCCTGCGATTTACGCATTTTGGAGGCGGCGACCATTTCCATCGCTTTGGTGATCTTCTGCGTGTTTTGCACGCTGCCGATCTTACTACGTATCTCTTTTGCGCCGGCCATAAGCTTCTCCTCAAAGCCTTGCGGCCTGCCCCCTAAGGGACAAGCCGCCAGACATTACCAGGACTGGGTTGCTTTAAACGTCTCGAGGAGGCCTTTCAGCTTCTCTTCGATTTCGCCGTTATAGTTACCAGACTGGTTGATATCAGCCATCAGCTCGGCGTGATCGCGATCCGCGAAGGCCAGCAGTGCCGCTTCGAAGCTACCGATTTTCGCCAGTTCGACGTCATTCAGGAAGCCACGCTCGGCAGCAAACAGCACCAGACCCTGCTGCGCTACAGACATCGGCGCATACTGTTTCTGTTTCAGCAGTTCGGTCACTTTCTGACCGTGGCTCAGCTGTTTGCGGGTTGCTTCGTCCAGATCGGATGCGAACTGAGAGAACGCAGCCAGTTCACGATACTGTGCCAGAGCGGTACGGATACCACCGGACAGTTTCTTGATGATCTTGGTCTGAGCTGCACCACCAACACGGGATACCGAGATACCCGGGTTAACCGCTGGACGAATACCAGAGTTAAACAGGTTGGTTTCCAGGAAGATCTGACCATCGGTAATCGAGATTACGTTGGTCGGAACGAACGCAGAAACGTCACCCGCCTGGGTTTCGATGATTGGCAGCGCGGTCAGAGAGCCGGTTTTACCTTTCACTTCACCGTTGGTGAAACGCTCAACGTAGTCGGCGCTCACGCGGGAAGCACGCTCCAGCAGACGGGAGTGGAGGTAGAACACGTCGCCTGGGAATGCTTCACGGCCCGGTGGACGACGCAGCAGCAGGGAAACCTGACGGTAAGCAACGGCCTGTTTAGACAGGTCATCGTATACGATCAGCGCGTCTTCACCGCGGTCACGGAAGTATTCGCCCATCGCACAACCGGCGTATGGTGCCAGGTATTGCAGAGCAGCAGACTCAGATGCGGTTGCAACCACAACGATGGTGTTAGCCAGCGCGTTGTGTTCTTCCAGCTTACGCACCACGTTAGCGATGGTAGAAGCTTTCTGACCGATAGCAACGTAAACGCATTTGATGCCGGAATCGCGCTGGTTGATGATCGCATCGATCGCCATTGCGGTTTTACCGGTCTGACGGTCACCGATGATCAGCTCACGCTGACCACGGCCGATTGGAATCATCGCATCGACAGATTTGTAACCGGTCTGTACAGGCTGGTCAACGGACTGACGATCGATAACGCCAGGTGCAATCACTTCGATCGGCGAGAAGCCGTCGTTGTCGATTGCGCCTTTACCGTCTATTGGTGCACCCAGTGTGTTCACCACGCGGCCCAGCAGGCCACGGCCTACCGGTACTTCCAGGATACGGCCAGTACACTTAACCTTCATGCCTTCGGCGAGGTCAGCGTATGGGCCCATCACTACTGCACCTACGGAGTCGCGCTCCAGGTTCAGTGCGATTGCGTAACGGTTACCCGGCAGGGCAATCATCTCACCCTGCATCACATCGGCCAGGCCGTTGACGCGGATGATACCGTCACTGACGGAAACAATAGTACCTTCGTTGTGAGCTTCGCTCACTACATTGAACTGAGCAATGCGCTGCTTGATCAGTTCGCTGATTTCGGTGGAATTCAGTTGCATATGCTCCAGTCCCCTTAAGACTGCAAGACGTCGGTAAGGCGCTCAAGACGGCCGCGTACGCTGCCATCAATGACCATATCACCCGCACGGATGATTACGCCTGCCATTACAGACTTATCAATTTTGCAATTCAGCTTAACTTTGCGTGACAGACGTTTTTCCATCGCGGTGCTGATTTTGGTCAGCTGCGCGTCACTCAATGTAGAAGAAGAGATAACTTCAACCTCGGCGGTCGCATCATGTGCGGCACGCAGTTGGATGAACTGATCCAGTACATCGGCAAGTGCTGGCAAACGTTTGTTTTCAGCCATAACCTTAATCAGGTTCTGGCCGGCTTCGTCGAGTTGGTCACCACAGATTGCGATGAACGCGCCAGACAACGCTTCCGGCGCCAGAGCGCCGGAAAGAAGTTCTGATACCTGTTCATTGCCAGCCACTTCGGCGGCAAACGCCAGCATCTGCTGCCAGCGATCGACACTTTGATGCTCAACCGCAAAGTCAAAAGCGGCTTTAGCGTAGGGGCGAGCTACGGTAGTAAATTCAGACATCAGCCCCTCCCTTACAGTTCAGCGACCAGTTTATCTACGATGTCGCTGTTAGCAGCTTCATCCACGGAGCGTTCAATGATTTTCTCGGCGCCGGCAACAGCCAGCATCGCGACCTGCTTACGCAACTCTTCACGTGCACGTTTACGCTCGGCGTCGATTTCAGCCTGCGCCTGGGTGACGATCTTGTTACGTTCCTGTTCAGCCTCGGCTTTCGCTTCGTCCAGGATCTGCGCACGGCGTTTGTTCGCCTGCTCAATGATTACCTGGGCGTCATCTTTCGCTTTCTTCAGCTGATCGGTCGCATTAGCCTGCGCGAGATCCAAATCTTTTTTGGCACGTTCAGCGGAAGCAAGGCCTTCAGATACTTCTTTCTGGCGCTTTTCGATAGCGGCCATCAGCGGCGGCCATACGTACTTCATGCAGAACAGGACAAACAGAATGAACGCGATGGCCTGGCCGAGGATTGTTGCATTAATGTTCACAGCACAATGCCTCTTATTAAGTTAACTTTTTCTGCCGCCTTTACAGCGGCAGAAGCCGTTTATCGCTGACCTGCGCCAGCGATAAACAATCGGTTATTTACGCGACAGCAAACATCACGTACAGACCCAGACCAACGGCGATCATTGGGATTGCATCCACCAGACCCATTACAACAAAGAACTGCGTACGCAGCAGAGGAATCAGATCCGGTTGGCGCGCGGCGCCTTCCAGGAATTTGCCTCCGAGGATGCCGATACCGATCGCAGCACCGATTGCCGCCAGGCCCATCATCACAGCGGCAGCCATGTACAGCAGATCCATATTCAGGTTTTCCATGACAGTCTCCAGTTTGTTTCAGTTAAAACGCAGTAGTGTTGAGAAAAAATCAGTGTTCTTCAGATGCCATCGACAGATAGACAATCGTTAAGACCATGAAAATGAAAGCTTGCAGCGAAATGATCAGGATGTGGAAAATGGCCCAAGGCACATTCAGAACCCACTGTGACCACCACGGCAGCAGGCCGGCAATCAGGATAAAAATCAATTCACCCGCGTACATGTTTCCGAACAGTCGCAGACCCAGAGAAACAGGCTTGGACAGCAGGCTCACACCTTCCAGAATCAGGTTGATCGGAATAAAGACGGGGTGGTTGAAGGGTTGCAGAGTCAGCTCTTTAGTAAAGCCGCCAATGCCTTTCATCTTGATGCTGTAGAACAGAATCAAAATAAATACGCCAAGCGCCATCGACAGCGTAACGTTCACGTCTGCGGAAGGCACAACACGCAATGCTGGCAGCCCAAAGACATGTTCACCAATGTATGGCAACAGATCGATTGGCAGCAGATCCATGAAGTTCATCAGGAATACCCAGACGAAAATCGTCAGGGCCAGCGGAGCGATAAGTTTGCTTTTACCGTGGTACATATCGCGTACGTTGTCGTCAACGAAGCCAACAACTAACTCGATAGCGGCCTGTAACTTGCCCGGTACACCGCTGGTGGCTGACTTCGCGACTTGGCGAAACAGCACCAGGAATACCAGTCCCAGCACCACAGAGAAAAACATGGAGTCGATATTTAATAACCAGAACGTCGCCGGAGCGTCGTGCGGATTCACTAGCTCGAAGGTACGCAGGTCC
Organism: Erwinia sp. GW821-FHT03D09; assembly: GCF_059420805.1. NCBI lineage: Bacteria > Pseudomonadati > Pseudomonadota > Gammaproteobacteria > Enterobacterales > Erwiniaceae > Erwinia > Erwinia sp. GW821-FHT03D09. The sequence continues at coordinate 126,218 of NZ_JBWKUK010000013.1, forward strand.
AGCTGAAGGTGCGTCAGGTGGTGACCTATGTATTCTTGCGGCGTAGAGATTTCTCCTGCAGCCATGATGCCCTTACCCTTTGTTGTTGATTACAGCCGGTGCGACGATTTGCACAATCAGCACCGATAACCAGGCCAGTCCCAGCGGTGTAAACACCGCCTTAAACACACCCAGCGCCACGATTAGCATGAGAATAGTAATGACCACTTTCAGCGCCTCACCGAGGACGAACGTCCAGGCAAGCCGACCTGTTACTTCATGTCCCGCCTGGTGGCGCCAGGCAAAAATCATAAACAACATGTTTGGCAGCCAGGCTGCCAGTCCACCCAACAGAGCGGACACGCCCCAGGTCAAATCTTTAAGGGCAAACAGCGCACCGATTAAGACGAATGTCACCAGCTGTAACATCAGCACGGTTCGGGCAAATTTCACTCTGTAAAGGGACACTGACATGACGCTGAAACTCTCCTGCCCCGCTCGGGCTATGCCGCGTGTCGTATAAAACTGCCTTTACTCTTCTGAGTCAAGCAGCAAAAAACGTGCAAATTATACGGGGCGCACCTGTGATTTCAATGGATAAGTAGAGAAAAGGTGAACAATTATTTAAAATTCTTTCCAGCGGCCTATTTTCCAAAACAAATGACTTCCGCCTCATTCGTCCATTTTTCTGAAATACGGAGGCTATTTTGCTCATAAAGCGTGCGGAAGATCACAAATTAGTAATATGATTTCCATCATTGAAACAAGATTGATGCTAATAATCATTACCAACATAGAGATAAGTTATTTAATATCAATAATTTAAATTAAACTTGTTAGTAAAATAGATTGTTGTCTTGATTAAAACCGCTTATTGACATCGCCAGCAAATATTTAACAACTTCAAAGCCATTACTTACGAGAATTTATTAAGAAGATATATTTTCTCATGTGACTATTCTCTATCTAAAATGCTATGGATAAGGTGATCGTTGTGATAATAAATTGTAAATAGAACGTTAAATGTAAACAAAGTTGTCAGTCCGTTTCCGCGCTCTGATTTAACGCTATAGCAACAGCTCCGTCCAGGCTGATTGGTCCGAAAAAAATAAAAAATGATGGACGGTTAAAAATCAGCAACGGCCTTATCACTATAAATGCACAAAAAAATCATACAAATTCAAGGGTTATTGACTGATAGTACCCTGAATTAACCTCTCCCGACAGGGTAAAAATGGCGAAAAAAAACCGCCAGCATCAAAAGTGGCGGTTTTTTTCACTTAAAAAGTCAGCCCTTTGGCGAAATGACCACCAGATGGCGTTCACCCTCCAGCTCGGGAACAGCAAGCGAAGCTATCTTTTCAACGACGAACCCCGCCGGTAGTGCAGCGATCTCATCCTGAGGAAGCAGGCCCTTCAGCGCATAGAAACGCCCCTGTGAGCCCGGCAGATGATGACACCAGCTGACCATATCGTTCAACGAGGCAAATGCGCGACTAATCACGCCATCAAACGGTGGCTCAGCGGGAAAATCTTCAACGCGGCTTTGCACCGGAGTTATATTCTCCAGTTTCAGCTCATGCTGCACCTGCCGCAGGAAACGCACGCGTTTGCCCAGGCTGTCCAGCAGCGTGAAATGAGCCTGAGGGCGCACAATAGCCAGCGGCACGCCGGGAAGCCCGGGCCCGGTTCCTACATCGATAAAACGCTCACCTTCCAGATGCGGTTCTACCACGATACTGTCGAGAATATGGCGCACCAGCATCTGTTCAGGATCGCGGATGGAGGTCAGGTTATAGGCCTTATTCCATTTGTGCAGCATGTCCACGTAGCCAATCAGGTGCTGTTTTTGCAGATCGGTCAGTGAAATGTTGGCGCTCTTAAGCAGGACGGAAAGTTTGTTGATCACAGTCGATGGTCCAGAAAATTAAGATTTACGGCAGCAGAAATGCCGGGCAGGGGGCGGATGACTATCCGTCCCCCGTTGACGTCGTTATGCGCTTTTGCGCAGCAGTCCCTGCTTTTTAAGATAGATAAGCAGAATGGAAATCGCTGCAGGCGTAACGCCGGAAATACGCGAAGCCTGCCCGATCGATCCCGGTTTGTGGTCGTTAAGCTTGGCGATCACTTCGTTAGAAAGGCCGCTCACCTGACGATAGTCCAGCTCCACCGGCAGTAGTGTGTTTTCATTACGCTGCTGTCTGTCGATTTCTTCCTGCTGGCGTGCGATATAACCTTCATATTTCACCTGAATTTCAACCTGCTCGGCAGCCTGCTCATCGCTTAGCGCCGGGGCGAAAGTGCTCAATGTCATCAGCTGTTGATAGGTCATTTCAGGGCGACGCAGCAGATCTTCACCGCTGGCTTCTTTGGTCAGCGGTGCGCTGATAACCGTATTGATCTCATCAACGGTCGCGGATTTCGGGTGAACCCAGATATCACGCAGGCGCTGGCGCTCCAGTTCGATACGCTCCAGTTTTTCATTGAAGCGCGCCCAGCGGACGTCATCGACCAGCCCCAGCTCACGACCGGTAGCGGTCAGGCGCAGGTCGGCGTTGTCTTCACGCAGCATCAGGCGGTACTCGGCACGTGAGGTAAACATGCGGTACGGTTCTTTGGTGCCGAGCGTGCAGAGATCGTCAACCAACACGCCAAGATAAGCCTGATCGCGACGCGGCGCCCAGCTCTCTTTATCCGCAGAGAAACGACCGGCATTCAGCCCGGCCAGCAGTCCCTGGGCGGCGGCTTCTTCATAGCCAGTGGTACCGTTGATCTGTCCGGCGAAGAACAGACCCTGAATATATTTACTTTCCAGCGATGGTTTCAGATCGCGCGGGTCGAAGAAATCGTATTCGATGGCGTAGCCGGGACGCACGATTTTGGCATTTTCCATCCCCTGCATTGAGCGGACGATCTGCATTTGCACATCGAACGGCAGGCTGGTTGAGATGCCGTTTGGATAGATTTCATTGCTGGTCAGGCCTTCCGGTTCAAGGAAGATCTGGTGCGCATTACGATCGGCAAAGCGCATAACCTTGTCTTCGATCGACGGGCAGTAGCGAGGACCGATCCCTTCGATGATCCCGGCATACATCGGGCTACGATCGAGGTTATTACGGATCACGTCGTGAGTTTTCTCATTGGTGTAGGTGATGTAACACGGCACCTGCTTTGGATGCTGAGCTACGTTACCCATGAACGAGAAGACCGGCATCGGTGTATCACCGTGCTGGGTTGCCAGCACGCTAAAATCGATAGTGCGGGCATCAATACGTGGCGGTGTACCGGTTTTTAAGCGGTTAACGCGCAGCGGCAGCTCACGCAGGCGACGTGCCAGTGGAATGGATGGCGGATCGCCGGCACGGCCACCGCTGTAGTTATCCAGTCCGATATGGATTTTGCCATCAAGGAACGTCCCGACGGTCAGCACCACGGCTTTCGCACGGAACTTCAGGCCCATCTGGGTAACGGCACCGACGACACGATCGTTTTCGACAATCAGATCCTCAACCGCCTGCTGGAAGATCATCAGGTTTGGTTGATTCTCCAGTGCGGTACGAACGGCTTGACGATACAGCACGCGATCCGCCTGGGCACGGGTTGCCCTGACTGCTGGCCCTTTGCTGGCGTTTAGTATCCTAAACTGGATACCGGACTGGTCAATGGCATGAGCCATCAGCCCACCCAGTGCATCCACTTCTTTAACCAGATGTCCTTTCCCGATTCCCCCGATCGCCGGATTGCAGGACATCTGCCCGAGCGTATCGATGTTGTGGGTTAATAACAGGGTTTGTTGACCCATACGGGCAGCTGCCATTGCAGCTTCGGTTCCCGCATGACCACCACCGATTACGATGACGTCAAAAGGATCTGGATAAAACATGGTACTGCACCTCGCGGTTTGTGCGATTAAGGGATCGTTGCCCGGGGCGTGAATTCTACTCAACTTTAGACGACGGGGAAAGCGGCGGGATCTTCACGTATTAAAAAGAAGATCTTTTTTATTTAAAGATCTCTTTATTAGATCTTCTATTAGGATCGTCCTGGTCTGTGGATAAGCACTTTTTGCTGATAAGGATCAACATATTAAGGCGGATCATTAGCTGTGAATGATCGGTGATCCCGATCCGTATAAGCTGGGATCTAAATCCCATGTTATACACAGGCCCAGTCAAGGTACTCAGTTGTTCTTGGGATAACAACTGGTTATTACGGGGTATTAAGCATGGTTATCCACAGATGAATGCCGAAAAACCAGGCGAAAAAGCACATAATTTACAAAACTCAGATACTGAAAAGCCTCGACCGCGTGGATCGGACAGTCGATCGAGGCCCGATCCACGCGATATTTAGATCGAATCTTTCCAGGTTTCCACCCAAACGCCGGCAGGATCTTCCGGAATCTCATGTTCGAGGACGTCAATTTTCAGGCAATCACCAATGCGTTTCGCACCCAGCGAGCTCAGTAGCGTTTCAAACTGATCGATAGCACCGCAGAACAGGTCGTATTCACGGTTGCCTATGCCTACCGCACCGTAGCGCAGGTTACTCAGATCCGGTTGCTGTTCCTTTATAGCATCAAAGAACGGCTGAATATTTTCAGGCAGTTCACCGGCACCGTGGGTTGAGCTCACCACCAGCCATATCCCTTCAGGCTTCACTTCATCCAGTTCCGGGCCGTACAGTGTTTCGGTGGTATAACCCGCCTCGTTCAGCTTCTCTGCCAGATGATCGGCAACGTATTCTGCGCTGCCTAAGGTGCTGCCACTGATTAAGGTAATATCGGCCATGATGGGATCTCTGAGTCACAAAGGTGGGCATTGTACTCTGTGATCAGATTGGGATCTACCTGTGGGTAAGTAGGGGTATTACATGGATATAGCATTAAGCACAAAGGAAAACATCTGTGCATAAAATGATTCACAGGATCGTCTGAGAGAGGCGAGTAAGCGCCCGATCAGGGCTTGATTGCCCTCATGATCGGGTTCTGCAGGGAGATCAGCGTTTCCGTGGACTGAATTTCGTCAATGGTCTGGATCTTATTGATCAGCACCTGCTGTAACGCATCAATAGATCGACACATCACCTTGATAAAAATACTGTAATGCCCGGTGGTATAATAAGCTTCCACCACTTCATCAAGTGCCTCAAGACGGGCCAGTGCTGAAGGGTAATCCTTTGCGCTTTTGAGAATAATGCCAATAAAGCAGCAGACGTCATAACCCAACTGCTTTGGATCGATTTCTACCCGCGTGCCTTTGATGATCCCTGCCTGCTTCATCTTTTCGACGCGCACATGGATGGTGCCGGGGCTGACGTTAAACTGCTTGGCCAGCTCGGCGTAGGCGGTACGGGCATTGTCCATCAGGGCGATCAGAATGCCGCGATCGAGATTATCGGGCTGTATATTTTCGGCCATAGTGGCTCCATGATTATTAGCGGGCGCTTGCAATAGCGTTACTGTGCGGGATAGTGAAGGCGATGGCAATCGATTGAAGTGAACCGCAGGCAGCAGAGTGCCTGCGGGGTAGGGGAGGTCAGCGTTTACGCCACAGGGTCAGCTGCGCCAGTGTGTGCTGGTATTTACGTGCCGTTTCGCGAATGACAAACGGAATATCCTGTGCCGGCGCGATCTCTTCAAAATCCGCCGCCAGCAGTCGCTGTAATGCCTGGTAAGTGGTCAGGGCTTCCCCATTCTCACGCACTCCACCGAGCCAGTTTTCTTTCGGCGTATACTCCTCCAGCCAGGTATAGGGTGAGGAGAGCATCAGTACGCCGCCGCTACGGATCATACCGCTGATATCCTCCAGGAAGCGCTCAGGCTGGCGTAACCGGTCGATCAGGTTGGAGGCCAGTACCAGATCGTAGTATTCCGGCTGCGGTTTCAGGTTGCAGGCATCGCCCTGTACGAAGTGAATTCGGCTGGCCTGTTGGGTATCCAGACCAAAATCTTTCAGCCGGACCTGGCGATATTCCACCAGCTCACCCTCTTCCTGGGTGACATAGCGGAAATCCTCTCCGCCGGTGAGCTGCAGCGCCACGTCAATAAAGCGTGCCGAGTAGTCCATGCCCACCACCTGCTCGAAATGACGAGCCAGTTCAAAGCTGGCACGGCCGGTGGCACAGCCGATATCCAGCGCACGCTGTCTTTTATCCGTCAGACCGCAGGCGATTTCCACCAGCGCGCGTGCATAGTTGGCCACGCCGAAATATTCCGGGCCGTACTGGAAATCCAGATACTGTGACACCATGGTGTCGGTTTCGTACGGATTTTGCGCCATGGTTTCCTGATGGCTGGAAACAACATAGCGGAATCCGGCATTCTGGAAGAAGTGGCGGCGGAAGGCATAGCGCGCAGATTTCAGCGCCTCGTTACCGGTGGAGATCCAGCTTCCGCCTTTGATCAGCGCATGTTTGCCGTCAAAGGTCGGTGTGGAGAAATCGTCGTACAGCGGATGCACGCGAAATCCTTCAAAGCCGTTAATGGGCGTGGTGGTCCACTGCCAGACGTTGCCGATCAGATCGAAGAAATCACCCTGACTGAAGCAATCCACCGGGCAGGAAGAGGCCCAGTAGGCCAGATTGATATTGCCCGGCGCGGTGTCCCAGTCGGGCTGATCGCCAGCAACCTGCTCACGCAGCAGCATCCACTCGCTCTCTGCGGGAAGCTGGATAGATTTACCGGTTTCCTCGGCCTTCCAGCGGCAGAAAGCGGCGGCCTCAAGCTGGTTCACTTCGGCAGGCCAGTCCCACGGCATCGGCACTTCTTCCGTCATCAACCTCAGGCGTAAGGTATCCGGCTGTTCGGCGTCCCCGACCCAAAAGGTTGGCATGGTGGCTTTAGAAAATTCCCGCCAGCCCAGGCCTTCTTCATCCCACCAGCGTGATTGTTGATAGCCACCCGCCGCGACGAAGGTGAAGAACTCGGCGTTGCTGACCAGCATTTTACTGGCGCGGAAGGGCTTCACTTCACTTACCTGCGTGCCGTATTCGTTATCCCAGCCGTAAGTTTGATCGGTTTTTCCCTGGGTCACCCGGCCACCGGCCACGGCGATAAGCGAATTTTCCGGAACCGCATGGCGATCGTGACGGGCATCAGCACATGCCGGCCAGTGGGGCTGAGGCTTGACCCATTCGATGGGCAGCTGGCGCATCAGCACGCTGGAGGTTTCCAGATGAATGCGTTCGTGTTCAATCCCCATCAGGATCACCCACGCCGGGCTGTCCCAGCCGATAGGCAGCGACAGCGGCATGGTTTCGATAAACTGCTCCACGCGGGTACGGACCTTACCGCGATAGTCACGCAGTTCGCTGACCGATGGCCAGCTGTAGTGGCTGTTATCCAGGTCGTCCCAGCTCATTTCATCAACGCCGATCGCCATCATGGCTTCGATCCGGTCATCAATTCGGGCGTCAATCAGCCTGCCCGCCATCAGTTTATTAATGTAGAAGGTGGCGGTATGGCCAAAATAGAAGATCAGCGGATGGCGTAGCGGGATCGCTTTAGTGTAATACGCCTGTTCGTCCGCCAGGCAGTCAAACAGGCGCTCGTAGAGTTCCCAAGTCTGGCGGAAGTAAGCGAGCAGCTGTTGACGTTTTTGTTCGGGATCGCCGCCGTTAAGAAGAAGCGTGCGGGTAGGGGCGGGAAGTCCGCTCTGATGTTGTTGTTGTGCTGTCACGTGATGCTCCCATCTGCCGGTTGGCTAAAGCCGATATATGACTATAGCAAATAAGGTTTGCAGGATTTTGCGCAAAGGGCGCAGGGGAGAGGGGTTAGCGCTGCCAGCGGCGCAGCAGGCGGCTTTTCAGCCCGGTGTCAAAGCGCCAGATATGGTTGAAGATGCGCATGATGGCCGGTTTTCCATGATCGGACATGGCAACGGCGTGGAAGCGCTGCTGCTGGCGGTTCTGATGATCGCGAACGCGTTTGACCAGCTCTTCCGGCAGGCGCTGAGCGATAAAATCGGAGAGGATCACCGCATCGGCATCCTGCCACGGGCTGCTGCTGAGTTTTTTCAGCACTTCATCCAGACAGGCGGCGAGGTCGGTACCGCCGCGAAAGCGCTGACTGAGAAATCGTATCGCCTGGCTGATGCCGTCTCCGGCGGTCAGTTCGTAGCCCACAACCTCATGGGCAAACAACATAACGTAGCAGCGGCGGTTGTCGGCCAGCGCCACTTTAAGCAGCGCCAGGCAGAAGGCTTTTGCACAGCGTTCGTTAAACCCGCCCATGGAACCGGAGGTATCCACGCAGACGATAAACGGCCCGCGCGGCTGTTCGTCATGATGCTGATGGATCACGGGCCGCTCGGTGATTTTATCGCGCCAGCTTTCACCCTGCAGCCGATAGGTGAGCAGCCGTTTTTCCACCAGCCGACGATAAAATTCGAATTCCAGCTCGCTGATGCCGAGGGTGGCCAGCTCCGGCGGCAGCAGGCGCAGGATATCATCGCTCTGATGCAGCCCGTTGACCTCCTCCGGCACGCTTTCCGGCTCGCGTACCAGCTGGTGGAAGGCTTCCAGCGGTGCCTCTTCCGCCTGAACGGCTTTGGCTTCGCGGCTGCGGCCCAGCTGTTCGGCCAGCTTCATCAGCTCGGGCTGCCCCGCCAGAAAATCGCCGTACTGCACAATCAGCTGATAATCCTCGCGCTGAAGCGAGCTGCGGGTCAAATCCCACAGCCTGCCCGCTGCGGCATCATCATCGCTGGCCAGTACCGGAGCCAGCTGGCCGCTCATTGCCATCCGGTGTTGTAGTTCCGCCAGCAGCTTATCGCGCTCCTGATCCAGTAGCTGTTGGTTCAGCGACAGGGTTTGCAGCGTCAGGCTCAGCCGCCAGCGCTGTAGAAACAGCGTCTGCTGCGCCGCACTGAGATGACCGATCTCCGCATGTTCGACCAGCAGACGGGCTTTTTCCGCAAACTGGGATGAATGCGTATCCAGCCACGTGAGCAGTTCGGGCAACTGGACACTGAATTCGTGACTGTTCAGTGACTGAAAGTGCTGGAAGCGGCTGAACTCTTCGGCCACATCCTCCGGTACCGGGGTGGATTTCAGCTGTTGCAGAACCCCGGCTTTCCAGTTGGGTAAATCGCGGGTCAGGGCATTTTTCAGCCCCGGGAATTTTTTAAAAAAAGCGGCCAGCTTGGGGGAGGCCAGCATGGCGATGGCCACTTCTTCGATCAGCTCGTTTTCGCTGATGGTCAGTAACATACTCAGCGTATCGAGTGAGATCACTGACGTGCCTGCTTCAGCTGTTCGGCCACCTGTTGCAGGCTGTCTTCGACGCGGGCCAGCCAGTCATCGCTGATAAACAGGCAGCGATGGTGCTGGCTGAACAGCGTACGCTGGGCGCGAAGTTGAGTATCCAGCTCATCCAGCGTCTGGATAATCTCTTCCGGCAGCGTCTGCTGGAGTTTGCCGGGCAGCATCAGCCGCGAACTTTGCAGGCTGATATCACGCAGCGTCAGGCATTCCTGAGCGTCCACGTGCAGGTCCAGCACCTGCGCAAAGCCGATACCGTTCAGCTTGCCGCGCACCTCTCCACCCTTTTGCAGCCAGTGATGTAGCGCCTCGCGGGCAAGGGTGACGTGCGTAACCTGCATATCATGCAGCGTCAGCGGCTTTTGCAGCATCAGGGTCAGCTCATCGGCCGACAGCGCGGCGGGCAGCTCGAAGTGCGGTTTACGGCTGAACATGCCGCCGTGCTTCTCCAGGCGAATGGCCTGCTCAACGCTCTGCTGCTGCTGAAGCGCCAGACGGCGGGCGTTAACCTGCTGCAGTTTTATCAGGATCGGCTGCTGCTGCCACGCCTGCTGAGTCAGCAAATTATCAATTTCACGATCCAGCAGTTTCATCGAATTCACGTCGTGCCACAGGCAGTCTTTCAGCAGGATCAGATCGATCGGCGCGATAGAATTGCGCCCGCTGTAAAAGGCGCTGGCCTGCAGCAGATGAATGGCTTTTTTCCAGCGGCGGTCGGAAATATACGGCGCCCCCGGCTGGTTCTCTAATAGCTGGCGCAGCTGGAAGATCAGCTCGAAGACATCATCCGGCAGGTTCACTTTGGTAATGCCCTGCTGCCAGGCCAGATACTCCTCGTCGCTGATGCACAGCGATTCCGCCACCGGATTCTGATTTTCATCCTGCTGGTGGGTCAGCAGGCTGCGGAAATTTTGTTTCTCATGGACGTTATCCAGCCACAGGCGGATCAGCATGCGGTCATACAGCGCTTCCAGTCCGCTGTCTGCTTCCGGCAGTTCGTTGGAGGCGGTCACCAGCAGCCGCATTGGAATTTTTTCTTCATTGTCGCCGTTGCGAAAACGGCGCTCGTTGATGGCGGTCAGCAGGGTATTGAGGATCGCCGGACCGGCTTTCCAGATCTCATCAAGGAAGACGATCTCCGCGTCGGGAAGATAACCTTTGGTGAGCCTCTGATAGCGCCCCTCATCCTTAAGCGCCTGGATGGACAGCGGGCCAAACACCTCTTCCGGCGTTGAGAAGCGGGTCATCAGATATTCAAAGGCGCGGGAGTGCTGAAAAGCAAACTTCAGGCGTCGGGCGATCAGGCTCTTGGCTATGCCCGGCGGCCCCAGTAAAAAAACGCTTTCGCCACATAGCGCGGCAAGAAGGCAGAGTCGAATCGCGTGATGGCGTTCGTAAAGTCCTTTCTCTAATGCATTGCTCAGGCGGGAAATACGCTCCGCCAGTAGGTGAGACTGGGCCATAATCAAACATCCATCCTTTTTCTACGGTCAGGCCAGCATTGATGGCTGGCGAGCGCAAACACTACTGACTATGATGCTTGAAAGAGTTGATAGCAGTCAGCTTTTTTATTGTCAAAGGGTGACACTGGCCATTGAAGTGAGTTCCGATTGGGCGATATCCCGTCAATAAACAATAGGCATTCGTGATGAATCATGCATACTGTGCGCAATCCCGCGCTGGCCGGCTGCAACAAAAGATTAACCTATGAGCTCTGACAAAAAGCAATCCCTTGGTGCCGTTACCCTTGCCGCAATAGGCGTGGTCTACGGTGATATCGGTACCAGCCCACTGTATACCCTGCGCGAATGTCTGTCGGGACAGTTCGGCTTTGGCGTAGAGCGTGATGCGGTATTTGGTTTCCTCTCCCTGATTTTCTGGCTGTTGATTCTGACGGTATCCCTCAAGTACATCACCTACGTCATGCGAGCGGATAACGCCGGTGAGGGTGGTATTCTGACGCTGATGTCGCTGGCCGGGCGCAATACCGGCGGGCGTGCAACCGCGATCCTGCTGATTATGGGCCTGATTGGCGGTAGCTTCTTCTATGGCGAAGTGGTGATAACCCCGGCGGTATCGGTGCTGTCGGCGATAGAAGGGCTGGAGATTGCGGCACCGTCGCTCGACAGCTATATCGTCCCGCTGGCGATTGCCGTGCTGACTCTGCTGTTTGTGATTCAGAAACACGGTACCGGTATCGTCGGTAAGCTGTTTGCGCCAGTGATGCTGGTGTGGTTTGTGGTGCTGGCGGTGCTGGGCGCGCGCAGCATCCTCAATAACCCGGACGTACTGCAGGCAATGAACCCTTACTGGGCGGTTCACTTCTTTATTGAATATAAAACCGTGTCGTTCTTCGCGCTGGGTGCCGTGGTGCTGGCAATTACCGGGGTGGAAGCGCTGTATGCGGATATGGGCCACTTTGGCAAATTCCCTATTCGACTGGCGTGGTTTATCGTGGTGCTGCCGTCGCTGGTGCTGAACTATTTTGGCCAGGGGGCGCTGCTGTTGAAACATCCTGAAGCCATCAAAAACCCGTTCTTCCTGCTGGCGCCTGACTGGGCGCTGATCCCGCTGCTGCTGCTGGCGACCCTGGCCACGGTGATCGCCTCTCAGGCGGTGATTTCCGGCGTATTCTCGCTGACGCGCCAGGCGGTTCGTCTGGGCTATCTGCCGCCGATGCGTATTGTTTACACCTCAGAGCAGGAATCCGGTCAGATCTATATTCCGGTGATTAACTGGCTGCTGTTTGTTGCCGTGGTGATCGTGATCGTTGGCTTTAAGCACTCCAGCAACCTCGCTGCGGCCTACGGTATTGCGGTGACCGGTACCATGGTGCTGACGGCTATTTTGTGTACAACGGTGGCGATCAAAAACTGGCACTGGAATCGCTATCTGGCACTGCTAATCCTTGTGGCGATGCTGTGTATTGATGTTTCCCTGTTCTCGGCCAACCTGGTGAAGGTTTTCTCCGGCGGCTGGCTACCGCTGACGCTGGCACTGGTAATGTTTGTGATTATGACTACCTGGAAAAGCGAACGCTTCCGCCTGCTGCGCCGTATGCATGAACACGGGAATTCGCTGGAGGCGATGATCGCCTCACTGGAGAAATCGCCGCCGGTCAGGGTGCCAGGAACCGCAGTGTATATGTCGCGCGCGCTGAACGTGATCCCTTTTGCCATGCTGCATAATCTTAAGCATAACAAGGTGCTGCATGAACGCGTGGTGCTGCTGACGCTGCGCACCGAAGATGCGCCGTACGTGCATAATGTGAAACGCGTGACCATTGAGCAGCTTTCTCCAACCTTCTGGCGCGTGGTGGCCAGCTATGGCTGGCGCGAAACGCCAAACGTTGAGGAGATCTTCCACCGCTGCGGTCTGGAAGGGCTGAGCTGCCGGATGATGGAAACCTCGTTCTTTATGTCCCACGAATCGCTAATTATCGGTAAACGACCGTGGTATCTGCGCCTGCGCGGCAAGCTGTTCCTGATGCTGCAAAAGAACGCCCTGCGCGCGCCGGATCAGTTTGAAATCCCGCCTAACCGGGTGATCGAGCTGGGTACGCAGGTCGAAATCTGATCGGCGGGCGCGGTCTGAATATGGCCGCGCCCTACAGCCATACCGTAACGGCTAATCCTCCCTCATCCCGATTCTTCAGCGTCACCCTCATGCCGTGAAGCCGGGCAATATGATGAACGATCGATAATCCCAAACCGCTACCGGATTGCTCCTGGCCCGGAGGCCGGTAAAAACGTTCGCCGATGCGCGGCAGGATGTCCGCCGGAATACCGGGGCCGTTATCGCTTATCGTCAGGCTGTTTTCCGTTAGTACCAGCCCCACCTTGCTGCCCTCCGGTGCATAGCGGATGGCGTTATCCAGCAGATTGCGCACCAGCAGGGCCAGCAGAAGCGGGTTTGCCAGGCGCCTGAGCGATTCTTCTGGCGCATCCAGGCTAAGATCGATCCCTTTTTCCCGCGCCTGTTCATAGTGCTCGACCACCGCCTGCTGCAATAGAGACTGCATTTCCAGCGGCTGTTTTTGCAGATCCTGGCCGTTATCCAGCCGCGAGAGGATCAGCAGCTGATCCACCAGCCGTGTGGCGCGATCGATACCGATATCCAGATTATTCAGCGCGTGGCCGAGCGTTGAGGCATCGTCGTGTGCCAGCTGTGCCACTTCGGCCTGGACCTTTAGCGCCGCCAGTGGGCTGCGCAGCTCGTGGGCGGCATCGGAGGTGAAGCGCCGTTCACGCAGTAGCATGGCACTAATACGGGCAAACAGCTGATTCAGCTCGTCCAGCAAGGGACGGACTTCCTGTGGGACGCGCCCTGTTTCGAGCGGCGCGGCATCATCCGCCGCCCGCTGGCGCAGCTGTCGCGCAATGTACTTGAGGGGTTTCAGTTCGTGGCTGACCAGCCAAAGCATCAGCAGCAGCATTACCGGTAGCGCAACCAGCCAGGGGCTGAGGCTGGCCCGAACCAGATCGCGGGTCATATCATCGCGATACTCCCACTCCTGGCCCACCGCCACGATATAGCGACCGTCCGCCGTAGTCAGCCACACCAGCCGCCACATATCGTCATCGCCGTTTAACCTGCCGTCGGTGAACCCGTCGCGCTGGTAGCTGAAGGGGAAATCTTTGCCGTTATCGCCGTCATTGAGCAGCATTTTCCCTTCGCGGCTGAACACGGCGAAGGCCAGCGCATCATCTTCCTGATCGCCACGATGATGGCGCAGCAGTTTTTTGGTTTTTGGCAGGGTGAGGGGATCGGTGCTGAGTCGTTCAGGATTGATTGCCGCCAGCCGCTTGGCAAACAGCATCTGCTGGGTATCGAACAGCTGATTGATATTGTGCCGCGTTTGCCACCAGCCGCCTACTGCGGCCGCCCCCCAGCACAGAATGCTCAGCAGCAGAAAACCGACCGTCAGCCGCAGCCGCAGGCTTCTTTTTTTCATAATGCCCCCAGCGTGTAGCCAATGCCGTGAACGGTACGGATAAATTCACTGCCCAGCTTTTTGCGCAGGTGATGGATATGCACCTCAACCGCATTGCTCGAGACATCTTCATCCCAGCCGTAGAGCTTCTCTTCCAGCCGGGCGCGGGTCAGCACTCGACCCGGGTTGAGCAGAAACAGCTCCAGCAGCGCCAGTTCGCGCGCTTTCAGCTCCAGCGGTTTGCCGTCCAGGGTGACGCTGTGGGAAGCGGGTTCCATGATCACACCGCCGTGTTGCAGCGTAGGCTGTAGCTGGCCGTGACGTCGGCGGATCAGTGCCTGCAACCGTGCCGCCACTTCAGTAAGGGCAAATGGCTTACACAGATAGTCGTCAGCGCCCTGCTGCAGGCCTTCGACCCGCTGCTCAAGGGCGTCGCGGGCGGTCAGTATCAACACTGGCTCATCGCGGCCCTGCTGTCGCCACTGGCGCAGAATGTCCATCCCGTCGATCTCCGGCAGGCTGAGGTCCAGCACCACGGCATCGTAGGGCGCGGCGCTGAGGGCGAGTAAACCGTCATGCCCCTGAGTAAACCAGTCAACGCTAAAGCCCAGCTTGCCCAGCCCGGCTTTAATTCCGTCACCAATCAGGCGATCGTCTTCAATCAGTAAAATTCTCATCGGCTTATCCTTTGTTGTTAGCCGTTTTATACGAAATGAGGATGCGGCTTGTACAGGAAGCATCGGCGAAATTGCCTGAATTTACGCAACAAACAGAAATAAACTCATCAGCGGGCGTTCCTTAAGATCCTGTTAAGAAGCGTTTGTTTTAATCACTTTCAGAGACCCTCCGGCAGTGGAACGCTGCCTCCGTTCAGGAAGAAAGGTGATAAAGATGAACATGAAAAAAACAGCTGCATTACTGGCGATTACCGCCCTGATTTCTACCCCGGTTCTGGCCGTACAGGGAGGCGGCTTTGTTGATCCGAGTGCACCGACGTCCGTCGTTCAGGAAGGGGGCTTTAGCGGCCCGAATGGCACGATGGTGACCGTAAAACAGGCGCAGGATATGAAAGACGACGCCTGGGTAACGATGCGCGGTAATATCGAGAAACGCATCGGTGATGAAGACTATCTGTTTCGCGATGCCACCGGCACTATGACGGTCGAGATTGACCATAAGCGCTGGAAAGGACTGGTCGTTGGTCCGCAGGATAAGGTCGAATTACAGGGTAAACTGGATAAGAACTTTAATTCAGTGGAGCTGGATGTGAAACAGGTTCGTAAAATAGATAACTTATAAGAAAAAACAACAATTATAATATTAACAGTATGTTTTGCTATTGTTTTTACCCTTATATAAGTTAATGATGTGTTCGCATTATTTTAGTAAATCTCATCTTGTTATAAGGATATGAAAATGAAAGAGCTTACAACACAAGAAATTATGCAAGTGTCCGGCGCTGGTTTTTTTTCTGATGTTTTACGCTTCAAAGGAAATGTTATAATTGATTCTGTGAAAGTTACGAATGATGTGCTTAATACGACGCTTGTTTCATCAGTAGGTAAAAGTTTTGATGCAGTTGGACTGGGGGGAGTACATCGTTTTGCCGACTCGTTGGGTTATGGACTTTTTAAGGCTGTAGCTGGAGCTGGTAGCCTTCTTGGTGGTGATGCTAGCCGTATAACCTATCATTATGATTGGGAATGGGGTGGCTAACATTCAATTCTTTAATTGATAAAAAACCTCCATTTATGGAGGTTTTTTATTACGGTTCATTAACCAATATCAAAAAGCTTCTCAATGAATGGGGATGTGAATAAATTGTAAGGATCATAGTTGTTTAGCGTACTAATGGCATCATTCCAGCTTTGGCTATCCTCCTCTTTATTGCTAAATGTTTCAGGGATGGTTTTTTTGAGGGTTTCTTGATTATCCCATGCGGATTCATTACTGTATGCCCACCCTTTACTCCATTCTACACGAACTGCACAATCATTATTATTGAAGTGGGAGAATATCCATTTTTCCATTTCATTATAAAACCTGCATGCATCCGGAGTTCCTGGCATAGTCAAGATATCCAGCCAGACGGCAACATCCCATTCAGGGTGAGATTTATTTGGTTTTATCGCTGATAATGCTGGCATTACTGCTCCTGAAATCAGTGTTTCATCAGGTTTATCCAATCCAGTGACTCTTATTTCAATAGGACCATTCATCGGCCATGAGTTATGGCTTTCATAGCTAGCGACCATTTTTCTGTAATGGCTAACAAAATCGTACAATACGCTCTGAATGTTATCCCTTCGTGTCAAAATCGCATAACCATTTGCGGTTACACGTAGCGTAGTAGGTTTGACATACATCAGCACGTCTTTACTCCAGCCCCACAGATCAAAGGTGTTTGTTATTCCGAGACCAATATCGACAAGCTCGGCTTGTAATTTTCCAAGTGACGGAGTGAGCTCCGGTTGTCCATTGTTGATTTTTTTAATCAGATTGGAGATTTTTAGGGGAAGATTATCTGAAAATTCATAGTTAAAGGGGGAATGAACTGGACGTGATATAGAGGGATAAACAGGAGTTATAGTCCATGTCTTAAGCCATGGTTTTTCGGTGAAAGGGAACCATATAGCCTCGGCGCGTCCACATTGGTCCAGAAAAGAGCTGAACGTTTTTTTCCCGCTACTATCTTTAGCAAAAAGTTCATCAGCTGTAATATTAACATAACTTTGGCAGCGTAGACGTTGGTTGCGAGGTACTTGTAAAGTGACTTCATAAACCAGTGCCCGGCCAACGTGAACCATAAATGCCGCCATCTCTGGTTCAGTTCGTTGGAAGGTTTTCATCTCATAATTTTCTGATTCTGAATTCCATACTACTGCCTTGAGAGAAATAATTGAGTTGCTCATAGAACCATAAGATCCACCCTGAGGGTATTTTTCATTTTTAGCGGGTATACAGGTGCCGTGTCCACCAATAGCTAAAACACCACCTAATGTTAGATCTCCAGGTGCTGGCATTCCAACGTAGCCCAGCTTTTGTTGCTCCAGCTGAGTAACAAATTCCAGCATCGTAATTCCTGTTCTTGCTGTGACCAGCGCATGTTCACCAAGTTTTGTAATGGCAACTTTTTTTACGGTTTTTTTTAGGTCAACAAGTATTACATTGCTGTTATTTTCTCCGTTTATAATAGTTAGTGGAGACCAATTATGTTTCATTCCCAATGGTCTGACTTTTTTATTGTTATTTTTAGCGAAGTTTACTATATCTAATAGCTGCTCTTCATTGATTGGTTGATAGCAAAGAATGTGATTCCCAGTTATTTCATTAGACCAATTCTTAAAGTCAATATAGTATTTTTTTATTTTTTCAAATCTTTCGTTTAGAAGCATAATATGTTCCTTTGATATGTTGTCTTATATGTTTTGCTTAACTTAATTAGTTATTACATATAAAGTTGGTGAATATTATCCTGTGTTTTATGATAGTCACTCGATAAAAATTATCGAGTGACAACTACGCGATAAACTAAAATATGCCGTCATTACATAGAGAAGCCTTAAATATTATCTGCTTAGTGTGTTGTGCGTCGAGACAGGAAAGTCAGGTTATGGCGACGTGAGCAGTAAAAAAATCAGGATTATTCAGAGGGAGGAATTACCCCAAACTAATTAGTGCATCTCATTAGCGAAACGTTTCGATAGCGATCACATTTTCACAACTTGATGATTGTTTCCCCTTCCCCATTGCTTAAACTGTTAGTTAGCGAAACGTTTCGCTCTGGAGTGAAAGATGAAAAAAGGCACCTTACTGAATTCTGATATTTCGTCCGTGGTTTCCCGTTTGGGACATACTGATAGCCTGACCATCGGTGATGCCGGCCTGCCTGTTCCGCATGGCCCGCAGCGCATCGATCTTGCGCTGACTCACGGTATTCCCAGTTTTTTGCAGGTAACCAAAACGGTAATTGAAGAAATGCAGGTTGAGAGCGCCATCCTTGCGGAAGAGATTTTGCAACACAATCCGCAGCTCCACAGTGAACTGATCGCCCTGCTTAAATCCTTGCAACAACACCAGGGTAATACAATTAGTATCAGCTATATCAGTCACGAACAGTTCAAACAACAAACACAACGTAGTAAGGCTGTTATTCGCAGCGGGGAGTGTTCTCCGTATGCGAATATCATCCTTAACGCTGGCGTGACCTTCTGAGGCCGTTATGCAACCTTTACTGCAACTGAAAGGCATTGATAAATCCTTCCCCGGCGTGAAAGCGCTGTCGGGGGCTGCACTTGCCGTTTACCCTGGCCGCGTCATGGCGCTGGTGGGAGAAAACGGTGCCGGTAAATCCACCATGATGAAAGTCCTGACCGGGATCTACGCTCGCGACGCCGGCAACTTTGAGTGGTTGGGGAAAGAAACAACGTTCAACGGACCTAAAGCCTCGCAGGAAGCGGGGATCGGCATTATCCACCAGGAACTTAATCTGATCCCGCAGCTAAGCATTGCGGAGAATATTTTCCTCGGTCGCGAATTCGTTAACCGCTTTGGACGCATTCAGTGGAAAGCGATGCACGAGAAGGCGGATGCGTTGCTGAAACGCCTGAATCTGCGCTTCAGCAGCCATAAGCTGGTGGGCGATCTGTCGATCGGCGATCAGCAGATGGTGGAGATTGCCAAGGTGCTGAGCTTTGAATCTAAAGTCATCATTATGGACGAACCAACGGATGCACTGACCGATACCGAAACTGCCTCGCTGTTCCGCGTTATCAAAGAGCTGAAGGCGCAGGGCTGCGGCATTGTGTATATCTCCCACCGTATGAAAGAGATTTTTGAGATTTGCGATGATGTGACTATTTTCCGCGATGGCCAGTTTATTGCCGAACGGGAGGTCAACTCGTTAAGCGAAGAGTCGCTGATCGAAATGATGGTGGGTCGCAAGCTGGAAGAGCAGTATCCGCGGCTGGACAAAGCACCGGGTGATGTTCGTCTGAAAGTAGAGCACCTCAGCGGCTCCGGCGTTGACGATGTCAGCTTTACTCTGCGCAAAGGGGAGATCCTCGGCGTGGCGGGCCTGATGGGCGCGGGACGCACCGAATTAATGAAGGTGCTGTACGGTGCGCTGCCGCGTTCAGCCGGTACCGTAACGCTGGACGGTAAAACGGTAGTGGCGCGTTCGCCAGAAGAAGGGCTGCTTAACGGCATCGTCTATATCTCTGAAGACCGCAAGCGCGATGGCCTGGTGCTGGGGATGTCGGTAAAAGAGAACATGTCGCTGACCGCCCTGAAGTATTTCAGCCATACCGGCGGTCGCCTGAAGCACGGTGAAGAGCAGCTGGCCGTCGGGGATTTTATCAAGCTGTTTAACATCAAAACGCCCTCGATGAATCAGCCGATCGGCCTGCTTTCCGGCGGGAATCAACAGAAGGTGGCTATCGCCCGCGGACTGATGACCCGGCCTAAGGTGCTGATCCTGGATGAACCGACTCGCGGCGTGGATGTTGGCGCGAAGAAAGAGATTTATCAGCTAATTAACCAGTTTAAAGAAGAGGGGCTGAGCATCATCCTTGTCTCTTCTGAAATGCCGGAAGTGCTGGGCATGAGCGACCGCGTGCTGGTGATGCACGAAGGGCGCCTGAGCGGTGACTTCCCGATTGAACAAGCCTCGCAGGAAATTCTGATGGCGGCAGCGGTAGGCAAACAATACAGCACGGAGCTGGCATAACTATGAGTACGCAAAAAATCCCTTCACGCCGCCTGATCAGTAAGGCATGGCTGCTTGAACAGAAATCGCTGATTGCGCTGGTGGTGCTGATCGCCATTGTCTCCAGCATGAGCCCGAACTTTTTCACCGTGGCGAACCTGTTCAATATTCTGCAACAGACCTCGGTTAACGCCATTATGGCCGTGGGGATGACGCTGGTTATCCTGACCTCGGGCATCGATCTTTCCGTTGGTTCGCTGCTGGCGCTGACCGGCGCGGTGGCGGCATCGATCGTTGGCCTGGAAGTGAATGCGCTGGTGGCGGTTGTCGCTTCGCTGGCGCTGGGCACCCTGATCGGCGGTATTACCGGTACGATTGTCGCGAAAGGCAAGGTTCAGGCGTTTATCGCCACCCTGGTGATGATGCTGCTGCTGCGCGGGGTGACCATGGTGTACACCAACGGCAGCCCGGTGAATACCGGCTTTAGCGACAATGCGGATCTGTTCGGCTGGTTCGGTATTGGCCGCCCGCTGGGTATCCCAATGCCGGTCTGGCTGATGGCAATTGTCTTCTTTGCCGCATGGTACATGCTGCACCACACCCGTTTGGGCCGCTATATCTATGCGCTGGGCGGTAACGAAGCGGCGACCCGCCTTTCAGGCATCAGCGTGAATCGGGTAAAAATCACCGTTTATGCGCTGTGCGGTATGCTGGCCGCGCTGGCCGGCACCATTGAAGTGGCGCGCCTTTCTTCCGCACAGCCAACGGCGGGAACCGGCTATGAGCTGGATGCGATTGCGGCCGTTGTGCTCGGCGGTACCAGCCTCGCCGGGGGTAAAGGCCGAATTATGGGAACCCTGATCGGTGCGCTGATCCTTGGTTTCCTTAACAACGGGCTGAACCTGCTCGGTGTGTCTTCTTACTACCAAATGATCGTCAAAGCTGTAGTGATTTTACTGGCGGTGCTGGTAGACAACAAAAGCAGTAAATAACTGATTACCCTACAGGATTAAGAATATGAAAAAACTGACTGCACTGGCTTTACTGTTAAGCGCTACCCTGAGCACCAATGCGCTGGCAAAAGATACTATCGCGCTGGTGGTATCCACGCTGAACAATCCTTTCTTCGTGTCGCTGAAAGACGGTGCGCAGAAAGAAGCCGATAAGCTGGGTTATAACCTGGTGGTGCTGGATTCACAGAATAACCCGGCGAAAGAGCTGGCAAACGTGCAGGACCTGACCGTTCGCGGCACCAAGGTTATGCTGATCAACCCAACCGATTCTGATGCGGTGGGCAATGCGGTGAAAATGGCTAACCAGGCGAACATCCCGGTTATCACGCTTGACCGTTTAGCGGCACAGGGCAAAGTGGTCAGCCATATCGCTTCTGACAACCGCGCAGGCAGTAAGCAGGCAGGCGAATATATCGCTCAGAAGCTGGGTAACGGCGCCAAAATTATCGAACTGCAGGGGATTGCCGGTACGTCAGCCGCGCGTGAGCGTGGTGAAGGCTTCAAGCAGGCTGCCGATGCGCATAAATTTAATATCCTCGCCAGCCAGCCGGCCGATTTCGATCGCACTAAGGGCCTGAACGTGATGCAGAACCTGCTGACCGTGCATCCTGATGTGCAGGCGGTGTTTGCCCAGAATGATGAAATGGCGCTTGGCGCATTACGCGCATTGCAAACTGCCGGTAAATCTGGTGTGGTAGTTGTGGGCTTTGATGGCACGCCTGATGGGGTGAAGGCTGTTGAAGGCGGCAAACTGGCCGCGACCATCGCTCAGCTGCCGGAGCAGATTGGTTCTATTGGTGTAGAAACCGCTGATAAAGTGCTGAAAGGGCAAAAAGTAGATGCTGTATATCCGGTAGACCTGAAGCTGGTCACCAAATAAATCAAAGAAAAGCATGGCACGCGCCACCCTCGGGTGGCGCACTTATCTGGACGATTCCCCATATGAAAAATACCGGCAAACTGGCTGTTCTTGGCAGCATCAACGCAGATCACATTCTTAATCTGGCGCAGTTCCCGCGTCCGGGTGAAACGGTGATCGGGAGGCAGTATCAGGTCGCATTTGGTGGAAAAGGGGCGAACCAGGCCGTTGCTGCCGGGCGTAGCGGCGCGGATATTTCCTTTATTGCCTGCGTGGGTCATGACGATATTGGCGAGCGTATTCGCAGGCAGCTGGCGGACGATCGTATTGATGTGGCACCGGTTATTGCCGTTGAGGGGGAGTCTACCGGCGTGGCGCTGATTTTTGTCAATGGTGAAGGAGAAAACACCATAGGTATTTATGCCGGTGCGAATGCGGCGCTGACGCCCGAGCGCTTGACTCAGCATCAGCAGGTGATTGCCGATGCTGATGCGTTACTGATGCAGCTTGAGTCCCCGCTGGATAGCGTGCTGGCCGCCGCGCGTATTGCCCATCAGAATCAGACCCGGGTGATATTGAACCCGGCCCCGGCAACGGCGCTTTCCGATGAACTGCTGTCGCTGGTGGATATGATTACCCCTAATGAAACCGAAGCGCAGATTCTGAGCGGCGTGGCCGTAAAAACCGATGAGGATGCAGCGAAGGCAGCAGCGGTGCTGCATGCCAAAGGTATTGATTCGGTCCTTATCACCCTCGGTAGCCGCGGCGTGTGGCTGAGCGAGCAGGGCAACGGTCAGCGTATCCCTGGATTCCGCGTAGAGGCGGTGGATACGATTGCTGCCGGAGATACGTTTAACGGTGCGCTGATTACTGCACTGCTGGAGAAAAAGCCGATGGCCGAGTCGGTGCGCTTTGCCCATGCTGCCGCGGCGATTGCCGTAACGCGCCATGGTGCCCAGCCTTCCGTACCCTGGCGTGACGAGATCGACAGTTTCTTGCAATCGCAGGGGTAAACGTGGCCACTATGAAAGATGTCGCCCGGCTTGCGGGCGTCTCAACCTCTACCGTATCCCACGTGATTAACAACAATCGGTTCGTCAGCAAGACGATCCGAGAGAAGGTCACTTCGGCAATCCGCGAGCTCAACTATGCGCCGTCGGCGCTGGCCCGCAGCCTGAAGCTGAATCAGACCCGCACCATCGGCATGCTGTTGACCGCCAGCAGCAACCCGTTTTACGCTGAAGTGGTGCGAGGCGTTGAGCGCAGCTGCTATGAGCGTGGATACAGCCTGATTCTGTGTAATACCGAAGGAGATAAGGACCGCATGGATCGAAGCCTGGAAACGCTGCTGCAAAAGCGCGTTGATGGCTTGCTGATCATGTGCACCGAAAGCCATCTGCCTTCCGCCGAGATCCTTGGCCGCTATCCTTCTATTCCTTTGGTCATGATGGACTGGGCACCGTTTGAAGGCGGCAGCGACATCATTCAGGACAACTCGTTGCTGGGAGGGGAAATGGCGACTCAACATCTGATTTCCCGTGGCTATACGCGCATTGCCTGTATCGCAGGTCCTCAGGACAAGACGCCAGCGCGCCTGCGCTTTGAAGGCTATCAGCGTGCGATGGCCACGGCGGAGCTACCGATCCTGCCCGGATATATTGTTGACGGTGATTTTGAATTCCAGGGGGGCTTCAACGCCATGCAGCAGCTGTTAATGCTAGACCCGCGACCTCAGGCAGTATTTACCAGTAATGATGCTATGGCCGTTGGCGTTTATCAGGCGCTTTTCCAGGCCGGGATGACCATTCCGCAGGATATGGCGGTGATGGGATACGATGATATTGAGCTGGCGCGCTATATGACGCCGCCTCTGAGTACTATCCATCAGCCGAAAGACGAACTGGGTGAGCTGGCGATTGATACTCTGCTGCATCGGCTGAGTAGCCCCGATGCAGACCTGCAGTTGCTGGCGCTGACACCGGAACTCATGGCGCGTGCTTCAGTGGGTAAACGCTAAGCTTTCTTCTTTTTATCGCGGTCGCTGATCAGATTACGGCCGTCCCCCGGTTTCAACAGCAGGAATACCAGCGCGGAAATCACGGTGATGACTCCCATCGTCAGGAAGGTGGCGTGGAAGTGCTGGAAAGTTGTGCCATCGAAGTTTTCATAAAAGCGCAGTACTGCCGCGCTGACCGCCACACCAAAACCAATCGCCAGCTGCTGCGTTACCGCCAGCATGCTGTTGCCGCTGCTGGCATTGGCATCGGTTAAATCCGCAAGGGTGATGGTGTTCATCGCCGTAAACTGGGTAGACATCGCCATCCCGAGAATAAACAGCGGGATTAACATTGCCAGCACGCTCCAGCTCGCTGATTGCAGGGAAAACGACGCAATCAGCACGCCGATAATCACACTGATACCGACCAGCGTTTTACGATAGCCAAACCAGCGCAGAACTCTTGTGACCAGCGATTTTGCCAGAATCGATCCCAGCGCAGTCGGAGCCATCATGCATCCGGCGATCAGTGCAGTATAGCCAAAGCCAACCTGTAACATCAGCGGCATCAGAAAAGGAATACAGCCGGTACCCAGGCGGGAGGCGATATTGCCGATGATGCCTACGGAGAACGTGTGGGTTTTAAACATTGGCAGTGGCAGCAGCGGAGAAGGGTGGCGGCGGGCGTGCACTATATATAGAAGGAGAAGGAGAATCCCCCCGACCAGTACGCTCAATGCGATAAGGGTGGAGACGACACGCTCACCAAACAGCTCGATGCCGCTTGAGATCCCAACCAGTCCAAGACCGAACAGCAGGAAGCCTGCCATGTCGAACCGTCGTTTCGGAGTGGTGAAATCTGGCATGTATTTGCGCGCATAGATAATACCGAGGGCGCCAATCGGGATATTGATGAGAAATATCCAGTGCCAGGTTGCCCATGTTACCAATACGCCTCCCAGAAGAGGGCCAAGTACCGGGCCAATCAACCCGGGCATAGTGACAAAGTTGAGTACAGGTAACAGCTCGCTTCGCGGATAGGCCCGCAGCAGGGCCAGTCGGGCGACGGGCATCATCATCGCACCGCCGACGCCCTGGATAACGCGAGAGATCACCAGCATACCCAGCGAGTCTGATAGCGCGCAGGCGAGGGAACCAAAAGAGAACAGGAATACGGCAACGATAAACACCTTACGCGTACCAAAGCGGTCGGCCAGCCAGCCGCTGACCGGGATCAACATGGCGACGGTTAAGGTGTAGCTGATGACGGCTGACTGCATGGCCAGCGGTGAACGGTTAAGACTATGGGCGATGGCGGGCAGAGCGGTGTTGAGAATGGTGGCATCAAGCGCCTGCATAAAGAACGCCATGGCGGCGATCCACGGAAGTCCGGCCATACTGCGCGCGGATTTTATCATTGGTCGTCCTTTTTTATTTTGGAAGCCAGCAGAAATCTGCCTGCGGTGCAGCAAGAATGGCATCCCGTATCTCAATTTTGTGATGGGCGTCTGCTGTTTTCTGGCTATATCTGGGTGATTCTTAATCGACTGTTGTATTCTTTTTATTCATCTGGTTAAAAATGTGACGCTCGGTGATTTATTTGCAATAAAAACTTGTCAGCCGCCAGAAAATCCCTATACTGCGCCTCCACTGACACGGAACAACGGCTTACAGGCCAGCGTGTTAGAGGTTCAGGAAGTTGTCTGAACCGCCGGAAAAAACCTCTCAAAAAGAGGTTGACTCCGAAGGAGGAAAGCGTAATATACGCCACCT